>CAVGSW010000158.1:0-2027 GCA_963631945.1 Flexilinea sp. | reverse complement strand
TTGCGTGCACGGGCGCAGGATGGGAATCCGTCCGGGACCCGAAACTAATATATTTAGTATATCGAAAACGATTCTTTTGAATCCGAGTAGACAAAGTCGAAACAGATTTTCTTCGCTCCTTGCGATGGGGCGGATGGCGCGAGTGTGCCGAGGCGTTCGAATGCGAGCGTGGAGGCGCGAATGCGTGGAAATCCCAGTAGGCGGAAAGGAACAGAAAATGAAGTCATTCATCGCAAAACCTGCAGAGGTTGAACGTAAGTGGTACGTTATCGATGCAGAAGGCAAGACTCTTGGTAGACTTGCATCCGAGGTTGCTTCCATCCTTAGAGGAAAGAAGAAGCCTATCTACACACCGCATGTTGACTGCGGCGACTATGTAATCGTTATCAACGCTGAGAAGGTTGAGGTTACAGGCAAGAAGAGAAAAGAAAAGATCTATAAGAGACACACTGGTTACCCAGGTGGACTTCGTGAGATCACATTTGAGAAACTTCAAGCTAGAAAACCTGAAGAGATCATCAGACATGCCGTAAAGGGTATGCTTCCTGATGGCAAGCTTGGCAGAGCGATGTACAAGAAGTTAAAGGTTTATGCTGGCGCAGAGCATCCGCATACTGCACAGAAGCCTGAGACGTGGGAATTTTAAGGAAAGGGAGGAATAGACAATGGCAAAGATGCAATATCAAGGAACTGGCAGAAGAAAAAGTTCAGTAGCTAGAGTTAGATTAATCCCTGGAACTGGAAAGATCACTGTCAACAAGAAAGACATCGAAGATTACTTCGGAATGGAAATCGTTAAGAGAGAGGTAAAGAGACCGTTTGAGGTTGCTGGCTGCGAAGGCAAGTTTGATGTTATCGCAACTGTACACGGCGGCGGATTTACAGGTCAGGCTGGTGCACTTAGACACGGCATTTCCAGAGCTCTTTGCGTAGCAGACGCAGAAGCTTATAGACCTCAGCTCAAGGCTGCTGGTTTCTTAACAAGAGACCCAAGAATGAAAGAAAGAAAGAAATACGGACTCAAGAAAGCAAGAAGAGCAAGTCAGTTCTCAAAGCGTTAGTCTGCTGGATTTCAGCTTTCAGAAGTGCTACCCGAAAGGGTGGCACTTTTTTTATTTCGGAGTGCGCTGGCTAAGGAGGACGCCGAGGAACATGACGAGGCAACCTGCGTATTCGACTGCAGACAGGAGCTCGTGGTAGAAAATTAGGCCTGCGAGTAGCGAGAAAACTGTCTCGAGCGAGAGCAAAATTGCGGCCTTGGCCGCTGTTGTGTACTTCTGGCCGAGGATTTGGAACGTGTAGCCGAAGCCGCACGAGCAGATGCCTGCGTACAGAATTGGAATCAAAGTTTTCTGGATTGCGTCGATGGTCAGGTTGCCGCTTGCTATTGCGAATGGCAGGCAGATGATGCCGACAACGAAGAACTGGAAGCAGGAGAGCGTGACGCCGTCGAGCCGCTGCACCCATTTCTCGACCGCTATCATCTGAAGTGCAGCGGCGAGCGCAGCGCCGAGCATGCACAGGTCACCGAACCCGAAGCCGCTGAGTCCGCCAGTGAAGCAGAGCAGGTACAGACCGATGAGCGTAACACCGCCGCCGAACCAAACGGTGCGCGGTGTTTTCTTGCCAAAGAATATCTGGATGAGCGGTGTGAGCGGGATGTACAGAGCTGTAATGAAGGCGGCCTTGCCGACCGTCGTGTGCGGTAGGCCGAACTGTTGGAAGAGCATGATGCCGAGTAGGAAAAGGCCGCACTCGACGGAGCCGAGGATGTAATCCTTGGCGGTTGCGGCATGGACATTGCCAGTGGCTGGCGACGCATTTGCGGCGGCAGCCTCTGGCTGCGATTCGCCAATCGCCTTGCTGCGAGCCTTCTTCGCACGATAAACGACGAGCGGGAGCATGGAAACTCCGCCGAGCAGGCAACGCACGGATGTGAAGCCGAATACGTCCATATATGTCATGCCTGCCTTCTGGGCAACGAGCGCGAAACCCCAGATGAAAGCAGCGCAGAGCAAATATAATGT
>CAVGSW010000157.1:0-2035 GCA_963631945.1 Flexilinea sp. | reverse complement strand
TGCATACCTATAAATCTCCATTATCCTCGCCAGGTCCTCCCTGACGCCATTTCTAACTTTCAACATTTTCTTTCCTCCAATAATATTTATTTTCAAAGTGCCATCAAAAGTGACACTCAAAGTGTCACCTTATCTTCTCATTCCTTCTTGATTCTTGCCAAGAATTGTCTCAGCTATTTCAGCTGCCCCTGGCAGTCCCATGCTCTCCGCCTCATCCTTTGCCTTCGAAAGTGCCTCTGGGAAAGCTTCCACCATCTCGTCAAAGTGCTTCATCGCAAGCTTTGCGCCGAGTCCTACTTTCTTTGCTTCCTCCTCGAAAGACTTTCTCGTAATCTTGCGCAGGTTATACTCGCCTCCGATGGCAAGTGCCATGTCCTCCGAGCTGCTCTCATAGACCGCAGTGCTTACGAGGTCATACGCAGGTGCTAGCCGAACTGCCCCTAGGTCCTTCGTATACAAAAGCGAAATATTCTTTATATGATTATCGGTGTTTCCAACTAGGTAATTAAACACGCATATATCCCAAAGCCTCAGCTGATCCTCAATCGGCTCTGCTGAGTATTTCCTGAGGATGTCAAATGCCTTTGCCAGATATCCCGCATTGTCCTTCTCATACTTGTCTGCGGCTGCGATTCCAAGTGCCTGAGCAAAATCCTCTTGATGCAAGCGAAATGGCACAGGCAAGCCGTTTATAGGTTTCTTGACAGTGTTTCCTGCATTCGACATATTTGTCGGATTTGCCAGATTCGTCGCATCTATCAAGCTCCCATGATCCGCATCCGGAAACTCTCTGTCGTACCGCTTGGTAGCAAGTAGCAAATCATCGCTCCCCGCAGCATCCGTCATTATCGGAAAGCTCTCTGCCGTTGCTATTCCAAGGTTCCTAGCCGTCATCAGACAAAGCTGTTCGTTTGTCACAATTCGATTTAGTCTCACATGACTTTGCTTGACTATGTGCGTGCTCGGAGCATCGCCTATCGGCTGGTACCACTTGCCGCTCTGGCTGTCAAAATAAAGTCCAACCTTGCCAGATGCTCCAGTGAGCGAAAGATGAGACTTCACAACTATATCTGCGGATTTGCTCGCGCCTTCTTCTGCTAGCAGCCTTACCTCGTCGCTGGTGAGAAGTCTGTAATCTGCCGCTATCTCTGGCTCTCCTTGCGTTACCACTTTGATTGCTCCTAGGCATTCCTTGCCGAGTCCCGCGAGAATAGCGATATAATCTCGCTCATCAGCCCGTAGCCACTCAGCAACGCATCTTCTTGTAAACCCTTCAGGCAAAAGCCCTTCAAAGAAATTTTCCGTCCTCACTGGGTCAAATTTCCTCTCATCAAGTGGCAAACTTATAGAAATTGCCTTGCTATTTTCATCTGCTAGATACTCTGGAGCATAAACAAATACAGCATCTGTGTGACTCGTGCCTGTGATGCTTCCAATGTATTTTTCTATGCCGCCAAGCTCAATCATTATCCTCAGGTCGAACATTGCTTAGCTCCTTCTTTCTAGCTGCACATCCATGCCGAGCAGATTTATGAGGCGGATTGTTTTGCCGATTTCTGCGGTCGCCTTGCCGTTCTCAATGTCAGAGATGAAGGTTATACTCAGTCCGCTGACTTCCGAAAGGTAGCTCTGCGTGTAATTCAGTTCTTTTCTCCTGCGGCGGATTGCTCCTCCGAGGCTTGCTGCGTCAAATATCTTCTCCATGTTTTATCGTCCTTCTAATGTTCTCCAGCATGCAAATGCCTTAAGAAAAAACATGCCGTACGGCGTTATCGCAATAAACTTGTAAATAATTTTGCCGTACGACTATATTTTGTTCCTTGGTCTGAAAATTATGCCGTTCGGCTGTATTTCTTTTCTTGTATTATACACTTTGCCGTACGGCGTTGTCAACGATATTTTTTTGTTATACCCGCCATAATCTTCTGATTTTCAAGCTTTTTACTAGTTGTCGAGCCTATTACTCGTTCTCAAGCCTTCTTACTCGTTCTCGACTGCGATTTGGCAGACTTTCATCGCTTCGAGTGCGTTGCGG
>CAVGSW010000156.1:0-2063 GCA_963631945.1 Flexilinea sp. | reverse complement strand
CTGGTTCATCGAACTTGGAAGAGAATTTGATGGAGTTCATTCGCGAGAAGAACGAGGAAAAAGAAGTAAAAGACGAAAGCAAAGAGGGAAGCGAAAATGAGAATTTATAACACGCTGACAAGAAAAAAAGAAGAATTCAAGCCAATTGAAGAGGGCAAGGTTAAGATGTATGTTTGCGGACCGACAGTCTACAACTTTTTCCACATCGGTAACGCTCGCCCATTCGTCGTTTTCGACACGATGAGAAAATATCTCGAATATCGCGGCTATAAAGTAAAGTTCGTACAGAATTTCACCGACGTAGACGATAAGATTATAAACCGTGCAAAGGAAGAGGGCATCACAGCTCCTGAAGTTTCTGAGAAGTACATCGCAGAATACTATAAGGATGCAGCTGCACTCAATGTCAAGAAAGCGACGGTTCACCCTAAGGTTTCCGAGACTATGGACGATATCATCAAATTCGTTCAGGACCTCATCGACAAGGGCTATGCTTACGAATCACAGGGCGACGTTTACTACAGAACTCGTAAGTTCGAAGGCTACGGCAAGCTCTCCGGCAAGAATATCGACGAACTCATTCAGGGCGCAAGCGAGAGAACGAGAAGCGTTGACGATATGAAGAAGGAAGATCCGCTTGACTTCGCACTTTGGAAGGCTCGCAAGGAAGATTCCGAGATCGCATGGGAATCTCCATGGGGCATGGGCCGTCCGGGCTGGCACATCGAATGCTCGACTATGGCAAAGAAATACCTCGGTTCGACAATCGACATCCACGCTGGCGGCGAAGACCTTCAGTTCCCGCACCACGAGAACGAAATCGCTCAGTCCGAGGCACATAACGGTTGCACATTCTCCAACTACTGGATGCACAACGGATATATCAATATCGACGGCACGAAGATGTCCAAGTCGCTTGGCAACTTCAAGACAGTTCGTGACCTGCTCGAGCATTACGACGGCGAGGTTCTGAGATTCCTCATCCTCAGCGGTCACTACAGAGGACCTATCGATTTCAACTCGGAGATTTTGGAACAGTCAAAGAACGCGATGACTCGTCTGAGAAACGCGAAGTCAAACCTTGCGCACCTCATCGAGACTGGCAGCGGCAACATGACTGACGACGAGAAAGAAAAGCTCGCAGCTTACGATAAATATAGACAGGAGTTCATCGAAGCAATGGATGATGACCTGAACACTGCAGATGCAATCTCCGCGGTATTCGAACTTGTAACGGCTATCAACACGGCTGTCAAGGACGGAGCAAGCAAGGAGTTCGCACAGAAGTCGCTCGATACTCTTATGGAACTTGCGAGCGTGCTCGGACTTCTTCAGCAGGAGTTCGAAGAGAAAATCGTAATCGACGATGAGCTCGCAGCACTTCTCGAAGAGAGACAGGAAGCTCGTAAGGCAAAGAACTTTGCTCGTGCGGACGAAATCAGAGATGAGCTCAAGGCTCGTGGATATGCCATCAAGGATACTCCGCAAGGTCCACAGCTCATCAAGGCATAGTATATAGTAAAATGAATGTAAAAGAGATAAACACGACGGCGCTCGCCTATATAGGCGACGCCGTTTATGAAATATACGTGAGAACGCGCGTATTGGAAAGCTCCGGCGACAAGCAGCTGGCATACGGAGCACATGTGGATGCGCTGCACAAGCGAGCCATCAAGTACGTCAAGGCGAGCGGGCAGGCAAAAGCCGTAAAGAAAATGCTCGCTGACGGGTTCCTATCGCAGGATGAAGAGGCGCTTGTACGCAGGGCGAGAAACCACAAGACAGCGAGCAAGCCAAAGAATGCAGACGCAATGGACTATAAATATGCGACGGCTTTTGAGGCTTTGATTGGGTATTTGCACCTTGCGGGTGCAAGCGAGCGTAAGGAAGAAATCATCCAACAAGCATTTGCAATTATAGATGTGAAATAGACAGAAGCCGCTGATTGCAAGTGCTACAGGCTACGAATCGCAAATAGGCGATGCGAGCCCACGACCTTGAAAACATATGAATCGCAAATAGACGATATAACTCTTGAATTAGTAAGATACGAGGGATATAGA
>CAVGSW010000155.1:0-2105 GCA_963631945.1 Flexilinea sp. | reverse complement strand
ACGATGCCTATATGGCGGGACTCAAGGAGGTCATGATCATCCACGGTCACGGCACGGGAGTTCTGAAGGAGGGCATCCGCCGCAGCCTGAACAAGCACAAGCTCGTCGCCTCCTATAAGCGAGGAGCCTACAACGAGGGCGGCGACGGCGTGACGGTCGTCAAATTGAAGGAGTAGAGCATATGTATGTAGTTAGCGGGTGCCTTCTGGGGCACAATTGCAAGTACGACGGCGGCAACAACCGCTGCGAAGAGGTCATCGAATTTTGCGAGAATCACAAGCACATCGTCGTATGCCCAGAGAGCGCGGGGAACCTCCCCACACCGAGAGAGCCTTCCGAGAAGGTTGGCAATAGGATTTTGAGCAAGAGCGGAGACGACGTGACCGAGGAATTCCTCAAGGGCGCGGAGATTTCGTTCAAGATATGCACGCAGATGGCGGCGATGAACGGAGAGCCGATTGAAGGCGCGATTCTCAAGGCGAACAGCCCATCTTGCGGAGTCGGCAAAATTTACGACGGAACGTTCAGCGGGACGCTCGTGGACGGAGATGGCGTGTTTGCATCGATGCTGAGAAGGGCGAGAATCGATGTGATGACGGAGAAAGATTTTATTGAAGAAATAAATTCGGCGGAATAGATTTTTGTCGGAAAGAGAATTTTTATCGGAAGAAAAATTTTACTGAGAAAGGAAAAATAGAAATGATTGATTTTAAGAATGAAATTGCGAAATTGATCCAGGCCGCGGCGCCAGACCTTGAATTTGAGACGATTCGCGACATGATCGAAGTGCCGCAGGATGCGAAGATGGGCGACTATGCTTTCCCATGTTTCAAGCTTGCCAAGACGCTCCGCAAGGCTCCGCCGCTCATCGCAAAGGGCATCGCAGAGCAGATTGCAGAGTCCGGCAGCGAGATTTTCGAGAAGGTTGAGCAGGTTAACGCTTATGTAAATATGTTCGTTTCCAAGGAAGCGCTCGTGGCGGGCGTTGTAGAGGACGTTCTGGCGAAGGGCGACGACTTTGGTAAATCGAACGTCGGCGAAGGCAAGCCTGTTATCGTGGAATATTCTTCGCCTAACATCGCCAAGCCTTTCCATATTGGACATATCAGAAGCACGGTTATCGGCAACTCGCTGTACAAGATTTACGACGCTATGGGCTACAATGTGACTCGTATCAACCACCTCGGCGACTACGGCACGCAGTTCGGCAAGATGATCGTCGCTTACAGACATTGGGGCAACAAGCAGGACGTTATCGACGAGCCTATCAAGACTTTGCTTAGCTACTACACGAAGTTCCACGTTGAGGCGGAGAATCATCCTGAGCTTGAGGACGAGGCGAGAGCAACGTTCACGAAGCTTGAACACGGCGAGAAGGAAGAGACAGAGCTTTGGCAGTGGTTCAGAGAGGAATCGCTCAAGGAGTTCACTCGCGTTTACGATATGCTCGGAATCACGTTCGATTCCTACGCTGGCGAGTCATTTTATTCGGACAAAATGCCTGCAATCGTAGACTATCTCAAGGAGAAGAATTTGCTCGTTGAGTCGAAGGGCGCGATGATCGTTGACCTGGAGCCATACGGCCTGACGCCAGCTCCGATCCTGAAGTCCGACGGTTCTACATTATATATTACGCGTGATATCGCATGCGCGAAGTACAGGAAGGACACGTACGATTTCTACAAGAATATCTACGTTGTTGCTTCCCAGCAGAACCTGCACTTCCAGCAGCTGAAGAAAATCCTCGAGCTCATGGGATTCGAGTGGGCGAAGGATATCGTTCACGTTCCATTCGGCCTCGTTAGCCTGGAAGAGGGTACGATGTCGACTCGTGCTGGCAGAGTTGTTTTTCTGGAGGACGTTCTCAACCGCGCAATCGATGAGACTCGCGATATCATCAAGGAAAAAGGCGTAAATACGGACAATATCGAGGAGACCGCGAAGATGGTCGGAATCGGCGCTGTAGTATTCAACGAACTTTCGAATAACAGAATTAAGGATTACGTTTTCTCATGGAAGAAAGTTCTCGACTTCAACGGCGAGACTGGTCCTTATGTTCAATATACATATGCAAGATGCGCAAGCATCCTGAGAAACGCTGGCGA
>CAVGSW010000154.1:0-2129 GCA_963631945.1 Flexilinea sp. | reverse complement strand
CGTTGAAGAACTGGGCGAGGAAGTCGTCGGTCCAGGCGAGGACGCTGTGGTTGGCGCCGCCGCCGTTTACGCTCTTTTCGAGCAGGCCGAGGTACTGGTCTTCCGCATCGATTATGTCCATGACCGAGATGTCGTATCCGAGATCACGAGCGATTTTGCAGAACTCGCCGTACGGATCTGCGCTCTGCCTCGAATCGAGGAATCTTTGCTTTACCTTATTATCCTTGCGTGCGATTGCCGCAAGCTCTTCTAAAATTACGCCTGTGTTATTCATAATTATCACCCTAACAATAGATTCAGGAAGAAGTAAACGCCTGGCGAGATGATTCTCGATGGCAAGCCGAGGCAGATTACGAAGAGCAGGATGTAATATCCGTAGTGATAATATGTGTACCACCAGCTGTATTTGTCGAGCTTGAAGATCTGCGTCAGGATGCCGAAGCCGTCGAGCGGTGGAATCGGAAGCAGGTTAAACATCATCAAAATCAAGTTGATATATACTATATAAAGTATCATCTCGTAAATGATGTCCCCGAGCGTGCTCGTTGAAAAGCCTGTCTGCATGTACGCTCTCAGGATTAACGAGAAAACAACTGCAATGAGCAGATTTGCAACAACTCCCGCGAAACCTACGATGATTTCGCCAGTCCTTCTATTCTTGTAATAATCCGGATTGATTTCGACAGGTTTGCCCCAGCCGAAGCCGATGAACATCAGCGCGATGAGTCCTGCTACATCAAAGTGTGCAAGTGGGTTCAGCGTGAGCCTGCCCTGATACTTCGGAGTCGGGTCGCCGAGCTTGTATGACGAATACGCATGCGCAGCCTCGTGGCAAGAAACGCCGATGATAATTGCCGGAATCATCAAAATCTTGCTATAAAGCCAAGCCCAAATTGACATCTGACTGTTCATGAACGATTCTACGAGCAAAACAGCGAGCAAAATCAAAATCAGCGGCGGAACTCTGCGGAGTCTATCCATAAATCTGTTGAACATATTTTCTCCTTATTTTCAATTAAATTTAGTAGTAAAATCCCGTGTTTTCGTTGCTATACTCAGCCACGCGGACATCGTAAGCCTTCATCGCATCCTCTTCAAATGCAAGCTCAGGTGCATCTACACCCATCTTGCCGAGCAGCCACTTCGTAAACGGCGGATTCAGCACGAGGAGCGGTCCGATTACATATGTAGCGATAAAGTTGTTCACTCTGATGCCTTCGCCTGTAATACCTGGGTTAAGTCCAGGACCGCGGCCCGTCTCAAACGCTGCATCGAACGAGCTGTACACAGCATCAAGTTCATTGTCCGTGTATGAATGTGTGAACTGGCTCTTATAGCCTACCATTGTCATGTCTGTATCGAACTTGCCGATATAAAGCGAGTTGAACCTATGCATCATGTCGCGTCTTGCAACCGTCGGGAAAAATCCGAGCGCATCGATTACCCTGTTCATCTCAGCCTCGCCGAGCACCTGCTTGTTCGAAGCATTCTTGATATACTCGATTCTGCTCCCGAATACCTCGAGCGCATTGCCTGTAAGAAGGAATAAAACTCCCTCGTCTATTCTCTGTTTGAGGATATCCTTATACTGCGAGAGCTTTTCGATGACGAGCTCCTGCGCGCTCTCGGACATCGTGCCCATGTATATGAGAGCTGGTGCCTCGCTTGCGAACAGCGGCTCGTCTGCAAGCCCTGTCTTTACGACTTCAATCTCAGGGCAGGAGCGAGTCAAATACGTTATATTCTCAAGGTCGCCATAGAGATTCGCGATTTCTGGAAACAAAACTTCAATCTTAATCTTATCCATTATCTTGCCTCCTCCTCTGCGAGCTTTTTCAGCCTATTCTCTACATCGCCCGAAACCTTCTTGCCGAGCACAATCGAGTCCGTACCATACAGCACGAATACGTTGTCGCCTTCAAACATCTTGAGCTGGTCAGGTGCGTCGACTTCCTTCTCTGCAAACGAAAGCTTTTCCTCTGGCACTCCCGCCAAAAGCAGTCTCAGCTTGTGGTCGAACCTTCTCGGTCCGCAAAGAATTATATTCTTGATATTTTCTTGATTCAGGAACTCGAAGTCGCAATCGTAAAGCCAGCACGTGTTCTCCGACCAATGCTTCATGTCGCCTT
>CAVGSW010000153.1:0-2189 GCA_963631945.1 Flexilinea sp. | reverse complement strand
CCGCCGTCGATGAGCTCGCCGCGGATAATCATGCCCGCGATTTCGTTCTCGATATGCTTCTGCAGGTAACGCTTGATTGGACGAGCACCGTACTGCGGATCATACGACTCCTTGGCGATGAGCTCACGAGCCGCATCCGTCATCGAAAGGTGCATGTCTCTATCCGTAAGTCTTGCCGCAATCTGAGCAAACGACAGGTCGATAATCTTCTTAACCTGCTCAAGCGTAAGAGCACCGAATACGATTATGTCATCGACACGGTTGAGGAACTCTGGACGGAAGTAGCCCTTGAGCTCGCCCGTAACCTTTTCCTTGACTTCCTCAGGAATTACGCCATCCTGATTCATGTTCTCGATAAGCTCTGCGCTACCGATATTCGAAGTCATGATAACGATTGTGTTCTTGAAGTCGACCGTTCTGCCCTGGTTATCAGTAAGTCTGCCATCGTCAAGCAGCTGCAGCAAGATATTAAATACATCCGGATGAGCCTTTTCAATCTCATCGAACAAAATTACACTGTAAGGTTTTCTTCTAACCGCCTCAGTCAGCTGACCGCCCTCATCGTAGCCAACATATCCTGGAGGCGCACCGATAAGTCTAGAAACTGAGTGCTTTTCCATGTACTCGGACATATCGATTCTGATCATGTTCCGCTCTGTATCGAACATCGCCTCAGAAAGCGTCTTGGCAAGCTCTGTCTTGCCGACACCAGTAGGTCCCAGGAAAATGAACGAACCGATTGGTCTATTCTCGTCCTTCAGGCCTGCCCTTGCACGAAGAATTGCCTCGGAAACTGCGCTGACAGCCTCGTCCTGTCCGATAACCCTCTTGTGGAGAATCTGCGGCAGCTGGATGAGCTTTTCTCTTTCAGTCTCGACGAGCTTTGCAACTGGGATGCCAGTCCAGCCGGAGATAACCTCAGCGATTTCTTCTTCGGTAACCTCTTCCTTGAGGAGTCTTGCCTCGTTGCCGTCGACATTCTCAGCCTTCTGCTTTTCCTCTTCGAGCTTCTTTTCGAGTTCAGGAAGCGTGCCGTACTTGAGCTGTGCAAGCTTTTCAAGGTCGTAGTTTCTCTCCGCCTCTTCCATCTGACGCTTAACCTCTTCGATTTGCTGCTTCGTGCCCTTGACCTCGGAGATTGCCTTTTTCTCGTTCTCCCACTGAGCCCTGAGAACTGCGTCCTCGTCCTTGAGCGATGCCAGCTCCTTCTCAAGCGTTGCAAGTCTTGCGGCGGAAGCCTTGTCGGTCTCCTTGCCGAGCGCCTGCTTTTCTATCTCAAGCTGCATGATCTTTCTCGAAATCTCGTCGAGCTCCGTAGGCATGCTGTCGATTTCTGTTCTGATCTTGGCTGCTGCCTCGTCCATCAGGTCGATTGCCTTGTCTGGCAGGAATCTGTCGCTGATATATCTATCGGAAAGCGTTGCGCACGCGATCAAAGCGCCGTCTGTGATTCTAACGCCGTGGTGGATTTCGAACCTCTCCTTCAGGCCTCTCAGAATGGAAATCGTATCCTCAACCGATGGCTGGTCTACGAGAACCTTCTGGAATCTTCTTTCGAGTGCCGCGTCCTTTTCTATGTATTTTCTGTACTCGTCAAGCGTAGTTGCGCCGATGCAGTGCAGCTCGCCTCTTGCTAGCTTTGGTTTGAGCAAATTGCCCGCATCCATTGAGCCTTCTGCCTTGCCGGCTCCGACGATGTTGTGAATTTCATCGATAAAGAGGATAATCCTGCCCTCGGATTTCTCGACTTCGTTGAGGACCGCCTTGAGTCTTTCCTCGAACTCGCCACGGAACTTTGCGCCTGCAATCAGCGAGCCCATGTCAAGAGCGAATATAGTCTTGTCCTTCAGACCTTCTGGAACGTCGCCGTTCAGGATTCTCTGCGCAAGTCCTTCGACTACGGCTGTCTTGCCGACGCCTGGCTCACCGATGAGCACTGGGTTATTCTTCGTTCTTCTGCAAAGAATCTGTACCGCGTGTCTTATCTCCGCATCACGACCGATGACTGGGTCAAGCTTGCCCTCACGTGCCATCTCTACAAGGTCACGTCCGTATTTGTTCAATGCGTCGTAGTTATCCTCTGGGTTCTGGCTCGTAACCCTCTGGTTTCCTCTAACCTTTGACAAAGCCTCGAGGAACTTGTTCTTGTCAATTCCGTATTTTGCGAAAATCTTTGCGCTCGGCGTGCC
>CAVGSW010000152.1:0-2223 GCA_963631945.1 Flexilinea sp. | reverse complement strand
TGCCCTATTGTCCTTGTCCTGTGCAAACTCTAGCACATAGTCAAAGCTAGCAAACACCTGCGAAATCAGGCTCTGCTCATCGCCGCCGTACTCGCTTTTTATCTTTGAGGCAAGCTTATACGGCAGGCTCGCAACATCTGTCGTGTGCACCGTTGCCTTGCATCTGCCGTGACCTATGCTCGCCAGGTCAAGTGCGAGCCTGTAGCTCTGCGCATCTCTCATTTCTTCCAAGATTACATAGTCATTGTCGCCCCTGAGCAGGGACTTGCTTATGCTAGCAAGGTCATCACCGTCAGCCACGAGCTGCATTATCGGTGCACCTGGCATTATCTTTTCCCACGGCGTTTCGGGGTCAGTTGATATCGCAAGTCCCTCCATGTCTGGACTTTCCATCCTCTGCCACATCTGAAGGAAAGTCGTCTTGCCTGACCTGACGGGACCTGCGAATATCACGTTGAACCCGACCTTCACCATGAGCTCAAACAGTGGAATCGCATCCCTCGGGATTGTCCCAAGATCCGCCATGTGCTCAAGGCTCAGGTCTTTCAAAATATATTTTCTAAAAACCATTATGTCCTGACCAGGCTTTGTCCTGCTGCCAGAATATATCGTGATTCTGATTCCGTTTGTGAGGTAAAGCTCATGAAAGCCTTTTTCCATGCGCTCGCTCGGGTTTGTCATGAGGAAAGCACGTTTGAGCTGCCGCCTTCGTTCTTCTGAGATTCGCTGCGGCTGCAGGCAAGGCTTTCCGTCTATCAGGCAGTAAAGTCTGTCACCGATGAGCTTGGCGGAGGATGAATTTTTGTATGCTTCGGTCTTGTCATAAACCCAGGGGGATAGGCCTGCAAGCCCGTAAAGCTCAGCAAACACACCCTCCACCAAGCTCTCGTACCAGGCTGGCGGGGCGGCCGTATGGAGTGATGCCGCCCCGCAGATTGCCGCAATCCTTTCCTTATAAAACTGCATCGCATCTTCATATCCGAGGATTGCGGCTTTTTCCAGTTCGAGCCTTTCCTGTTTTTCAAAGTCATCGAGTGATTGCCACTCTGTATCAAAAACTCCTTTTACATACTCGCAGACCTGCTCAAAGCTCATAACTGGGGTCACCAGTTTTTCTGAGCCTTCTTCTACGGCTGAGCCTTCTCCAGTTTCTGTAGCAAGCTCTGTCCGAGATTTTGCTACTGGTTTAAGGCTCGTTTCTGCGAGTAATCCTGTGGCTGGCTCAATGCTAGCAGTTTCAGCGTTTTTCTTTAAATCTAGCACTGAGCCTAGCCACAATGGAGGAGAAACTTTCTCTTTTATGTTATTTATATTATTAATTTTCATGACGTGAGCCTCCTACGAATAAAGGATTACGAACTTGTTGCCTTTGTCCGCAAGGTTTGCAAGCTTTTTTGCCTGCTGCTCCGTCACTATGACTTCTACCAAGCTGACAGGAGCACTGCCAACTAGCCTCTCATCATCCGTCGACTGAACCTCCTGATTACTACCGTCCTTTGCGTAGGCGACAACGGCATCCGTGATTATGCTACCTCCGCAGTAGAAATACGCACGGTCGCCACGCCGTAGCGTCTGCGGATAGGACTTTAGCCAGTCGTTTGGAATCGAAAGCACGTATCGACCTGTGTTTCCGCCAGTCGTAAACCTGCTTTCTTCGAAATACGCTTCATATATAGTTTCGCCCTCTGGGATGAGCTGCTTTGCTTCCATTCCGATGATGCTGTTTGCATAATCTGGCTCAAGAGCACCCTTCGGAGCTGACTCAATACGTTTGGTCGTCAGCATATTCGCCGAAATAATCGTCCCTGCTGCAACATCATCTCTAAATGTAAGAATCTCGTCGTATCCAAGGTTCTTCCTGCCCCAAAACTCCCAGAATCCAAGTCCCGCAAGCATGACCCCAATCAGCACCAATCCAATTATCCTTTTCTTCATCAAAACCTCCAAAATTGTCTTACTATCTCGTTCTTCTTCGGACTCACTAGACTTCACGCAAGCCCTAGCGTATCTTCTTTCGTTACACTTATTAACAGTAACATAGTACCACATTCAAACGTTGCTTTCAGCACAATTTCAAAAGTTTTTTGAGAAATTAATAAAGTTGTAGATTTTGGGCAATATGAAAAATTAAGATTTGTTGCCATTTCTTCCACGTATTCGGGTGAGCTCCATCCTCGTATTTAGCATTTTCAATGTTCCTTATCCAAAGCCCCTTCCTATATT
>CAVGSW010000151.1:0-2283 GCA_963631945.1 Flexilinea sp. | reverse complement strand
GACGGATCACCAGCTTATACTATCAAGACATTCGGCGTAGTCAATCGCTATGACCTGTCGGAAGAATTCCCAGCACTGACGCTACGCCCGACAGCAATCAAGTCGGCGATGGACGAGATTCTCTGGATTTGGCAGAGAAAATCGAACAACATTCACGATCTCAAGCCGCATATTTGGGACGAGTGGGCAGACGAAAATGGCTCAATCGGCAAGGCTTACGGCTATCAAATGGGCAAAAAATACCAGTTTGCTCAAGGGGTGATGGACCAAGTGGACAATGTACTTTGGCAGCTAAAGAATCAGCCGCAGTCAAGGCGAATCATGACGAACATATACAATTTCGAGGATTTGTCTGAGATGAACCTCGAGCCTTGCGCATACAGCATGACATTCAATGTAACTGGAAATCGTCTAAATGCGATTCTCAACCAGCGCTCGCAAGACATTCTGGCAGCGAACAACTGGAATGTTGTGCAATATTCGCTCCTGCTGATGATGTTCGCACAGGTCAGCGGTTTCGAGGCAGGCGAGCTCGTGCATGTGATTTCCGATGCGCACATTTACAACAAGCATGTGCCAGTAATCGAGGAACTCATCAGTCGTCCGCAGTACCCAGCCCCGAAAGTAACACTAAATCCTGACATCAAGGATTTTTACCGGTTCACGACAGACGACATTACAGTTGAGAACTACCAGACAGGCCCGCAAGTCAAGAACATCCCTATAGCGGTATAAGAAAGTAAAAAAAGAAGCACAGGATTGAATTTTATCCTGTGCTTTTTCTATGCACTATGCACTATGCGAACTGACTGTTGTAGAGGCTGGCGTAGGCACCACCCGCAGCGAGAAGCTCTTCGTGCGTACCTTTTTCTATAATCGTCCCGTTTTCCATGACGAGAATCATGTCAGCGTTTACAATCGTAGAAAGGCGATGGGCGATTACGAAGCTCGTTCTGCCTTCCATCAAAGCATGCATTGCCTTGCCGATTTCCATCTCGGTTCTAGTATCGACGGACGACGTTGCCTCGTCAAGTATCAAAATCGACGGGTCGCAGAGGAACACGCGGGCGATGGTCAGAAGCTGTCGCTGACCAATCGAGATGTTCTCTGCATCGTTCGTGAGCACTGTGTCGTAACCCTTCGGAAGCGTGCGGATGAAGAAATCGGCGCGTGCAGCCTTAGCCGCTGCAATGATTTCCTCGCGGCTCGCATCAGGACGACCGTATGCGATGTTCTCTGCAATCGTCCCTTCAAATAACCATGTATCTTGAAGAACCATGCCGAAACGGCTTCTGAGACCAGCACGGCTCATTTCCATTATATCATTTTCGTCAAGCAAAATCTTGCCGCCGTTCACATCGTAAAAACGCATGAGGAGGTTAACGAGCGTTGTCTTGCCAGCGCCCGTCTCGCCGACGATTGCGACCATCTGCCCGGGCTTGGCTTCAAACGAAACATCTTGCATAAGAATCTTTTCTGGGCTGTAGCCGAAGCGGACGTGTTCGAATTCTATCTTGCCGAGAGCGTTCGTTGCCCCGTTATCACTCGCAGCTGCATTGCCGTTCGCAGCTATTGCACTGCCGTCATTCATAGTTTCTATCGCGGTGATTCCAGCATTTGCTGCGGCATCCGCTGGCACGTCAGGCGGCATCTCGGTTTCATCCATCAAGCTATATACACGCTTCATTGAGGCAAATGCCGACTGCAGTGAGTTTATCATGTAAGCAAGCTCGGTAATCGGCTCGCCTGCTTGGTTCAGGTACTGGTAGAACGCTTGAAAAATGCCTGGTGTCATTCGTCCGCCGAGCACCATCCAGCCACCGATGATTGCGACTGCAACAATTCCGAACCTATTCACGAGGCGAATCCCTGGGTTGACCGCGAAGATTACGAAATCTGTTTTCTCGGCGGCACGGGCGAGCTTCTCAGCAGCGGCATGAACATCGCTCGAACTCTGTTCCTCGTATTGGAATGCTTTGATGACCATTCTTCCGCTATAGGCTTCTTCGACGAGCCCGTTCAGCTCGCCAACAGCCTCCTGCCGAGCGGTCGCAAGGCTTAGCGTTTTGCTAGATACCCATGCTGTCAGTATGAGCGAAATCGCTGTGAACCCGAGGAATACAACAGTCATCAAAACGCTGTACTTAAACATCATTATGAGTGCGCCAATAATCGTCCCGATTGCTACGAAGAGGCGAATCAGACCTGTTTGCAGTGCTTCGGAGACCTTGTCAAGGTCGTTGGTGATTTGGCTCATGACCTCACCAGCCTGCTTTGCGTCGT
>CAVGSW010000150.1:0-2468 GCA_963631945.1 Flexilinea sp. | reverse complement strand
CCTTCGCATTCTCGCCACCAGAGAGCACGCGCATCTGCGACGTAATATGCTCATTTGTAAGTCCGCACTTTGCAAGGCAGAGGCGGACTTCTCTATTTTCCATAGAAGGGAACTGTGCCCAGAACGTGTCGAGCGCAGTAACATCCGAGTCGCGCCCCGCCTCCTGTTCGAAGTACCCAGGGAAGAGATAATCCCCGAGCTCGACACTGCCGCCGAGAGGCGAGAGTTTGCCGAGAATAGTCTTGAGTAACGTAGTTTTTCCGAGCCCGTTCGTGCCGACGATTGCGACCTTCTGTCCGCGCTCGAGCGTAAACGACACAGGGCGAGTCAACGGCTCGTCTGCACTGTAACCAATCACGAGGTCCTTGGCTGTAACGACGAATCTGCTCGGCGTGCGAGCCATGAGAAAGCCGAACTCAGGCTTGATTTTCTCAGTTGGACGCTCGAGAATTTCCATCTTGTCGAGCTGCTTCTGGCGAGATGCCGCCATGCCGCGGGTCGCCACGCGAGCCTTGTTGCGCGCAATGAAATCCTCAAGCTTCTCAATTTCAGCCTGCTGCTTCTCGTAAGCGGCTCGCTCCTGAGCCTTCTGAATCTCGTACATGCGCTGGAAATTCTCGTAATCGCCAGTGTAGCGCGTGAGATTGCCGCCATCGAGATTGTAAATAACATTGACAACGGAATTCAGGAACTCCATGTCGTGCGAAACGAGGATGAACGCATTCTCGTAGTTCTGCAGATACGAAGTCAGCCAAACGATATGCTCGTGGTCGAGATAGTTCGTCGGCTCGTCCAGTATCAAAATCGACGGATTTTCGAGCAAAAGCTTCACGAGCAGAACCTTCGTCCTCTGCCCGCCCGAGAGATCAGAAACATCTTTGTCGAGCCCGATGTCGCGAAGCCCCAGTCCGCCTGCAACTTCGCTGATCTTCGCATCGAGCTGATAAAATCCGCTGTATTCAAGGATTTGCTGAATTTCTCCAGCATCATCCATCATTTCGTCCATTTTCTCCGCGTTCTCGGGCAGCGCCATGTCCTCGTAGATTTTCAGCATCTCCGCCTCGAGCTCATACATGTGGTTAAACGCCGTCCGCAGCACCTCGCGAATCGTCATGCCTTTCTTCAGCACGGAATGCTGGTCGAGATAGCCGACCGTAACGTGCCGCGACCAAGTGATATTGCCCGCGTCTGGCTGAATTTTGCCCGTGATGATATTGAGGAAAGTCGATTTGCCCTCGCCATTCGCACCGATGAGCCCGATGTGCTCGCCCTTCAGCAGGCGAAACGACGCGTCCTCGAGGATCTGCCTCGCCCCGAACCCATGCGTAACATTTTCAACAGTAAGTAAACTCATATTTCAAACTCCTTATCAAATATCAAAAATTATATCGAGCAAAATTATGCATCCAAATCATACACCAAAATGCCCACGCCATATAATTTACACGATTTTGCGGGAAATTGCAAGCCGCTTTCCGAGAGCAGATAGCACCCGCGAGTGTGAAAAAAATTCACTTTACAACCACGGGCGCGTGATGTAGAATATATATGTATTTTTGGTGAAACTCACGAAAATCGCACCAACTGAATACGTAACGAATGAGGTTAACTAACGGAACGGGCTGAGATGCCCACTGTACCAGCAACCGTAATGCCTGCGAGCGATCGACAGGACGAGCCGGGAGACGAGTTATCCTCTGAGGTAAAAATCTCTTGGCATTAGATTTTGCGTCACAGGCAGGCAAAGCCTTAAACTTAACCAAAAGTTATGCAGATTGTCAAGAAATTGAGAACCTGCATTTTTTATTGCAGGCAATACACTAGAAAAGGAGACGATAAAAATGATTGAAAAAAGAAGTTATTTCTCCAGAGCGCTGGTCATCCTGATGGCCCTCATGCTCGTGTTCACCATGATGCCAAGCAGCATGTGGAGCACGACCGCGTACGCAGATGAGGACAGCGCAAAGGTCACTGTTTCGATAGTTGGCAGCACTGGGAAAGAACTGATTTCACAAGAAATTACGGTTAACAAATTCGATGTAAAGCCATTTCTGACGACCCAGACAAACGGAGACAGAAACAGTGAATATAGTGATACAGCTACACTGAACATGGCGAATGCTCTAATTGAAGCTGTATACTATTATAAAAAAGGGACGGATGGCGATGCTAGTACGTTTTCAAGCACAAATACTGATGTAACGGGCAACCTGAACATATATTATGGAGATTATGGTCTGTCAACAAATAGCGTGCTTGGCGATACATCGCTTGTTATGTCCGCCTGCATATCATCAGACGGAACAATTGATAATAGCGGACTTTCGCATGAAATTAACGATGGAGATAAGATTGTCTTCTACCAATCAAAATGGCCAGCAACATATAACTATGCATTCTTCGATGTAATGAAGCTGGAGAGCAGTGTAGATGAATCGTATGGCTGCCCAATTATTAAGCTTAAGCTC
>CAVGSW010000149.1:0-2472 GCA_963631945.1 Flexilinea sp. | reverse complement strand
CGTCCTCTCTAATTCTTCTCTGAGCCTTCCCAGGTCAAAGACAGCCACCGACCTCAGTCAGCGTCTGCTTGCGCTCCGGAATCTGCCCCTTGATTGCATCAAGCTGTATCACAGTCTCACTCCTTCTCGTAAAATTATATACATAGATATAATACAATTTTTTTGATGAAAAATCAACTACAAAGCAACGTACAAACACTAAAAAGGAGACTCTCCGCAGAAAGTCTCCTCACCCTACTGAACTTCATTAAATGCGCACACTGCGTACATTCGACCAGTCGCCGTAAGCCGTGTTTCCATATGTCTTATACGCCCGAACGCGAACGTAGTATTTCTTGCCCGCCTTCAGACCAGAAATCGTCTTCTTCAGCGTGCTACTATTCGTAATTTTATATGTTTTCTTGCCCTTAGTAAATATCGAATTCGTTGCAATCTGAACTTGATAGCCAGTGCCCGTCTTCTTGTCCCACTTTACGATGGCCTTGCCAGAAGCCGCCTTGACCGTCATTCCCGTCACCTTGTAAGGCTTCGTTGCGAACTTGATGTCCGTCGCCGCGCCCTTCACGTGCGACTTGTTCACCCAAAAATCAGGCTCCACCGTCAGCGTGTAGCCGCGGCCCCTCTTCAGATTTTCGTAATCCGAGTCGAGGTGAATGACGAACTTATTCTCGCCCTCATAAAAATCGTCAATCGTCGTATATCCAATAAACTTGCCATTCAAATAGTAATTGTATTCATCCGTGCTGAATTTCTTGGCCACTCCAGCCGAGTCAGCCGAGCCATCCGTCTCCACGCCGCTCCACGAGAAGTAAACGCTGAAAAACTTCGAAGTATAGGAGTCCATTGCTCTCTCGCGCGCAAGGTCGCTAACCGTAACCATTTCCAGCTTAGCAATCTCTTCGTCAGTCGCAGTCGGATTTTCAGCATCCGTGCTGTCGCCACTGTCTTTGCCCGTATCCGAGCCATCGGTCTTCTCCGTCGCCAGCGCGTTGAAGAAGTTAACATCGTACTCCGCCAGCAACGTGCTGCCTTCCTTTATTATAACATGGTAGGATTCGCCTGCCTTGCACTTAATCGACTTCGGCGTGAACATAACGCATCCAGGCTGTCCGTAATTTTCGTTGGAAACCCTCAGCGTACCGTCGCCGCCAGCGTCGGAAATCTCCCAAGTCTCGCTTCCGTTGTTATTGGTGATGCTCACAGTCACATTTTCTCTATCGAGCACCTTTCCAAACGAAGCCGACCAAGTAGCGCCGTCCTCCCAAAGCTCAAGCGGCATATTCTGCGCTGGCCAAACTACGCCAGGTTCCTCCTTCGAATTCTGCGTCGAGAAATTGTCGTGCGCATACATCGAACTGTAGTTTCCGACCATACCGAAACCTGTGTACTGCATCTTTGGGAACAGGATCCACCTTCTGTGGCCGAGCGTCGAAACTCCCTGGTCATCCACCAGTAAAATCAGCATCCTGCGGAAGTTCTTCGTGCCCATAACGAGGTTGCCCTTGCTCGCACCGACATATCCTGTATTGAACAGCGTGTCATCCATGCCGTCTGGCTTCGTCGGATAGTGATCGAGCTTGCCGTTCACATTGTTCAGCAAAGCACAAGCCTGCGCGTATGTGCAATACTCGTCCTTCATCTGCACGTTGGAATCGAGCCCCGCAACGTATCTAATCGCATTGAGAAAAGCGAGCGCATTCTCCTGAGTCTTGTCCGCGAGCTTGCCCGCGTTGTACGGCGCACTCGTCTGCGGCTCCTCGCTGTATTCCGCGGCATAATCGAGATTCCACACCGCCTCGAGCGCCTTGCTAACCTGCGCCTGCGTCCTATACGCAACCGAAAGCCCAGTCGAACTTCCGCTCGAAGTTTCCGCCGCATCCGCAGGTGCAATGTTCGCTGGTGTCAAGCAAAATACCAGCAAAGCCGACATCAATATACTCATCACCTTTTTCGACCGAATCTTAAAATTCTTCATGCGCCCACGCCTCCTTTTCTCACTTTCTCTGTTTACATTTTTTCCAGTTCTATTCTACTGCTCTAAGTCCTTATTCATGCAGCAGTTCTTGTACTTCTTGCCGCTGCCGCATGGGCATGGGTCGTTTCTGCCGACCTTCGGCTGCTCTCTACGGAACGTCTCTGGCTTGCGAGCTTCCTGAGGCTTCGGTGCCGCATTTGGCATCTGTCCGCCAGCCGGCGCCTGCTGAGGTGCTGCACTTGCGGAGTCAAAGTCTTCCTTCTTATTCTCTCCGCCGGAGATAACCTGCTTACGAGCTGTACCCGTGTTGACAGTAACGCCAAAGCAGTATCTTACGGTCTCTTCCTTGATGTCACCAATCATTTCCTCGAACATGTCAAAGCCCTCGTTGCCGTATGCGATAGCTGGGTCGATGTGACCGAGTGAACGAAGACCGATACCTTGCTTCAGGTCGTCCATTGCGTCGATGTGATCCATCCAGCGGTTGTCGACAACTC
>CAVGSW010000148.1:0-2520 GCA_963631945.1 Flexilinea sp. | reverse complement strand
GAACGTGTTGCCGATTTCGTATGCTCTAACTGCTGCGCGGTTTCTGGAGTAGTTTCTGCCCATAACCTCGAGCATCTGCGGCGTGAGAATCGTTCTCATTACTGACGTATCCTCGCCGAGCGGATTGAGGATTTTAACAAAACCTCTCTCCCAGGAGTCCTCATCGATGCGAACGTTGTCAACACCCTTAGGGCTTACGAATGAATATGTCTGGATTTCGTCGCATCCGAGCGCGCAAAGCGTGTCGCGTGCAAGGTCTTTGATGTCTCTGTCGTAGGACTGGCCTGCCTCGTTGTTACCCTTTGGAATGGTAACTGGAAGGTTGTCGTAGCCGTAAAGTCTTGCAACTTCCTCGACGATATCCTCTTCAATCTCTATATCCTGTCTAACGGTCGGAGCTGTAACGTACATGTCGTCGCCCTCGCCCGTAACCTTCATCTCCAGGCTCTCAAGGTAGCCAACCATCTGCTCTCTCGGAAGCTCGATTCCAAGAACGTGATTGATTCTGGAAACTCTTGCGTGAACAGTCTTTGCTTCTTCCTTGTTCGGATAAATATCTACGCTGCCTGCGAGTACTGTGCCTGCGCCAATCATCTCGATGAGCTTGCAAACTCTGTCAGCTGCCGCTTCGCAAAGGTTAGGGTCAATGCCCTTTTCGTATCTGCCGGAAGCTTCAGTTCTAAGCGTAAGTCTCTTGGATGTAGTTCTAACGCTGTTTGCCTCGAAGTTAGCCGACTCGATGACGATCATCTTTGTCTCTTCCGTGATTTCGGAGTTAAGTCCGCCCATAACGCCTGCAACTGCAACTGGCTTTTCTGCGTCGTTAATCATGAGCATCTTGTCGTCAAGCGTTCTCTCCGTTCCGTCAAGCGTTACGAACTTTTCGCCTTCCTTCGCCGTGTCAACGATAATCTTGTGACCTGCGAGGCTCTCGATATCAAATGCGTGCATTGGCTGGCCGTATTCAAGCATAACGAAGTTCGTGATGTCGACGATGTTGTTGATAGGTCTCATGCCTGCGTGGATGAGTCTTCTCTGCAGCCACCATGGGGAGTCCTCGATCTTGACATCCTTGACGATTCTGGCTGTATATCTCTTGCAAAGCGGGGATTTCACTTCTACGCTGATGTGATCCGCTGCGTTTCCTTCTGTGTGCTCGCAAACCGTGTCTGGGTAGTTCAGCTTGGTGCCGAATGTAGCTGCTGCCTCGCGAGCCATGCCAATCATGGAAAGGCAATCTGGTCTATTCGGTGTGATTTCGAAGTCGATAACTGCGTCCTTCAGCTGAAGCGCTTCAGCAAAATCTGCTCCGAGCGGATATTCTTTCTCGAGAATCCAAATGCCGTCTCTCTGATTTACTGGAACGACCTTGTCCTCGAAGCCGAGCTCGCCGAATGAGCAAAGCATGCCGTTTGACTCAACTCCTCTGAGCTTGCCAGCCTTGATGACCGTGCCGCCCTCTTCTGCCTCATGTCCGTGAATCGGACCTGGGATATGTGCTCCGTCAAGAGCAACTGCAACGTATGCGCCTTCGAATACGTTCGGTGCGCCTGTTACGATCTGTACTGTCTTATTTTCGCCAACCTCTACCTGGCAAACTACCAATTTATCTGCGTCTGGGTGCTTCTCGATCTTTGCGATTTTGCCGACTACTACGCCGTCCATGTCGAGTCCCTTGAGCTCAAGCGTCTCGAGGTTCGAGCCTGACATAATCATGCGGTCGCAAAACTCCTGCGGCCCAACGTTAACTTCTGTATAATCCTTTAACCACTCTAGTGATACTATCATTTTTATTTCCTCCTAAATTTCACATGTAATCCGTAATTTGCGTCCCTCGGATCACTTGAACTCCTCGATGAATCTCATATCGTTTTCGTACATGAGTCTGATGTCGTCGATACCGTACTTGAGCATTGCGATTCTCTCAACGCCTACGCCGAACGCGAAGCCTGTGTACTTCTCTGTGTCAACGCCGCCGACCTTGAGTACGTTCGGGTGAACCATGCCGCAGCCGAGAATCTCGATCCAGCCGGAGCCCTTGCAAACTCTGCAGCCCTTGCCGCCGCACTTGAAGCACGATACGTCCATCTCTGCCGAAGGTTCGGTGAATGGGAAGTGATGTGGTCTGAATTTTGTCTTTACCTCTGAGCCGAACATTTGCTTTGCGAAGCTGTCAAGAACGCCCTTGAGGTCTGCCATCGTGATGCCCTCGTCAACTACGAGTCCCTCTACCTGGTGGAACATCGGGGAGTGAGTTGCATCTGGTGTGTCGCAACGGAAGCATCTGCCCGGCGCGAATACCCTGATTGGTGGCTTTTGCTTAAGCAAAGTTCTTACCTGTACTGGGGATGTCTGCGTTCTGAGCAGAACTTCGTCGTTGATGTAGAACGTGTCCGTCCAGTCTCTTGCTGGGTGGTTCGGACCTGCGTTCAGTGCATCAAAGTTATTGAAAACAGTCTCAACCTCTGGTCCCTCGGAAAGCGAGAAGCCCATCGACTTGAAGACCTTGGATACTTCCTC
>CAVGSW010000147.1:0-2541 GCA_963631945.1 Flexilinea sp. | reverse complement strand
ACAATGGAAGAATTAACACAGAACACAGTTGCGAAAAGTGAGCTTACACCAAGCACACTTGCGCAGGCGACGCGTTCTTCTGGCAAATACCGCCACGAGAACAAGTACGCCATAGATTATTTCAGCTACACCGTGCTTGCACAGAAGCTGAAGCTCATCATGCAGCCCGACCTTCACGCAGGCGATGATGGCAGCTACCTCGTCACGAGCCTTTACTTCGACAATTGCTTCGACAAGGCGCTCAAAGAAAAGCTCCACGGCGTAAGCAAGCGAGAAAAGTTCCGTCTCAGATACTACGGCGACAATACCGAGAACATCTTTCTCGAGAAAAAGCAAAAGGTCAACGGACTTTGTCTGAAGACTTCGGAGAAGGTCAGCCCAGAGATCGTTCGCGACCTGCTGGACGGAAGGCAAACAATGCTGATCAAGGACATGCTCGCAGGCAGCCCCGAGCAATCGCAATCGCAACCGCTGCTCAGGGAGCTCCTCTTCAAGATGCAGACGCAACTTCTCAGACCGAAGGCAATCGTCGCATACGATAGAGAAGCCTACACATACCCCGCTGGCAACGTCCGCATCACGTTCGACTCGAACATCTCGACGGGACTTTCCCCGGATTGGTTCTTTGAGCCGGACAAACAGGTGCTCGAAAGCCCAGTTATAATAATGGAAGTCAAGTACGACGAATTCCTGCCAGAGATGATCAGGCACGCAGTTCAGCCGCACGCAACTAGGCTTCAGGCATTTTCCAAATATGCATCCGCCAGATCAATGGCGTAGCAATAAACTAACCGTAATTATTTAATTTATTTATTGGAACAAATTTAGGAGGTTCAATCATGACATTTAACGACATTTTCAAATCAAGCTTTCTGGAGAGCGTAAGCGACTTCTCCATCCTCGACACGCTGCTCGGCATGGCGTGTGCACTCGTTATCGGACTTTTCATTTTCTTCATATATAAGAAGACATCCGCAGGCATCATGTATTCGTCGAGCTTCGGCCTGACGCTCATCGGACTTTCGCTCGTGACATCGCTCGTAATCATGGCGGTAACATCGAACGTAATCCTGTCCCTCGGCATGGTCGGCGCACTGTCAATCGTTAGATTCCGTGCAGCCATCAAAGAACCAATCGAAATCGTGTTCCTGTTCTGGGCAATTGCAGGCGGCATCGTAGTCGGTGCAGGGCTCATTCCGCTTGCGCTCATCGGCTCGGTCATCATCGGCATCGTGCTCCTCATCATGGCAAGCCGCAAGACACACGAAAATCCGTACATGCTTGTACTTAACCTCTCAAGCGACGAGGCAGAAAACGCTGCTCTTTCCTCAATCAAAGAGGCAACTTCCAAGTTCGTAATCAAGGCAAAAACAGTAACGAAGGCTGGAATCGAGCTCTCCTGCGAAGTCAAGCTCAAGGACGCATCCACTGCATTTGTCAGCGCAATCGGTGCAATCCCTGGCGTAGAGAGTGCAGCGCTCGTTAGCTACAACGGAGAATACATGTCTTAATACAAATTTTGTCCGAAACTCAAATGGGGAATTTGCTCCTATAACCAGAAAGGACGCAGAATTATGATAGATAACAAAAATATTGGAAAAATAATCACATCTATCGTCGCATTTGCGCTCATTGCGCTCCTAGTTTTCATGCTCGTGGTCGACCAGAGCACGCTCACGGCGTCTGGCATCACGATGGACTACGAAAGCTCGCTTTTCGACACGGATTCGGTCATCGAGGTCGACGTTAGCATCGACGAGGACGACTGGGCGGATCTGCTCGAGAACGCGATAAATGAGGAATATTACACCTGTGATGTGACGATAAATGGCACAACATACAAGGATGTCGGCTTCCGTGCAAAGGGCAATACCAGCCTTTCTCAGGTTGCTTCCAGCGACTCCGACCGCTACAGCTTCAAGATCAGCTTCGATGAGTATGTGGACGGTCAGAGCTGCGACGGATTATCAAAGCTCGTGCTGAACAACAATTACAGCGACGCGACGATGATGAAAGAAGCGATATGCTACGACATGTTCGCATATCTCGGAGCGGACGCGAGCCTGTATAACTACGCGAAGCTTTCGATAAATGGTGAGTACTACGGCGTTTACCTTGCGCTCGAGCCAGTCGAGGAAAGCTTCATGCTCAGAAACTACGGCACGGACAACGGCAATCTCTATAAGCCTGATAGCATGGAACTCGGCGGCCGCGGCAAGGCAAAAGACTGGGACGGCGAGTGGCCGGGTCAGGAGGACGAGTCGAGCGAGACGAGCGACGATTCGAACACAGCAAACTCGACCGACAAGAATGCCACGAGCGATTCGAACAGCTCGACAGATTCGAGCTCGACTGATAGTTCGAACACGGGCACACCGCCAGAGAAACCGAGCGGTGACATGCCGACCGGCGAGCAGACAAGCGGCACAGATTCGAACAGCACAGATAGTTCGAGCACCGCTGGTTCGACCTCGGATTCGTCTGACACGAGTTCGAACCAGCCGCCTGAGCTTCCTGATGGCGAGCAAGGCGGTCAGGGCG
>CAVGSW010000146.1:0-2685 GCA_963631945.1 Flexilinea sp. | reverse complement strand
ATTTTTCGGGTTTCGGAGGAAAATTTTTGGGGCGGGGGCTGGCGCGATGGTTGCGGAGTGGTCGCTGGGGCGCGGGCGCAGGGTGCTCGGGGCGCCCGCCTGGTTCGCTAGGTGCCTGGTATTGGGCCTGGTTCGGTTGCAAGCAGCGTGCCAGCCGCCCTGCCCAAGCAACTCAGCCCAAGTAACTCAGCGCAAGCAACCCTAGCGCAGGTCACTTACTTGCGCCAGTGGTCGACAAGCTCCTTGATCAGCTGGTCGACCTGCGCGAGCGGCAGGCCGCTGTAGTAGAATATCAGTGCACTTGTCTGCCTGCCGGAGATCTCAGAGAGCGGCACCATCTGTAGACCGAGTTTCTTTGCTATCTCGCAAAGTTCCTCGGCTGTTTTATTTATCTTGTCCGTCGCAACCTCGAGCGTCAGATTGATGCCCGAGTGCGTATCTATCGGCGTGATTATCCCCTCCGCATACTTCTCGAATGCCGCGATTACCGCCTCGAGCTTCTGCGCGTACAGCGTTCTGAGCTTGCGGATGCCAGTATAATAGTAGCCGTCTTCCATGAACAGGGCGAGCGTCAGCTGTTCGGCCTTGGAGCAGGTCTGGGTGTAGCCCGACTTGAACGACTGGAAGATTTGCGCCATCTCTTCGGGCAGCACCATGTACGAAATCTTAACTGCAGGGAAGAGCGTCGACGAGAAGGATCCGAGGTATACGACGCGGCCTTGAGTGTCCAGTCCCTGCAGCGCTGGGAGCGGACGGCCGAAGTAGCGAAGCTCGCTGTCGTAATCGTCCTCAATTATTATGCTATTGTTAGCCTGTGCCCATTCTATGAGCTCGTATCGCCTGCCGACTGGCATGACCGCGCCCGTCGGAAACTGGTTCGAAGGACTGACATAAACCGCGCAAGGCACATTCGTCGGTAGCTTTTCTATCTGGATTCCATCGCGCGCAATCGGAATGTGCGAAACCGTGAATCCGCTGTCCACGAGCATGCTCTGCACTGGCAGGTAGCTCGGCTCCTCGAGCGCCGCCAGCCTGATATCCATTTTCTTGAGGATTCTGCTGAGATGGCTCGTTATCTGCTGCGTTCCGGCACCGATTACTATGTGTTCTGGCGGCGCGTTCACACCGCGTGACTGGTACAGGTACTTGGAAATCTCGTATCTGAGCCATTCCTCGCCCTGCGGGTCGCTCTCGTACAGCAAAAGCTCCGAATAGTCATTGAAGACCATCGCCATGCACTTCTTCCACTTGACGAAGTCGAAGCAGCTCGGATCAACCAAGTACTCCGAGCCTATCTCTTCTGGCATCTGCCTGTCGAACGGTCTCGTGTAAGCTGCCTGTGTTTCTTGTACGCTAGCGCTCGCTGCCTTCGCAATAGGCGCGATCCGAGCAACATAGTACCCCGACTTCTCGCGGCTCGTCACATAGCCTTCCACGAGTAACTGGTCGTATGCGAGCTTGGCTGTCGTCAGGCTCACACCCATATCCTCTGCTTCCTTCCGCAGCGACGGAAGCTTTTCTCCCGATGCAAGCCCGCCATTCAGAATCTGTTCCTTAACCCCATCGTAAATCTGTAGATACAGCGGTCTATGCGATGTGTTCTCTTGGTCTATATAAATAGGCTTCATTTTTGCTTTTCTCCCAATCTGTTATCACAAAAATAATTGTTATTGCGTATTTTCATAATAACACATCGCGGGTATAATATCAACTGTAAACAAGAAATGCAACTTAAATTTAAAACGATATGAAATCGTACTTCAAAATCCCAATTAAAATTGAATTAGGAAAGCGAGAAGCACTATGAAAATCGCAGAAAAAACAAACACCATCGTCATGACGGCGATGATGATATGTCTGATTTTGCTAACTACATATATATTTAAGATTCCGACGCCGTTCCAAGGCTATGTACACCTCGGAGACACGATGATTTTCCTGTCCGTCCTAATTGTCGGCAAGAAAAACGGCGCAGTTGCTGCTGCATTCGGTTCTGCACTTTCGGACGTGATGGGCGGCTACATGATTTATGCTCCTTGGACATTCGTAATCAAAGGTCTGATGGCTTTCGTTATGGGTGCGTTCATCGAAGCTATGATTCGCAGAAAGGCTCATCATCCAGAGGGTTATCATGCAGTCAAAATCGCAGGTGTTCCACTCATGGAAATCATCGGAATGTTCATTGCAGGACTCGTCATGGTTTTCGGCTACGGCATTGCGGATGCAGTAATCGCAGGCAATATCATGACAGGAATTCTCAGCATGCCAGCCAACTGCGGTCAGTTCATCGCAGGTATGGTCATCGCGAGCATTCTCTCCGCCGCATTATATAAGACTCCTGCCAGACGATATTTTACATATCATCTGGACGCCATCAAATAAATAAACCCAAACCAAAGCCCCGAGCCTGCGCTCGGGGTTTTGAATTTGCACTTGTCTCTCGCCTTCCTAGGTTCTCGGCTCCCCTAAAGGGGAGCTGTCAGCCGCTAGGCTGACTGAGGGGTTGTTCAGAGCGTTAGCGAGGCAGAGGGGTTATCGACAGGTCCACCATCCTCGTCGCCACCTTCTCCGCTAGGTGCTTGTTATGGGTAACGGCAATTATACCCATATTCCGCCTTTCTGCCTCTGCGAG
Source organism: Flexilinea sp. (assembly GCA_963631945.1). GTDB lineage: Bacteria > Bacillota > Clostridia > Peptostreptococcales > Anaerovoracaceae > CAG-238. The sequence goes on along the minus strand of CAVGSW010000146.1, from coordinate 53 downwards.
CACCACATTCCAAATCTGTGCTTGCGTTATGACATCGAGCATCGTGCTGATTT
>CAVGSW010000145.1:0-2713 GCA_963631945.1 Flexilinea sp. | reverse complement strand
TATACAACAAATCGCGGCAAATTACCATATAAAACGCCGCTGCGCCCGCAATATACGGCACCATCGGCCGCTCATCGTACTTCGTCGCCTTCCTGCGCAATAGCAGCCAAGCGAAATGCCCTGCGCTCACAAGCGTGCTCGCCACGAATATGAATACGATTCCCTTCACGCCAGTCAATAGCCCTAGCGCCGTAAACAGCTTGATATCAGCGCCACCGACAGCCGCTTTCTTGTAAATAATCCGCCCGATGAGCGCCACGATCAGCGTAAGTCCGAGCCCGATGGCCGCTCCAATCAGAGTATCCCAGAGAATGTCCGTTGCGCTGCCCGTGCTCTGCGGAATCATCCCGAGTCCGCAGATGATGAGCATCACGATCAGCTGGTCGGGCACGATCATGTATTTGATATCCGCAATCGCCATCTCCAGCAGCAGCCAAATCGCGCACACCGCCGCAATCGCATAGAACGGATCCTCCACGCCCATCTTTATACCGATCACGACGAAAAACCCGCTGAACACGAACTTCCACGGCGTGCTCTTTATCCTCTGCGTAGTCGGATGCAGCAGCTCCTCGTCAGGCTCCTGCCCATAGTCGCAGAGCCACTTCCCCGGCAAATGGTTGAACACGTAAACCGCCGCGCTCCCGAGCACGAGCCCCACTGCGAGAAACGCCACACATTCAATTATCATCAACAAATGTACACTCATATTTCTCCCGTTCCTACCTTGCTAGTAGTATAGCCCACTTCCGTCGCAATTTCAAGCAAAATCCTCAGTGCAGGCCGCCCTCCGAGCCCCGCGTCACCGCGAACCCCACCGCCCGCCCACGCTGGCACGCCTTTTGCGACCAATCCAGCAGCTCGGCAACCCAGGAGCAAAACCCGCGCCAGCGCGGTCCTTATTGAATTGAAAAATTTTCATCCAGAAGATGAAATTGCTTGCAATCTCCTCTTTATTTTGATAAAATTACCATATCGGGATTAGGGCTAGAGGTTTGCTTCTTATTCTGCAATAGAAAGGAGCTATCCATGGCAGAGAATGAAAAGAGAAAAGGAATTACCGAAATTGCAATAATTGATGAGCGAACCATCCGCGATAAAATCTACGAGGTTCGTGGAGTGAAGGTCATGCTCGACTACGAGCTTGCTGAGATTTACGGTTACACTACGAAGGCTTTTAATCAGCAAGTTAAGAACAATTCTGACAAGTTTGAGGGTGAGGATTTTTGCTTCTATCTTACTTATGAGGAAGCGGACAACTTGATGTCAAAAAATTTGACTTCAAGTTGGGGCGGACGAAGAAAGCCTCCAAGAGCATTCACAGAATCTGGACTCTATATGCTGATGACCGTGCTACGTGGTGAATTGGCTACAAGGCAAAGCCGCGCCTTAATACGAGCATTCCGTGCAATGAAGGATTATATAGTCGAAGGTCAAGGTCTTATTGGCAAGCAAGAATACCTACGTCTATCCATGCAAGTAACTGACAGCATCAATGAGAGTCTAAAAATGCGTCGCGATTTAGACGAGCTAACAGATGACATGAAGGAAGTTCTTGACAAACTCAACAATGTTGTTCTGAAATCAGAAATTTCTCCGATTCTTTTGGAACTTAGTAAATCCCAAGAAATGCGAGAATTTCTTTTTCTGAACGGGCAGCCGATGAAAGCTGTCGATGCATATATCAAGATTTACGGTATGGCAAAGCAGACAATCCATATTGTCGATGATTACATCAGTCCCAAAACGCTGCACATGTTGCAAGGAGCAAAAGATGGGGTGTCTGTCACCGTGATAAGCGATAATAGAGGCAATTATCTAAAATCGACCGATTGCGCGGACTTCAAAGTTGAATTTCCAAATATCAACCTTACTTTCATCCAATCAAAAGGTGTCTCGCACGACAGATTCATTGTGCTTGATTATGGAACGAGCGACGAGAGAGCCTTCCATTGCGGTGCCTCGTCGAAGGATGCTGGCAATAGAGCAACTGCAATTACCGAGTTCTCAGATGGCCACATAAAAAGTGCCATTAAAGAACTGTTGGAAACAATGCTGGTAAACCCAGAGCTAACGTTAAATTAGTAGAGATTCGTGTGTTGAGCGGCTGGCACGCCTTTTGCGACCAATCCAGTAACTCGGCAACCCCAGAGCAAAACCCGCGCCAGCGCCCCCTCCGAACTGCAAAATTTTCAGAAATTGCCCGATTTCCCTTGCGCAGCCCCCCCCAATTCTGCTACAATGATATAAAGTAACAAAGTCCTCGCAAGCCGCACAGGAACGCAGGCAAGCGGCCGAGGGGCAAGTCATATATCGCGGCAAAGAAATAGAAGAAAATAGGAGGTACGCCATGAAAACAAGAACACGCAAACGCACGAAACGAAAATTACTCACGTTATTACTCTCGCTCAGCATGCTCCTGTGCTACGTGCCTCAGGTGGCCGTGGCAGATACCGTATCTGAAATTTCAACAGCGAAAGCTTTTAGGAACGCGGTGACAAGTAATGATTGCAGTATAAAATTGATAGATGATATTACCCTTACAGGTAATTTGACATCCAAGAAATCGGTAACCCTTGATCTCAATGGACATACGATAACTTTTGCGAGTGAAGACAATGGTTCTGTTCTCTATATCACAAACGGCGTCAATTGGATCAGCGCCCCCTCCGAACTGCAAAATTTTCAGAAATTGCCCGATTTCCCTTGCGCA
>CAVGSW010000144.1:0-2727 GCA_963631945.1 Flexilinea sp. | reverse complement strand
GGTGCCTTCTTGCAGTGCTCGTCTGGCCACATCTCAAAGTCGATGTCGTGCAGCAATCCAACGATTGCCCAAAATTCTTCTTCGTCTGCATAGCCGAGCTTCTTTGCGAAGTATCTCATCGTGCCCTCGACCATTCTGCCGTGGTGCAGATGGAAGTCTTCTTTATTATATTTCTTCAGTAATTCGTATGCTTCGTCCCTAGTGATCATTTTCGTCCTCCGTTCCTAGCGCGCGGCCGCTCAGTGGCTGGTTGCTCGCTCGCCTCTGTATATTCGAATATTGTAGCAAAAAATTCTGCTGCTTTCAATAGCACAGGGAAAATTCATTTGCATTTTATGCATTTTGGTGTATAATACAATGATAATCGATTAACAACTCGGAGGGAGACAATGCAAGCAAAGACAAGGAAACCATGGTCACAGACGAAAGCAGACTTCATGGTGGCACTGATTTCGATTACATGGGGTAGCGCATATATTATGATGAAATTCGGACTCGACACGATTCCGCCTTTTTCTCTGATTATGCTCAGATTCGGCATCGCATTCATATGCATCGTGCCTTTTTTCCTGAAAGAATTGAAAAAGACTACGCCGCGAATCCTCAAGAAAGGCGTTATTCTCGGTGCCCTTCTCTTCGGAGTTTTCGCATTCCTGTTGCACGGAATGGAAACAACTACGGCATCTAATGCGGGCTTCCTGATTAGCACCACGGTTGTGTTCGTGCCGCTTTTCCACGCGATTATCTCACGCGTGATTCCAGACAAGAAGACCGTCATCGGCGTTGTAGTTACAATCATAGGCATCGGCTTCCTCTCGCTTCAGGAATCCATCGCGTTCCACATTGGCGACATTCTGTGCCTCGCTGGAGCGCTGACATATACCGCATTTATTCTGGTTACGGATGTATATAGCAAAGACGACGATCCGCTTCTCCTCGGGATTTGGCAGCTCGGCTTCTCGGCAGCGTTTGCAGTTATTTGCACGTTCATTTTCGAGACACCTACGCTTCCATCGACCGGTCCGGAATGGGCAGCAATCCTGGGACTTGCCCTCGTCTGCAGCGCGTTCTGCTTTGTCGTTCAGCCAATCGCGCAGGCGTACACCACTCCTGAGCACACGGCTCTGCTGTTCTCGCTGGAACCAGTCAGCACAGCGGCTTTCGCGTTCGTATTCCTGCACGAGGTTCTGAACACTCGCGGAATGATCGGCGCAGCGCTCGTACTCTTCGGCGTACTCTTCGCATCGGTGCAACGGACAAAGAAGCCAGCAGAGTAACCGCAACGAAATCATCAAACAGTTCTTGGAGAAATCCGAGAAATTAAATAAGAAGTAATTAGTAATTCTGAATTTGGGAGGACAATAAATTATGAAGGAAAAATCAATAGGAACAAAGTGTGTGCAGGCAGGCTACGTCCCAGGAAACGGCGAGCCTCGCCAGATTCCAATCATCCAGAGCACGACTTTCAAATACGACACGAGTCAGGACATGGGCAAGCTCTTTGACCTAGAGGCATCTGGATATTTCTACAGCAGACTGCAGAACCCGACTAATGACTATGTTGCAGCCAAGATTGCGGCTCTCGAAGGCGGCAGCGCAGCGATGCTCACATCATCCGGTCAAGCAGCCAATTTCTACGCTGTATTCAACATCGCATCATGCGGCGACCACGTCATCGCATCAAGCAGCATATACGGCGGCACATTCAACCTCTTTGCCGTTACGATGAAAAAAATGGGCGTTGACTTTACTTTCGTTTCACCATACGCAACGGACGATGAACTCGAAGCAGCGTTTAAGCCAAACACCAAGGCAGTGTTCGGCGAAACCATTGCAAATCCAGCGCTCACGGTTCTTGACATCGAGAGATTCGCAGCAGCTGCGCATAGACACGGCGTTCCACTAATCATAGACAACACGTTCGCAACTCCAATCAACTGCAGACCATTCGAGTGGGGCGCGGACATCGTAACACATTCGACGACGAAGTACATGGACGGCCATGGCGCTGGCATCGGCGGCTGCATCGTTGACTCGGGCAAGTTCGACTGGCTCGCACATGCGGACAAGTTCCCAGGGCTCTGCACACCAGACGACAGCTACCACGGCATCACATACGCAGAGAAATTCGGCCTCGAAGGCGCATATATCACCAAGGCAACTGCTCAGCTGATGAGAGACTTCGGCTCAATTCAGTCCCCGCAGAACGCATTTATCCTGAATCTCGGACTGGAAAGCCTGCACGTTAGAGTCAAGAGACATTGCGAGAACGGCCAGGCGGTCGCTGAGTTCCTGAACCAGCACGACAAAATCGCATGGGTTAAGTACTGCGGACTTCCGGACGACCACGATTACGAGCTCGGTCAGAAATACCTTCCGAACGGCTCGTGCGGCGTAGTAAGCTTCGGAGTCAAGGGCGGCAGAGCTGCAGCTGAGAAGTTCATGGCAAATCTCAAAGTCGCTTCCATCGAGACACACGTTGCAGATGCGAAGACATGCTGCCTGCACCCAGCAAGCTCGACTCACAGACAGATGACAGACGCTGAGCTCGAAGCAGCAGGCGTATCCGCAGACCTCGTAAGATACTCTTGCGGACTTGAGGATGCAGCAGACCTCATCGCCGACATCGATAACGCATTGAAATAAATTAGGAGAAATCAAAAATGCCTATCAAAATACCTGATAAATTGCCGGCAGCCAAGGTGCTCGCCGACGAAAACATATTCA
>CAVGSW010000143.1:0-2727 GCA_963631945.1 Flexilinea sp. | reverse complement strand
CTGTCGACAGAAACCGTGCGGAATACCACCGTCACTACACGGGCACGGAGTGGACGGATGTCCGCAACTACGACCTGAGCCTCGATACGTCGCGCATGTCGAAGGACGAGTGCATTAAGGTTGTGACTGAGTATATCAAGAACCGATAGACTGCGAGATTCGGCTGCCGCTGGCAGTCGGTTCGCAGCCGAATAAATATCGGTCGGAAAAAATTTGACAGCAATAGAAATTGCAGATAAGTCCGAAAGGATTCCATAAAAATTATCTGAAAACCCCGAGAGGAATTCCCGCCTCGCGGGGTTTTTGCATAGGTTGGGAAGAAAAATTCATTAGAAATAAGGAGGAATAGCAACATGGTTAGGCATGAGGATAGGGGAAACAGTATGGATTGGATTGAGAGTAAGCTCGGGGGATTTCGGCTGTACTTAGAGGAGCACGAGAGGGCGGCGAGCACGATTGAGAGCTACCTGATGTCTGCGAAGATTTACTTCCGCAGATATGAGGAGCTTAGCAAGGCGAACATGATCGACTTTAAGCACTGGCTCGTGGAGAACTACCGCCCGAAGACGGCGGCGCTGCGCTGCGTGGCCATGAACGTGTATTGCGACTTCGCGGGGCGCCCCGATTGCAAGGTGCGCGGGGTGAAGCTCTCACGTGCGACGACGGTGGAAAACGTGATTTCGATGGATGAGTACGAGTATTTGCTGGCGCGGCTGGCAGAGGACAAAGCTTGGAAAGTGTACTTCATGGTGAAGTTCCTGGCGGGGACAGGATGCCGCGCCTCGGAGCTAGCGAAGTTGAAAAAATCGTGCCTCGAGAATGGCGAGTTCACGATGTGGACTAAGGGCAAGATTCGCAAGATTTGGATCCCAGAGAGCTTGCTTGCGGAGAGCCGCGGGTTCCTGGGTGGATTGGATACGGAGTTTCTGTTTCCGAACAAGTACGGGGAGCAGATTTCGGTACGTGGAATCAGGACGCAAATCAAGAGGTATGGGCTGAAGTACGGAATTCGGCCGGAGGTGCTGCATCCGCATGCGTTTCGGCACATGTTTGCGGTGCAGTTCCTGAAGAACAACCAGAATATCGCGTTGCTTTCGGATATTCTGGGGCACGAGAGCCTGAGCACAACCGCTATCTACTTGCGGCTGAGCGCGGAGGAGCAGAAGCGGGAGGTGGATGGGACGGTGACGTGGGTTTAATACATGATGATCGCGCGCACAGGGCAGGCCTGCGCACAGTAGCCGCAGGTCACGCACCGGCTCTGGTCGATAACCGCCAGCCCGTCCGCGTCGCTGAAGCTGATTGCGCTCGAAGCGCACACAGGAATACAGGTGCCACAGCCCTCGCAATCCTCGTGGTTCACGCGGACGCGCTTGCTAGAGACATCTGGATTATAATCTGGGGACATCGTCCCATCGAGATAGGAGACGATGTCGTCTATATCGTGGCGGCACCCGAAGCCGAGCATTACCGAGGATACGCCCTGTCTCGAGAAGGCGTAGTTCAGGGCTTCTTGGTAATGTGCCGCCAGGTTTCCGCCGCCAAGGGCTTTCATAGTATAGATGCCCTTGCCGGCAGCCGACGCGCGTGCAATGGCTTGCTCCATGTCGGCTGCCGAGGCCGCGCAGCGGCCGCGGCGGATACCCATGCCAGCGTAATTGATCAAAGGAAATATGATATCGCAGGCTGGCACGCTGGCGAGCTCCTCCACCACATCTACATGGTGGGTAGAGGCACCGATAGCGCGCACTTTGCCCGCTGCCTTAGCGTCCTGCAGAGCTCGCCACGCACCATGGCGCTCGGCGAACTGGCCGCTTCTGAGCTCGTGCATTAGGAATATGTCGATGCACTCGACGCCGAGCGCCCGCCGCTCTTCTTCTATAGCGGCGGCGGCCTGCTCGTAATCTGTAGCGAGCGTCTTGCTGGAAATCACGGGACGCTCGCCGCGTCCATCGAGCATCTCCAGCGCCCGCCGAATATACCCATGCGTCCTGTAATATTGCGCCGTATCGATGAAGTTAATTCCCTGCTCAAGCGCATAGACTATAAGCTCCGCGCCTGTCTCCACAGGCAGCGCCAGCTGTCCCGGTCCCATCGGCAGCACGCCGAACCCGACCGGGCTTACATATATATCGGTTTCACCCAATTTTATTCTGTCAGTAATTTTATTCGTCATCTTTACACGTTTACCCCTTCCTTTTTACATTATAATCGGGTATAATAGAATGTGTCAAGTATTTGACAAAGGCATAGCAATTCAAGGAGGCTAAAAATTGGCTAACGAACATATAGAACATTTACAGAACCAAATGGGCTTTGAGGCATTCCGCCACGCATACAGGGCAGCCATCAAAGAAGTCAGAACGAAAATCGAAATCCTCAGTGAGGACTTCGCAGTTCGCCACGACTATAACCCAATTCACCACATGGAGCGCCGCCTGAAGGTACCCGAGAGCATAGAAGAAAAGCTCGAGCGCCTGAAGAAAGATGTTTCCATCGAGTCCGCTCGCGAAAACATCTTCGACATCGCAGGCATCCGCGTAGTCTGCAACTTCATCGATGACGTATACGCAGTCGCAGACATGCTCACATCGCAGAACGACGTGACGCTCCTCACCGAGAAAGACTATATCAAGAACCCGAAACCGAACGGCTACCGCAGCCTTCACCTTGTAATCTCAGTTCCAGTTTACCTGCTGGACGGCGAGGAAGAAGTGCCGGTCGAGG
>CAVGSW010000142.1:0-2827 GCA_963631945.1 Flexilinea sp. | reverse complement strand
CTGAGCTCGAAGCAGCAGGCGTATCCGCAGACCTCGTAAGATACTCTTGCGGACTCGAGGACGCAGCAGACCTCATCGCTGACATCGACAATGCATTGAAATAAAAATAAATAATGAGGATTTTGCGCTGAGCCCCGAATTTCGAAGTACCAAATTCAAAGCCTGCGAAATTACTCAATTAGGAGATAAAAATGCCAATTAAAATACCTGATAAATTGCCGGCAGCCAAGGTGCTCGCCGACGAAAACATATTCATAATGGATCACTCGAGAGCTTCCACGCAGGACATCCGTCCTCTGGAAATTCTCGTGCTCAACCTCATGCCTACCAAAGTTACGACGGAGACGCAGCTTGCGAGAATCCTCGGCAACACGCCGCTCCAGGTTAACCTTGAGCTCATGCAGGTGAAGAGCCACGAATCCAAGAACACATCCAAAGAGCACATGCTCAAGTTCTACACGACGTTCGACAAGGTCAAGGACAGATACTTCGACGGTATGATTATAACTGGCGCGCCTGTCGAGCTTCTCGACTTCGAGGAAGTTGAGTACTGGAACGAGCTGTGTTCGATTATGGAGTGGACACGGACACACGTCTACAGCACGTTCCACATTTGCTGGGGCGCTCAGGCAGCCCTGTACTACCACTACGGCATCCCGAAGCGCATCCTCGACGAGAAGCTCTTCGGCGTCTTCCCGCACACCGCGGACAAGAAAAATGCCATTCTGCTCAGAGGCTTCGATGATGTGTTCATGGTGCCGCATTCGAGACACACGACAGTCGACAGAGAAGACATCGAGCATTGCAATAAGCTGAAGATCCTCGCTTCATCCGAAGAAGCAGGCGTATATGCGGCAATGACCGATAACGGCAGACAGGTCTTCATCACAGGACATTCCGAGTACGACGCAGACACGCTCAAGCAGGAATACCTCCGCGACAAGAACCAAGGTCTTCCAATCAAGATGCCAAAGAACTACTTCCCAGATGACGACGATACGAAGGAACCAATCGTCTCCTGGCGAGCACATGCGAACCTGCTTTACATGAACTGGCTGAACTACATCGTTTACCAAGAAACGCCGTTCGCAATCGACAGCATCGCACCGGTAATCTAAGTCGCACGGCAATTTAAGAATTCGAGGCGTTCATGCACTCAAAGTAATTTGAGCGCACAAAGCATCCTAAATAAAAAATTAGGGCTGATTCAACATCTGATGTTAAATCAGCCCTTTTTATTTGCCTAGACTTATTTCAACTTCCAACTATTCAAGGCTCATCATGTTCTGTGGATTGCCTGCGAGGTATGTATGGATGTTCTCGAAGACGATTGCTGCTCGCCTGTCGATGGATTCCTTCGTTGCGAATCCTATGTGCGGAGTGCAAACGACGTTCTTTGCGGTGAGGATGACGTGATTCTGGGCGAGCGGTGGCTCTACGTCGTAGACGTCTATCCCAGCTGCCGCAAGCTTGCCTGCATTCAGAGCCTCCGCGAGCGCATCCTGGTCAACGACCGGTCCTCTTGCCGTGTTAATCAAAATCGCAGTGTCTTTCATCAAAGCGAGCTTCTCTGCGTTGAGGAGCGACTTCGTTGCATCAGTCAGCGGTGTGTGCACAGAAATGATGTCGCTCTCTGCGAGCAGTTCATCGAGAGTTCTGTATTCTACACCGATTGCCTTTGCATCTTCACGCTCGTGTCTGCTGTAGCCGAGCACCTTGCAGCCGAATGCTTTGAACAACTTTGCAGTCGTGCAGCCGATGCCGCCCGTTCCAATGATTCCAACGGTCTTGCCGTGGAGCTCGTGTCCGATGAGACCCGACTTGCTTCCGCCTTCTCTGATTACGCTATTGCACACGCTCACATTTCTCAGGCAGTCAAGCGTCAGCCCGAGTGCGAGCTCTGCAACCGCGTCATTGCAATATCCAGCAGCATTAGAAACTGGGATGTTCCGAGCTCTGCAAGTCTTCTTGCCAACATGGTCAATGCCGACGAACGCTACCGAAATATATTTGAGCTTCGGGCAAGCCTCGATTACCGCATCCGGCAGCGGATTGTTCGCAATTATCAAAATGTCCGCATCGCAGCACCTTTCGGTGAGCTTCGCTACGTCCTTTTCCACCGAGTCATATGCCACGAATTCGTGACCCTTTGCTCTGAGCCCATCCGCGAGCTCTTCCAAGTATTCCGCCGAGATTCCCAGCGGCTCCGCCAAAACTATTTTCATCATTTTACCTCCCCAAAATTAGTCACAACCTTTGCGAATTCTTCGAACGAATCGCCATTGCGCTCTTCAGCACCTTCTATTTTATCGAAAAAGCAATTCGGTATCTCATTAAATTTAAGGTTTTTCTCAATGCAAGGTGTACAGCCCTGATCTTGATTGTTTGGATGCCGCGGGCACTTCGTATGTGTGCACGTGCAGAACTGTTTTGCATCTGCCATATTCCTAATTCTCCTTCTATTTGCTAATTATTTCTTGAATCTCTTTGAGATTTGCCGCGAAGTAAACCGTAATATTCATATTTTAAGTTTCCTCTTTCATTTTTCATTACATCCGCTTCTGACTTTTCACGCCAGTGCTCCTACCCCAATTATACCTTGCCATCGCAGCACTTTCAAGTAAAACATAAAATGCCAACCGTCTTATACTCTTACTCTGTTGCTTTTGGCATGCAAATGTTGTAGAATATAAGCATATCAAAGGAGGCAGTTTCGTGTTCAATAAACAAGATTTAAGTAGAAACGAGTGCATGCTCAAGGGTCCGCTGGCTAAGCAAGGCTACGACTGGTGGTGGCATTCGATGACAGCCAGAAACGCTGCAACTG
>CAVGSW010000141.1:0-2902 GCA_963631945.1 Flexilinea sp. | reverse complement strand
CAAATTCTACAGAAGCACGAAGAAATCGAGTAGCTACAAGGCAAAATTCGAGACAAGCGGCAAGACCTACACCAACACAACAGGCAAGAAGGGCACGCGCTACTACTACAAAGCCCGCGTCCTTGTCTACGACTCCGACGGCACGCTCGTAACATACACAGCACTCAAGCAGTGCCGCTACGCAACTCGCATCAAGTAGCGTCAGACTTGTCTTTTTCGAACAAAAAATCCTGCGTCTATCAGATGCGGTGATAAACAGGTGCAGAAATCAAATTAAAAAAATGAAAAGAGAGGCAATCGGCATCACCGATTGCCTCTCTACATCTCTAGGTCAACAGTATGGCTGCGGCAACACATATCGCCTATAATCCGAGCAGTTCCTGCATGTGTGCGCTGAGGCAGTCTTTGACTGTGTCGAGCGGGATGTCGAAGATCTGAGGGCCAGCTGCGTATGGCGCGAGCATGTATGTGTCGTAGTCAACGACCATGTTGCCATCTTCGAAGTAGATGTAGGCATTGGTCTTGACATCTTTGATGGTATCTTCGTATTCGTCGAAGTAGCTGTTGTCAGCGGCGAGACCCTGCTCGTCAACCTGCGCGAGAACGGCATCTGAGATTGTGCTCGTGAGCGTCTCGCTGAGGTCAGCGTCGCCGCCAGTCAAGTCATCGTAGTCGAGGAACTCGCCAGTTGTCAGGTCGAAGTTCCAAACCTTGGCAGTGCTCGATGGGTGCGCGCCACCGTGACTGTAATATGCCGTGCCGACGATGCTCAGAAGCCCGCCATCTGTCTGGTAGGTGCTAGCGATTGTAAAGCCGTCTTCGAAGTTCGTCCAGATATCTCTACCTTCTTCGCCGAGCTCGTTATACCATTCCTCGGCGTCGGCTGCTCCACTCTGTGCAGCTGTTTCAAACTCCGCTGCAACGCCAGTCATTTCATTATTGAAAGCAGTGCAGATCTTTGCCATTTCAGCGATTTCGCTATCGGAGGAATTCGCAGCCTCGGACAGGTCTAAGTAGGTTGTCGTGTCACCATCGGTTGAAGTGATGGCAAGCTGCGGAAGCTCATAGCTCATGGATTCGTAGAGCACGGAGCCATCGTCCGACTTGAATTCCTGGCTATTGGTGAGCGACTCGCCGAAGCCGATTGCATAAGTGGCATCTGATGCCTCCGAACCCGCATCGCCGCTGTCACTGCCACCGCAGCCCGTCAGCGTGATGCCCATCGTAAGCGTAAGCGCGAGGACGAGCCCAAGGATTAATAATTTCTTTTTCATTGTTTTCATTTTGGTAATCTCCTTTTGATTTTCCCTTTTGAGTTTGATTTTTTAGCAAATTATACTCTAATACAAATTCGCATGAAATACAAGTACAAATTCCAACAAAATCCGAACAAAAATCCGATTCCGCGGGAAATTTCTCGCCTGCCAACCCGCTCGCTATGCGAACTGGCTGTTGTAGAGGCTAGCGTAGGCGCCGCCCGCAGCGAGGAGCTCTGCGTGAGTTCCTTTTTCTATAATCGTGCCATTTTCCATGACGAGAATCATGTCGGCGTTCACAATCGTAGATAGGCGATGGGCGATTACGAAGCTCGTCCTGCCCTCCATCAAAGCATGCATCGCCTTGCCGATTTCCATCTCAGTTCTCGTGTCGACGGACGACGTCGCCTCGTCAAGTATCAAAATCGACGGATCGCACAGGAACACGCGAGCAATCGTCAGAAGCTGGCGCTGGCCAATCGAGATGTTCTCCGCATCGTTCGTGAGCACCGTGTCGTAGCCCTTCGGAAGCGTGCGGATGAAGAAATCAGCGCGAGCCGCCTTTGCTGCGGCTATGATTTCCTCGCGGCTCGCATCAGGGCGGCCGTATGCGATGTTCTCGGCAATCGTACCTTCGAACAGCCACGTGTCCTGAAGCACCATGCCGAAGCGGCTCCTGAGGCCAGCGCGGCTCATTTCCATTATGTCTTTATCGTCAAGCAAAATCCTGCCGCCGTTCACGTCGTAGAAGCGCATGAGGAGATTGACGAGGGTGGTTTTGCCGGCGCCCGTCTCGCCGACGATTGCGACCATCTGGCCGGGGCGAGCTTCGAACGAGACGTCCTGCATGAGCGTTTTTTCTGGGCGATAGCCGAAGCGGACGTGCTCGAACTCAATCTTGCCGAGTGCGTTCGCCGCTGTGCTCATCGTCGCGCTATTGCTCGCAACTGAATTGGCGTCAGCGGTTACGCTGTCGGCAACGCTTGAGCTACTCAGTAGCGAGTCGGGCGCCATCTCCGCTTCATCCATCAAGCCGTATACGCGCTTCATGGATGCGAATGCCGACTGCAGCGAATTTATCATGTAAGCAAGCTCGGTAATCGGCTCACCTGCTTGGTTCAGGAACTGGTAGAACGCCTGGAAAACGCCTGGGGTCATCCGCCCGCCGAGCACCATCCAGCCACCGATGATTGCGACCGCAACAATTCCGAATCTATTTACGAGGCGGATGCCCGGGTTAACCGCGAAGATTACGAAATCCGTTTTCTCAGCGGCGCGGGCGAGCTTCTCGGCAGCGGCATGAACATCGCTTGAACTCTGCTGCTCATATTGGAAGGCTTTGATGACCATTCTGCCGCTGTAGGCTTCCTCGACAAGCCCGTTCAGCTCGCCAACAGCCTCCTGCCGAGCGGTCGCAAGGCTGAGAGTTTTGCTGGATACCCATGCTGTCAGGATGAGCGAAATCGCTGTGAACCCGAGGAATACAACTGTCATCAAAACGCTGTACTTAAACATCATTATGAGCGAGCCAATAATCGTCCCGATTGCAACGAAGAGGCGAATCAGGCCTGTTTGCAGCGCCTCGGAGACTTTGTCAAGGTCGTTGGTGATTTGGCTCATGACCTCACCAGCCTGCTTTGCGTCGT
>CAVGSW010000140.1:0-2966 GCA_963631945.1 Flexilinea sp. | reverse complement strand
CGGTAAATACGTCTACCAGCTTGAAGTGCTGGTGAATCATTCCGATTTTGTTGTCAAGTGCGTCCTTTGGGGATGCAATCGTTGTAGGCTTTCCGTCGATGAGGATTTCGCCTTCGTTTGGGAAGTAAATTCCGCAAAGCATGTTCATCAGCGTCGTCTTGCCCGAGCCGTTTTCGCCGAGCAGAGCCATAATCACGCCTTTGTCAAGGTAAAGGTCGATGGCATCGTTAGCGACATTGCTTCCGAATCGCTTCGTGATTCCCCTAAATTCTACTGCATGCTGTTTTTCCATTGTCAAATTCCCTAATATATTACCAACCCCTCAGTCGCCTTCGGCGACAGCTCCCCTTTAGGGGAGCCGAGATACTAGCCGCCTCACCCTGGTCCCTTGCCTCCCCTAAAGGGGAGGTGCCGAGCGATAGCGAGGCGGAGGGGTCTTCCATTAAAAGGCAAAAGAGGACATTGTCCTCGCGGGCTGTCCTCTCTGCCGTATAAGCATTTCTCTATATTTTTTCGATTCTATTCGAACTTTTCTATTTTAATACCTATTTTAGTATTCCTCGTTAAGGAGCTCGATACCGTCGATTCTCAGGTCGAAGCTTGGAGCTGACTTGAAGTAGGACTCGTGGTAGTAACCATCGAAGATTGCGTTGTAATCTGCTTCACCCTGATAGTCACCGTTCATGTCTACAAGACCTTCAGTAACTTCCTTGCCGTCAACTGTGAATGCACTAGTCTCGAATACGTGGAGGCTTCCATCTGCAAGAGCAGCCTCAACCTCTGCGAGCTTGTCCTCTGTACCCTCAGCAGCGATGCTTGTGTTGAGGTCAGTCAGAGCAACGTCGCCATCAGCATATCCGTGCTGCATGTAGTCCTGATCAACAGTTCCGCCATTTACGATAGTTTCGATTACATATACGAAGTAGTTCGTCCAGTCAATTCTGGAGGAGATGAGCGATGCATCTGGAGCTACGTCAGTCATGTCAAGGTTGTAACCTACGTGATATACTCCGTTGGACTGTGCTGTTGTAGCAGGAGTTGTGGAGTCAGAGTGCTGGGAGATGAGAACTGCACCGTTGTCGATGAGGTCCTGAGCAGCAGCAGCTTCCTGTGTTGGGTCGCCCCAGGAGCCGATGAACTCAACCTTCATAGTTACGCTATCGCAAACGCTCTTTGCACCAAGATAGAATGCAGTGTATCCGGAGATAACCTCTGCGAATGTGTAAGCACCAACATATCCGATAACAGCCTCGTCAGCTGTGATTTCGCCATTGTCGATCATTTCCTGAAGCTTCATACCCGCTACAACACCTGCGAGGTAGCGGCCTTCATATACGCTTGGGAAAGCATTTACTGTATTGTCAAGGTCGTCTCTCTGAGAATTCTCGTTAGTGAGTGCTGCGAAAACTACGTCTGGATAATCAGCAGCTACGCTGAGCATTGCCTGCTCCATACCGTAGGAGTTGTTGAATACTGCGATGCAGCCCATGTCTGCGAGCTCTGCGTTGTCAGTTGCAACTGGGTCGCCCTCAGCGTGGTTGTAAGTGTAAGTCCACTCGATGTTGATTCCTTCAGCTGCGAGCACTTCCTTAGCTGCGTCAGCTGCGTTGTAGAAGTTTCTGTCGTATGCTGCGTTTTCGTCGCCGATGCAAACCATACCAACTTTGTAAACTTCGTCGCTTGCTGTGTCATCGGATGTTGAACCGCCGCAAGCTGCCAGTGAGAAGACCATTACGATCACAAGTAAAACACTTAAAAGCTTCTTCATTTTTTCCTCTTTCCTTTCTGAGTCAAATAGAATTTGTTTGGTTTTATTTTTTAATTGATAAATAAAATTGCTTGGTAGATTAATTATAGAACTCTCTTCACGAGAACGCAATAAAAAAGCCGAACATTTCTTGACGATTTCTTCATATAAAAAATCAATGTTCGTATTGTGCCGAACATTGACCTTTCATTTCGATTATTATGTTTGCGTTCGCTTAATCTTCTGCAAATGTGATTACGCCGTTGTCCATCTTCGCAACCGATGCGAGCGTTACGACATTGTAACCCTTGTCCTCCAGCGCCTTGCGACCGCCTTGGAAGTCCTTGCTGATGACGATCCCGATGCCTGCAACCTCTGCGCCTGCCTGCTCAACTATGCTGCACAGTGCCTTCGAAGCCTCGCCGTGAGCAAGGAAGTCGTCGATGATGAGGATTCTCTCACCTGCCGAAATGTGCTTCTTCGCGATTCTGATTACGTTCATGACCTGCTTGGTGAACGACATAGCGTCCGCCGTGTAGCAATCGTCGAGCATCGTGTTCGGTGCCGCCTTCTTCGCAAACACAACCGGTGCGAAATCGAAGTAGCGTGCCGCAGCTACAGCGATTCCAATGCCGCTTGCCTCTACGGTCAAGATCTTGTCGACCTTGATTCCCTCGAACTTCTTGGCGAATTCCTGTCCGATTTCGTCCATGAACTTGGTGTCTATTCTGTGGTTGATGAAGCCGTCGACATTGATTCTGTCCGAACCGAGCGTCACGCCCTCTTCCAAAATTCTCTTCTTCAGGCTTTCCATATTACTCCACCGGCTCCTCGCATGTCTTCATAGCTTCAAGTGTCTCATTCAGCAGCTCGTCGAGCTCCCAGCCGAGCATCTCTGCGCCCTGCTTGATTACTTCTCTGTCGCAGCCAGCTGCAAAGTGCTTGTCCTTGAACTTCTTCTTGAGCGACTTGAGTTCCATGTCTTGCACGCTCTTGGATGGGCGCATCAGAGCAGCAGCTCCGATAAGTCCTGTCAGCTCGTCGCAAGCGAACAGCACCTTTTCCATTTCCTTCTCTGGCTTGACATCTACGCACAGTCCATAGCCGTGGGAAACAATTGCGTGGATCATGTCATCGTCAACGCCTGCCTCCTTGAGAAGCTCTGGTGCCTTCTTGCAGTGCTCGTCTGGCCACATCTCAAAGTCGATGTCGTGCAGCA
>CAVGSW010000139.1:0-2995 GCA_963631945.1 Flexilinea sp. | reverse complement strand
GGATATAATTGCGTCGGGGGACAGAGCTCGTGCGGGTCACACGGCACCTGCGGAAGGACTGTACCTAGCTGAGATTTTTTTCGAGTAAACGAGAATTTAATCAAAGCGGCGACGAATTCAAAATTGAAAAAATCGAGGGACTCGGAATTGAGATGCTCGAAAATATAAAAAGTTAGATCGGAAAAAGTAAATTGTTATTTTAATTGATTGGAAAGGATGACAAGATGGGTAGACCTAGCTGGGACGAATATTTCATGGAGATGGCAGAGCTGACGGCGACTCGCTCGACTTGCCTGCGTAGGAATGTTGGGGCTGTAATCGTCAAGGACAGACGGGCAATTGCAACTGGATATAACGGTGCACCGATGGGTATCGCACATTGTGCGGAGCGTGGCGGTTGCTTGCGTCAGAAACTCGGGGTTCCATCGGGACAGAGACACGAGCTTTG
The DNA here is from genome assembly GCA_963631945.1 of Flexilinea sp. GTDB lineage: Bacteria > Bacillota > Clostridia > Peptostreptococcales > Anaerovoracaceae > CAG-238. The sequence goes on along the minus strand of CAVGSW010000139.1, from coordinate 2,547 downwards.
CATGGCACTTCATGCGGAGCAGAATGCGATTATCCAGGCGGCATCGATGGGGCATGCGATTGAAGGCGGAACGATATATATAACGCACCAGCCTTGCGTTATCTGTGCCAAGATGATTGTAAATGCTGGGATCAAGAGAATCGTGGTTCGCGAAGGCTATCCTGACGAGCTGGCGCTGGAGATTTTGGATGAGGCTGGGCTCAAGGTGGAGAAGCTTGAGAAGCCGGCAGAAGAGGTATAAGGAATAAGGGTAAAGGATGAGAGCTCTGCTGGAGTTGCAAACGAGTAGATACGCGGAACTGAATCCAAAACTCAAGAGGTGAAAAGAGGATTATTCAAATGTACAAAACACTGTGGGTGACATTTTTGCTGGCGTTCGTTGTTTCGCTGGCGATGACCCCTGTAGCGATAAAGATAGCACCAAAGATCGGTGCGATGGATGTGCCGAAGGACTCCCGAAGAATGCACACCAAGGCGATGCCAAGGTTCGGCGGACTTGCGATTTTCTGCGGGACGATGATTTCGACAGCGGTTTTCCTTGCTGAGCTTGACCCGAGAATCAAGGGAATCATGCTTGGAGGCGTGCTTATCTACGCGCTCGGCGTTGTGGATGACCTAAAGAATCTGCCAGCAAAGGTGAAGTTCCTCGGTCAGACTATCATCGCGGTAATCATGTATACTTATGACATCAGGATCGAATTCATCACGAACTTCTTCGGAAGCGGCAGGAGCGAGCTCGGTACGGTGCTTTGCTTCATAGTCACGATACTTTGGATTGTAGGAATCACGAATACGGTGAACTTGATAGACGGGCTTGACGGGCTGGCAGCTGGAACATCGGCAATTGCCTCGCTTTGCATCGCATATGTAGCGTATATCCATGGGATGTATTTGGCGGCTGGAGCAATGCTGGCGCTAGCTGGCGGAGCACTCGGGTTCCTGCCGTTTAACTTCTACCCTGCAAAGATTTTCATGGGCGATGGCGGCTCGCTTTTCCTCGGGTTCATGCTTTCGACGATGTCAATCCTAGGTCCAGTAAAGAAGGCGACGATTTTTGCGGTCATCATTCCGGTGCTCGTGCTCGGACTTCCGATTTTCGATACGGCATTTGCGATTTTCCGTAGGCTTGTGAACAAAAGGCCGATTATGGAGGCAGACAAAGGACACCTGCATCATCGCTTGATGAAGCTTGGATATGGTCAAAGACGTGCGACGCTGATGCTCTATGGCGTGAGCGGAATCATGGGCGTTGCGGCGGTTACATTCAGCCGTGACCTTTTCGTCGAGACAGTAGGACTGTTTGCGATTGCGGGCATGCTGATTTATATTTTCCTCACGGATGCAAATCACATCATGCCGCAGATCAAGAACGAGCCGGTGGATGAGCAGGCAAAGACGGACCTGCCTACGGCAGGCAGGGACGGAGCGGAGAGCTCGGAGAAAGAGAATTAGAAATAGTCAATTGCTAGAGGTGTGTGCTAATTTTAAATAGAAAGAAAAAAGAAAGGAAAGTTTTGAAAAGATGAAAATGGAAAAGAAAAACTTAAGAAAAATTCTTGCATGCTTGATGATCATTTGCATGCTGGCTTTGACTGGGTGCGGTGCTGATAGCGGTGCGACAAGCACTGATGCTACTGACGGGGCAGAGACGATGGCCGTGCCTTATCCTGATGCGGCTGACACGGTTAGCGAGGTTATAAACATCGCTGCACTTAACGGTCCGACAGGCATGGGAATGGTCAAGCTCATGGATCAGACTGACAAGTATGCAGTAACGACATATCAGGCTGCAACGGACATCACGGGCAAGCTCATCAGCGGCGAAGTTGATGTGGCTGCGCTTCCGTCGAACATGGCAGCTGTGCTTTACAATAAGACTGAGGGTCAGGTTGTGGCAGTTAGCCCAATTGCGCTTGGCGTGCTTTACATCTTGGGCAACGGCGTTGAAATCACTGATGTCAAGGACCTTGCTGGCAAGACGATTTACTCTAGCGGTCAGGGCGGAACTCCTGAGTACGTTCTTCAGAAAGTCCTCGAGAGTGCTGGACTTACGATTTATGAGGATGTTCAAGTTGAGTGGCTTGCATCCCACGCTGACGTAAACCAGAAGCTTCTTTCTGAAGAGGGCACGATTGCGATGGTTCCAGAGCCTTTCGTTTCGACGGCACTTGCTTCTAGCGAAACTGTTAGCCAGCTGTTTGACCTTAACGAACTTTGGAGTGAGGCAACTGGCGAGGCGCTTCCGATGGGAGTTCTCGTTGCAACTAAGTCGTTTGTAGATGAGCACGAGGCTGACCTTGAGGTTCTCTTGAACGACTATCAGGAGTCTGTTGACTTTGTCAATAACGATGAGACGGCGGCTTCTCTCATAGTTGAGAAAGGTTTCCTGGGCAAGGAGGAAATTGCAAAGACTGCAATTCCAAGGTGTAATATCGTGCTTTATGCGGGCGAGAATGCTAGCGAGGGTACGGAGACTTTGAAGACGTTTAACCAGACGCTTTATGATATGAATCCGCAGGCGGTAGGCGGCAGCTTGCCAGGCGATGA
>CAVGSW010000138.1:0-3014 GCA_963631945.1 Flexilinea sp. | reverse complement strand
GGCGAAAGCCTCCAGCCTGTTTTTTCTAAGATAAATGCATGATTTCTTAGGTGGTCATCAGTGTTGGAAATTGCCATGCTAAAAACTATCCGCTTGAAGAGTTCGACTAGATCCTCCTTCGGTCTGCTTCCGTATGCTTTGATAAATGAGACAATATCAAGATAGCTACTTCCATCTGCTGCGGATGCACCATCCGTCTTTCCAAGTAAAGTCATCGCAGATGCAAAGTGCACACGTCTGCCTTCATTCCTGTCAAAACGTTTTACCAAAAATGTACTTCCGAGCTTCGAGAAAGTCTCAAGCCTTGACTCTGGCACATCAAGCCCACACATTCTTGCAAGGTCAGATGCGACCTTTTCCCAAGCACCAGTGTTATTCTCGTCGCCCTTCGATGGAAATTTTGCAATCCAAAGCTGCCCTTTTGGGTCAACAACGCTCGCTTTTGGACGAGCTCCACCCAGAGACGAACCTGGCTTAATCAGTTGCCGAAGCCATTTTTCGCTAGATTCCCCGCCACTTTCATCAATTTCGAACTGTCGTGAGGCTTCTTCCAACGCCCGAAGTGAAGTCCATGGTGGCACGGCTGTATCGCTATCGCTCGACTGAAACTCTCCATCTATCGATAATTTCAAACGAATTCCACCCATTCTAGTCTCATCATATACTCCAAGAAGAAAATCACTATCGAGTAGCTTTCTCGGCTTCCGATTTTCTTTATCCGCTAGCAGACGTTCTCGTTTGGTCATGAGCACCCTGCCCCAGCGGTCAGGCGACGCATCGGCAAATAGCCCAAATATCTGTGACTTGCTCGGATACTGCCTTCCCCTAAATGCTGAAATGTCAGGGTCTAAGCAAATGCCTCCATGTGTCACCAGCCACTCATCATTATATTCGAATGCGAACGATTCCTTTCCCTTGATGTTATCTATATACAGAAATCCCATCAACTGCGGAGTCTCACCCGAAAAATCGTCATAAACATAAATTGTCTTGCTCTCCTGCATAATCCACCACTACTTTCTGTTTGTTCTGCCAGTTGCCTTGCCGTGTATGAGCTTCTGATCCTGAAGTGTTCTGCCAAGTTCATCGTCCTTAGCCACTAGCAAAAGATCTTGATCCATGTTGTTGAGTGCATGCAAGACTGCAGCGTATATTCCAATAGCCACTGATGGGCTTCCGTTCTCAACCTTCCAAAGCGAGGCTCTGCTTATTCCTGCTCTCTCCGCCACCAAAGTCGCTGAAAGTTCTCTCCTGAGTCGCGCAAGCTTTATTTGCTCGCCCATAGTCCTAAGCACTTCTTCCGTGCCATGTAAAATATTATATGCTGCTTTTCTCATTGCTATGCCTCCGTTCGTTTATTATTATAAACAAACTTCATCAAATTGTCAATAATAATATCATAGGGCGAAAAAGACAAGTCTAGAGTTTTGAGATTACGTAGTCGGCGAAGTCGCGGCATGTTGCGCCGTCGGCGAAGCCGGTGACTACGAGTTTCTTTTCGGTGTCGCAGCAGGTGTGGAGGGCCTCGGCGAGTTTATCTGCCTTGTCGGTGAGGCAGATGTGGCGGAGCATCATCTCGGCTGCCTTGAAGATGCTCGATGGGTTAGCGTAGTCGCCGAGCCCGTCCTCGATCATTCTCGGTGCTGAGCCGTGGATTGCCTCGAACATCGCGTACTGGTCACCGATGTTCGCGCTGCCAGCAGTTCCAACGCCGCCCTGGATCTCAGCCGCCTCATCCGTGATGATATCTCCATACAGGTTCGGAAGCACGAATACCTGGAATTGGCTACGAATAGCCTTGTTCACGAGGTTCGCGGTCATGATGTCGATGTACCAGTCTTCGGCCTTGATATCAGGATAATCCTTTGCAACCTCGCGGCAAATCGCCGAGAAATTGCCGTCTGTCTTCTTCATAATATTTGCCTTCGTTACGATTGAAACGCTCGTCTTGCCGTTGTTCTTCGCATATTCAAACGCTGCACGGGCGATTCTTCTCGTTCCTGCATCCGTCGTAACCTTGAAGTCAACTGCGAGCGTATCCATAATCTCGATACCGCGGCTTCCGAGTGCATACTCGCCCTCGGTATTTTCTCTATAGAACATCCAGTCAATGCCCTCTTCAGGCACTGATACCGGGCGCACGTTCGCATAAAGGTCGAGCGCGCTTCTGAGCGTTACGTTTGCGCTCGTCATGCTGCCGCCCTTCGGAGTCGTCGTCGGTCCCTTGAGGATAACGTCGCAAGTCTTGATCTCTGCCATGACATCGTCTGGAACTGCCTGGCCGCAAGCGATACGGTTCTCGAGTGTCAAACCTTCTATTTTCTTCAGGACGATTTTGCCTGATGCGATTTCGTCTGCGAGCAATTTCTTCAAAACTTTCTCTGCTTCTGCCATGATGATTGGGCCGATTCCGTCGCCACCAATCAGTCCGATTGTGATTTTGTCCATCGCCGCGAAGTTCTTCGGCTCGCCAGCGTTCTTGATTCTGTCGGCACGCGCGATTTGCTCTCTCAGGAGATTAGCAAATGTATCCGCCGCCTCTTTCACACAAATTTCTCTATCAAATTCACTCATTTTTTAATTTCCACCCTTTCCGACATATTTCAGCAAGCCGCCGTCCTTGAGAATCTGCTTCTGTCTCTCGGTGAACTCAGCCTTGAGCGCGATTTCCTTGCCGCTTGTCGTGTCTACGAGCGTCATCTTGCCATCGTCCATGCCCTTGAATACGCCTTCGATCTTGATTTCGTCGCCCTGTGCAATCAAGTCATAATCATCAGGATTTGCAAATGTGAGCGGCATGATACCTGCGTTAATCAGGTTAGCTGCGTGGATTCTCGCAAAGCTCTTTGCAACAACTGCTCTAACTCCGAGATAAAGCGGAACGAGCGCTGCGTGCTCTCTGGACGAGCCCTGTCCGTAGTTTACGCCGCCGACGATGATGCTCTGTCCGAGCGTCTTTGCTCTCTCTGGGAATTCCTTGTCGCAAACCTCGAAGCAATACTGCGAAAGGTGCG
>CAVGSW010000137.1:0-3096 GCA_963631945.1 Flexilinea sp. | reverse complement strand
GTCGCGGAACGAAGCGGAGCGTACATGTGGGTACGTGAGCATCGGATTCGCGGCCTGCAACACAGCAGAACGGAAAATTAACAAGTCCGCTACTTGCAGTACTCCTCCGCCATCATGGCGTAGACGAATGCGGCCCGCTCCATCTCCTCGATATCGATATACTCGCGGACGGAGTGCGCAACCTCGATGAGCCCAGGCCCGAAGATGATGCACTTTGCATCCGTGTTGTTCGCGATGAACCCAGCATCAGTCCAAGCCGTGCAAACGCCAAGCGGAGCAGCAGAAGCATCCATAATCTCGTTGTGGCGATAATACTTCTCTAGTGCAAGGCCGTTTCTCGCGCACTTTACAATCGGGTCCTCTGGCTCTGTCGCAAATGGCATATGCGGAACATCGTTCACGCCTTCGAACACGTCTCTGATGGTAGCCTTGAAACGAGGATCCTCCTTATTGAGCTCAGCAACTATATCCTCGAGCTCCGAGTAAACCTGCTCTATCGTCTCGCCAGGCACGCATCTCCTGTCGAGCTTGATTCTACACTCGCCAGCGACCGTGCTCGGCTGGTCGCCACCGTTGATAGTTCCGATATTTATCGTAGGGTCGCCGAGAATTGGGTGGCGCCTACTCTTCAGCACAGGCGTGTACTTGTCGTAGATATAGTCCACGAAGCGAGCCGCCATCTGAATGGCGTTTACTCCCTTTTCGCTCGCCCCTGCGTGAGTCTTCTTGCCCTCGATGATTACCTCAATCCACTCGAGTCCCTTGTTGCCGAGCTGGACAACCATGTTGCTGCCTTCGCAGATGACCGCGCCATCCGTGAACGGGCCGTGCTTAGAAATATACTTCGCACCCTTGCCCTGCTCTTCTTCGTCGGCAACACCCGTGAAGTAAAGGTCGCCATCGAGCTCGATTCCGGCGCGCTTGATAGCTGTCATCGCTGCCATGATGGACGCAATCGGTCCCTTCATGTCGAGCGAGCCGCGCCCGAATACCTTGCCATCAGCAATTCGACCTGAGAACGCATCTTCAAAGTCGTAAGGCGGAACCGTATCCATGTGCCCATTAAACTGCAGAGACTTCGCGTGTTCAGGGTTCTTCCCTGGCAACTTGGCAACCACGTTGTAGCGGCCCGGCTCAATCTGGATGATTTCGTTTTCGATACCCTCAGCCGTGAAGTACGCGCTGATGTACTCAGAAATCTCCTTTTCCTGCTCCTCCATGAAAGAGTAGCTCGGAATCTTGACCATGTCAGACGTGAGCTTGCCTACATCTATTTTCTCGAGTTCCGCGAGAATTTTCTTTGCATATTCGTCTTTTTCTGGAACGCCCATTTTTTCATCACTCCTTTTTTTATTCATGCCAACGCTTGCCACCGCGGCAAGTCTGTATTTATCATAATCTTAAACCAGCCCGATATACGGCGCAGCAGAAATAATCACGATTGCAACCAAGAGTATCGGAGCGAGAATCTTCAGCCACTGCTTGAAGAAGACATTATATGGCAGGTTCGCCATCTGGCAAATGCCCATGTTCGTCGACTCAGGATAGAGCGCGCATATGAAGTTGAGGCCGCAAGTGAATGTCGACATCAGGATTGTCTGGCCGCCAACCGAGCCAACGCTCGAGCCAGCGAACAACGCGAATGCAATTGCTCCGAATATCGGCATCGTGATACCAGCAACGCCGCTCGTCGACTGCAGGAACAGACCGATTGCGAAGTACGCCAGAACACCTGCGATAACGAAAGCCCAGAGCGGAACGCCCGTGAGGACTTTTTCTATCCAATAAATAAATGTGATGCTCATTCCAGATTCGCTCGAGCCCATGAACAGCGAAATGCCTCTCGATGCGGCGAGTACGAATACTACGCCCGTCAGGTCCATCGCACCCTGAGTGAATACATCGACAAATTCCTTTTCTGGAACTTTGTTGATGAAGCCGACCACAATAGCACCGATTAGCCAAATTCCCGAGAATTCAACGAAGTACCACCAGCCGAATTCCGTGAACGAATTCATGCCGAGCAGGTTCCCGATGAACTTGCCTTGGCTCGCATATTGCGGAGCGTTGACATAATCAAATGCCGTTCCGTCGCCAGCTGTGATGGATTCCCAAGGGATGTAGCCCATTACGCAGAACAGAATCACGATGCCGAACACTATGAGCGACCATTTGCGGCGCTTCGTGAGCTTAGCCATGCCGACATTGTCCGTCTTCATGAGCTTGTTCTCCGTGCCGTAAAGGAGCGACTTTTCTGGGTCCTTCTTAACGCTGTTTGCGTATTTGGTTACCGCGAAAATTCCCATCGGAAGCATTACAACGAACAGCACGAGTCTGAGCAGAATGCCCGAGCCGAGCGACAGATCTTCGTTGCCGATAGCCGCAACCGCCGCACCGATGGAATACGGATTGACGATACTCGCCATGTTACCGATGTTCGCGCCGATGAGTATAACCATCATGCCCGTGACGGCGTCATAACCCGCCGAGATAAACAGCGGCAAAATTATAATTCCATATGCAGGAAGTTCCTCCCACGAGCCGTAAACCGAACCCATGAGTGCGAACACAGTCATAAGAACCGCGATGAGCGTGTTCCCTTTGAAGCGCCTCAGCAGCGCCCCGATTCCAGCGTCCATCGCACCGACATGCGACAGAATCGCGATGAAGCCACCTGAAATAAAGATCGTAGTGATGATGTCCGCCGCGTCGATGAACCCGTTAATCGGAGCCATGATGTAATCCCACAGGCCAACAGGGCTCGTGCCCGCATTCTCAACGACATTCCCGTCATCATCAAATGCCGCGTTGTAGATAATCTGCGATGTCCCATCATCGCCCTCCACAACGACCGACGTCGGAACGAACCACGTCAAAAGCGCAACAATCGCTAGGAATATCATAACGATCGTCAGCGCAGTCGGCATTTTAAAAGCTTTCTTCGTCATTTCTCCACTCCCTTTCTAATTTTTCTTTTTCCAACAAAAATCTCATCCCGCAAATTTTCTCTCTGCGAAATGTTCTACTCGCCCTCGATTTGTGCCTCTTCATACAGGAACGCGGTGTAGATTGCCGCGCCGAGCAGGAAGCTTTCCT
>CAVGSW010000136.1:0-3123 GCA_963631945.1 Flexilinea sp. | reverse complement strand
GCTTCTTCTCGCCTGGACCTCTCGTTCCGATTCCGCCGCCGAGCCTCGAAAGCGACTTGCCGAATCCCGTAAGTCTCGGCATTCTGTAAGCAAGCTGCGCAAGCTCAACCTGAAGCTTACCTTCCTTTGATGTTGCTCTATCCGCAAATATGTCGAGAATGAGTATCGTCCTGTCGATTACGCGCACGCCGACCGCATCCTCGATATTCCTAAGCTGCATTCCAGTGAGCTCGTCGTTGAAGATTACGGTATCAGCCTCCATGTTCTTCACCATTTCCGCAAGCTCTTCAACCTTGCCCTTACCGATGAGAGTCGCTGTGTTCGGACGCTCCAGGCTCTGGATCATCTGCCCAAGAACCTCGACATTTGCTGCTTCCGCAAGTCCTGCAAGCTCTTCCATAGAATAGGAAATATCCTCGTTTCTCTGCAGTCCGACCAGAATTGCCCTATATTCGTCATCTCTTATGACTTCGTTGTTTTCATTAAATCTAACCATGTTCTAAAGTATACCATAATTTCCGCGGTCATGCAATAAAATCGCTCCACGCAAAAGCGCTTACCATACGCGGTGATTTTTTCACGCACATATAATAAGCGCATATTTTGCTGAATATGTAATAATTTAAGGATTAATCTTCAGTTTCTGGTTTCTCTGTGCCAGCTACTGCGATGCGCTCCTCGAACTTGCTCTTGGATGACGTCGTCGGAATCTCCGTCGGGTATTTTCCATCAAAGCATGCCGTGCAGTATCCGCCGCCGTTTACGCCCTTTGCAATCTGCTTGACATTCTCTACGCTGAGGTAGCCGAGCGAGTCAACACCGATTTTCTCTGCGATTTCGTCGACAGTGTGGCTGACTGCAATCAGGTTCTCGCGCGAGTCAATGTCCGTGCCGTAATAGCAAGGGTTCAGGAAAGGCGGTGCTGAAACTCTGAGGTGAATTTCCTTTGCGCCTTCCTCGCGGAGAAGCTTGACAATTCTCGCACTCGTCGTACCGCGCACGATTGAGTCGTCTATCATAACAACTCGCTTGCCGCGAACGACATCAGCGATTGGATTGAGCTTAATCTTGACTTTGTCCTCTCTGCTCTTCTGTCCTGGCTGGATGAAAGTTCTGCCGATGTATTTGTTTTTGATAAAGCCGATTTCATATGGAATTCCAGACTGTTTCGCGTATCCAACTGCTGCGTCGAGTCCAGAATCTGGCACGCCGATTACGACGTCCGCCTGAACTGGATGCTCGAGCGCAAGGAACGCGCCTGCACGCATTCTCGCTGCATGGACGCTGCAGCCGTCCATCACTGAGTCAGGTCTAGCAAAGTAAATATACTCGAAAACGCACATCGAGCATTCGGACTTGCCGCAATGATCCTCGATGCTGCGAACTCCGTCTTTGTCGAAAATCACGATTTCGCCTGGCTTGATATCGCGGATGAACTTGGCGCTGACCGCGTCGAGTGCGCAGCTCTCTGAAGCTACGACATATCTGCCGTCCTCTGTCTGGCCATAGCAAAGCGGGCGGAATCCGTGTTCGTCACGAACCGCTACGAGTTTGCTCGGCGACATGATTACGAGCGAATATGCGCCTTTGATTCTGTTCATCGCAGCGTTTATCGCCTGCTCAATCGATGGAGCCTTCAGTCGCTCCTTTATTATAATGTACGAAATTACTTCTGTATCGCTCGTCGTCGAGAAAATCGAGCCCTCGAGCTCGAGCTCGCTTCTGAGCTCGCCGCAGTTTACGATGTTGCCGTTGTGGGCAAGCGCCATTCTGCCCTTGATGTGGTTTACAACTATAGGTTGTGCGTTGCTGCGGTCGTTGCCGCCTGTAGTGCCATAGCGCACGTGTCCAACAGCGATATTGCCCTCTCCGAGGCTTTCCAGTACTCTCGTCGAGAAGACATCGTTGACGAGTCCTGTGTCCTTATAGCTTTGGAACAGGCCGCCATCATTTACGACTATGCCGCAGGATTCCTGTCCGCGGTGCTGAAGTGCGAACAGACCGTAATATGCCGTGCTTGCGACATCGGATTTTTCTGGTGAGTAAACGCCGAAAACACCGCATTCCTCATGCAGTGCGTCCGACTTTGTGCCTTCAAATTTATTCATGCCCTACTCCTTATGCACCGAAAACGCGGTTCATCATTTCGTTGTATGCGTCCTCTACGCCGCCCATGTCTCTTCTGAAGCGGTCCTTGTCGAGTTTCTCGTTCGTGTCCTTATCCCAGAAGCGGCAAGTGTCAGGAGAAATCTCGTCTGCGAGAACGATTGTGCCGTCTGCAAGTCTGCCGTATTCCATCTTGAAGTCAACGAGCTTGACATTTCTCTCGATGAAGTATTCCTTGAGAATTTCGTTAACCTTGAATGCGTAGTTCTTGATTGTCTCGAGTTCTTCCTTCGTTGCGAGCTTGAGAGCGAGTGCGTGGTAGTAGTTGATGAGCGGATCGTGCAGATCGTCGTTCTTGTATGAAAATTCAAGCGTAGGAGCATCGAAAACGATTCCCTCTTCTACGCCGTAGCGCTTTGCGAACGAGCCAGCGGAGATGTTGCGGACGATAACCTCGAGCGGAACGATGGAAACCTTCTTAACCAAAGTGTCTCTGTCGCTGAGTTCCTCAACGAAGTGTGTTGGAACGCCCTTCTCCTCGAGCATCTTGCAAAGATAGTTGCTCATCTTGTTGTTGATAACGCCCTTGCCAACAATCGTACCCTTCTTGAGTCCGTCGAGTGCAGTTGCGTCGTCCTTATATGAAACGATTACATAATCTGGATTGTTCGTGCTATAAACTTTTTTCGCCTTTCCTTCATAAAGCTGTGCGCCTCTTTCGATATTTTCCATTTTCCTTACCTCCCGAAAAAAGATTTCTGTCTATACTCAAATTTATAGCACTTGCTAGGGAGTTTGTCAATCGCGCAGAGGCCGATTTTGGCTGTTTTCACGAAAATTAATTTATTAACTTTTGTGGTAGTTCGGGATATGTCGTACATTATGCCCTCGCTCCGCCGATTATATTCGAGAAATCAAAAGCAAAGAAAAAAGCTCATCGCAAGCGATGAGCTTTCAAATATTGGTGACTCTGCCGGGATTCGAACCCGGGTAGCCGCCGTGAGAGGGCGGAGTCTT
>CAVGSW010000135.1:0-3132 GCA_963631945.1 Flexilinea sp. | reverse complement strand
CCTATTTCTGGATGTTGCAGATGTAGCTGAGCTGGACTTTGCCGTTCAGGGCGGCGAGCTCTTCTATCGCCTCTGCGGAGAGCGATGCCGCCAGGGAGCTCGAGTTGTCCTTGGCTGCGGACTCGAGCGAGCTCAGCAGTGAGCTGAGGCTCGTTGACTGCGGACTCTCGAAGTATTCGAGCTCGCAGCCGCTGAGGTTGTAAGTCGACTTCATATCGCTAACCGCCTCGTCGAATGTTCCGATTTCGTCGACCAGGCCGTTTTCCTTCGCTTGCTTAGCTGTGTAGACTCTGCCGTCTGCGATTTTCTTGACTTCCTTGACAGTCATGTCGCGGCCCTCTGCAACGATTCCAACGAACTGCTCATAAGCCTCGTCAACGAGTGACTGGTAGATTTCTCTCTGCTCATCCGTCATCTCCTCGACGCTGGAACCCATGGCCTTGTTCTTGCCAGATGTGATGGTGTTCGTCTTAACTCCGAGCGCGTCGAGAAGCTCGCTGACATCATATATCGTGCCGAGCGTTACGCCGATGGAACCCGTCCAAGTGTTCCTGTTTGCGTAGATTTTGTCAGCACATGCGGAGATGTAATAGCCGCCAGATGCCGCCATCGACTGCATGGATGCGTATACTGGACGCTCGGTCTTCTCTTGGTATTCCTTCAGTTTCAGATAAACCTCGTCCGATGCGAAGACCGTGCCGCCTGGCGTGTCGAGATACAGGATGATGCCCTTGTTCTCGGAATCTTTTTCCATCGCATCAATCGAATTCAGGATATATTCGTGGTTGTATGTGTCGCTTCCGTCTTCGCTGATCGTGCCCTCGATATTGATGACGCCGATATAGTCGTGTCCGTAGTTCGTCGTCACTGTAGTGCTGCTCTCATCGCTGGAACCGATTGAATCTGCGACCTTGTCAATGGCCTTGTTGCAGCTCGTTGCGAGGAGCGCAATGCAAAGAATCACAGCCGCGATGATTATCAAAGCCATGCCCCAGTCTGGTATGCCACCTTTTTTCTTTGGCTTGTTTCCGTACATACCTGCTTCTGGAGGCACTTTATATGTATAGCTGCCCTCTTGGCCGATTTCTACGGACTTCAGCGGTTCTGTCTGGTTCGTATTATTGTCCAAAGTACAATTCCTCCTTCTCACACATTTCCTTATGATTCGGTCTGCATCGGTGTGTACAGCGACTCGGCCATGCTGCGGAGTCCGTCCTCGCTTGCGCCATTGTCAACAATCAGGCTGTAGCAGATGCCTGGCACTACATCGAACCAAACGATTTTGCCCTCGCCGCCTGGCGTGTAGTAAATCGCTGTTCTGCACCAGCCAACCCAAGTCGACTCGTCGCTCGTGTCAACCGTAATCTCGTAATTACCATCAGTCTCGGAGATATCTGGAACCTCCTCTGGGACCGTCAGCGGAACGCCAATGCGGTAAGTACAGCATGCCCCGTCGTACTCGAAATAAAGGTCCGTAACCGTGATTCCATCAACGGCTTCTGGCTCCTTGGCGCTGTCGAGAGCTTTGACATTACGAATGTCATAGCTTACGTTCTGTGAGCCTTCTGGCGCCGTTCCAATATCAAATCCCAGCGTCATCAGGATGGAATAAGCCGCATCCATAGCCACGTCATTATCGCCATCGGAAGCGAGACACCATTGCGTCTGGGCATTCATGTCGTACCAGCAAACATAAGATGTATCGTTCGCATTCTCCGTGCTGATCGACAAATCGTTGTTCGTCCAAACCATTTGGTCAGTGCCATCATCGAGAACCACGAACAAATCCGTCTGCTCCGTTCCCAGGAGCACTCTATACGTATACTCCGTTCCGTCTATCGTAAACGTCGCCTGCGCTATGTCAACATCGCTGACCTCGACATCGCTCTCATCCGAGACATCCGCCGAGCCATCTTCCGAGCCTTCTGTCACAGATGTTTCAGCGTCCTCAGCCGATTCCCTGTCGAGCCAGTAATACGAAACATTCTCAGCTCCTTCTGGCAGCGACATGTCATATCCGCAAGCTTCAATTTCTTCCAAAGTCGTTGCGTGCGCCACATCATCCGAAGGGTTGATGTACTTGCCAGTCGCAAATACCATCAAAACGCAGCATGCAACGAGTCCTCCCCTGAGTGCCCATCGTTTGAAAGATGCGCCAGCAAAAATCGACTTTCTCTCAGGCTCCTCAGCCTTCTCAGCCTTACGCTCGGCTGGATCGGTCATCGCCTCCAGGAGGAAATCTTCGTCGATTGCATTCATGAATTTATTAAATTTTTCGTATTGGTCCTGTCTCATACTGCAATTCCCTCCTTCCTCAGAGTAGTCTGAAGTTTCTTTCGGGTGCGGTAAAGGCTGACCTTCACCTTGTCCTCGCTGACATCATACGCCTCGGCAATCTGCTTGATGCTCTGGCCATACCAATATCTGCGTACGAAAAAAACTCGTGCATCCTTCTTCAAATCCCTCAAAAAGCTGTTGAGCACCTCAGCAAATTCAACGCTGAAACCATCGTCAGCATTGCCGCCACTGTATCCGTCGCCACCTGCAGCTGCACTTCCCCTGTGTGCACTGCCGTCCGCGCTCGCGTAACCCATGTAACCAGCTGGCTCGCCCGAGGAAATGTCCCCTTCTAATTCCTCAAAAGCCTGCGTCAGATTGCTCGAGCGCTTCGCAGCCGTATTATAATCGTAGCGATCCAAGGCCAAATGCCGCGTTATCGCGCACACGTAAGCCTTCAGCGACTCGGGCCTTTTGGGCGGAATCGTGTTCCAAACCCTCAGATATGCATCCCCTACGCATTCCCTGGCGTCCCGTTCGTCAGCCAAAATGCCAAGCGCCACGCTCATACAAAGCTTCTCATATTTTCTTTGGAGGTCGCCAATCGCCTGCTCTTCGCGGTTGAAAAGCCTGTCAACCAGCGCCTTGTCATCCAAAATTTGCACTAATTTGTCCCTTCTACACCATAAGACGGATAGTGAACCCGATTCGTTACACCGCCCTCGATGTTTCTCAACAAAAATTTCAAGTAAAACTTTCAAAAGAGCTGGCCGCACTGACCAGCTCCGAAAAATCATTTTTATTTGTCCTTGTACTCTTCTCTGAGCTTCTTGATGAGCTCGTCGATTCTGTGAA
>CAVGSW010000134.1:0-3136 GCA_963631945.1 Flexilinea sp. | reverse complement strand
ATTCCGACGAGGCAGGTGGCGATGCCGCAGAGTTTCGTGGCAGTCAGGGCCTCCTTGTATACGAGCACGCCGACGATCAGAAGTGCGATTGCGACGAATATCGCCTGCACGATGTTGCCAAGGGAAACTTCCCAGCCAGCCTTGTACATGAATATCGCGCCAGCCTCCAGTCCAACGACCGCAAGGCCCAGCACGAACGGCGCCCAGTTCAGATTGCCTAATTGTGATGTGATGTTTTCGCCGCTGCCAATCGTGAAGTACAGGATGAGCGACGCAATCGCTCCCACCATATACGTGATCGTCATGCAAAGGAACGAGTCCATCCCCTCCGGCAGCGATTTTGCTGTAATGTGATAGAACACATTCGACAGCACGAGCAAGCCAATCGGCCAATAATAAGCAAACATTTTTATCTTTATCCTCCTCAAAATAAAAACGCCAGCATTCCGTATCTTCAAAGGCCTAACGATACGAAACCCAGCGCCAATAGTCGCGTCCTCACCCGGCGGCGAGATTGTATGTGGCAGGCTCCCGCCCGCTTTCTTACATCATTATAAGCACCGCCCGCCACCTTTGTCAAGCAAAATCCTCAGCTGCGGCGGCTGGCACGTCTTTTGCGACCAGCCCAGCAGCTCGGCAACCAGGAGCAAAACCCGCGCCAGCGCGGACCTCATCCTGTGAATTTACTTTTTCATTTAACGCCTTTCTTTTTGCAAAAATTCAGGTTGCGGAAGTCTTGCAAGTGGCTCACAGTTTTGCTAAAATGGATGTAATCAAAGTGATTGAGATAAAAGGAGGCTTGCGTTATGAAATTTCAGATAGTAGATGCTTTTACCGATAAGGTTTTCGGTGGAAATCCTGCGGGCATAGTGATTTTGCCAGATGGCGGAGATTTCCCAGACGATGAGTCTATGAGAAAGACGGCGGCAGAACTGCGTTACTCCGAGACAGCATTCGTCAAGAAGCTCGGCGATGGCCGCTTCCAGACGAGATACTTCACGCCAGCAGCCGAGGTTGAGCTCTGCGGACACGCGACAATTGGCACGTTCTACACGCTTCTCGCCAAGGGCATCATCACTCCAGGCAAGACATACATCAACGAGACGCTCTCCGGAACGCTCGAAATCGTAGTGAACGAGGATTCCGTGCTCATGGACATGGCCAAGCCGCAGATTTTCGAGAGCATTGAGGGCGAGGAAGCGCTCAAGGAGCTCTACGGAATCATGGGCATCGGCTTCGAGGGCCAGGGCACATGCAATGAGAAACCTGACGTTTACTTCGTCCCACGCAAGGTTTCAACGGGCCTCACAGACATAATGATGCCAGTAAAGGATGAAGCCGAGCTCGAGAAAATCGACCCTGACTTCAAAGCGCTCACAGAGCTTTCGAGGAAATACGATGTTGTCGGTGTCCACGCGTTCACCTGCAACGCAAACGACGGATTTATCCATGCGAGAAACTTCGCGCCGCTCTACGACATCGACGAAGAGGCCGCAACAGGCACATCCAACGGCGCCCTCACATATTACTTGTACGATTACGGCATGATTACGCCAGAGAAAATCTACACGGTTGTCCAGGGCGAGAAGATGCAGCGCCCATCGAAGATCTCCACGCAGCTGATTCTCGAGGACGGCCAGCCGAAGATCAAAGTCGGCGGCTTCGCAGTAACCCTTGCAGAAGGCGAAATCAACATAAAATAAACATTATTAGCGAATTATATGCAGAGACGACAAAATCGCTAGCCGAAGCTAGCGATTTGCAATCAAGCTATTATTTGTCATTTTGCTTTATATTTCTGATTCTTGCTATTTGGTTTGTCAGGAATCGTTCGCTCAATCAGCCCCTGTTCAAGTGCCGGATTTAGGTAATTTTTTCGGAAGGTCGGTCTGTGTGAGAGTCCTAACATTTTCATAAGCTCTGTTGCGGAAAGCGTTTTATCTCCGAGTGCGGCAAGCAACCTTTCGACAGGTGTTTCATCTTGGTCGCTTACTTGGTCGCTTACTTGGTCGCTGCTCAGACCTACGCTTGCAATCTCCTTGATGCTGTCCCTGATTATTTCTAACATCAACTCCACAAATTCTGCACTATCCGTCTGTTTATCCGCAGAGGCAAGTGCATCATAGTATTCCGACTGTCTAGACCGAATCAGGTCCTCAATCGGAAGCCAAAGGAACATCTTCTTCCACTTTCCGAGCAAAAGACTATGCCACATTCTCCCCATTCGTCCATTACCATCAGCAAAAGGATGAATGAACTCAAATTCGTAATGGAAAATCGCGCTTTTGATGAGCGGATGAAGTTCTGATTGCTGATACCAAGAAAAAAGATTTTGGATATGCTCTGGTACGAATTTTGCGGGCGGTGCCATGTGAATTAATACATCCCCATCAAACACACCCACGCCTCCCGAGCGGAACCTCCCGTTCTCTGGCACTAGCCCATTCATCATCAGTTTATGTGCCTTCAGAAGATCATCGACCGACGAAGGGTCTAAACTCAGCATTAGTTCATATGCCTCATATGCATTTTGAACCTCTTTTATCTCATTAGGGCTACCGAGAACACGCTTGCCGTCGATAATTGCGGTTACCTGTTCCAAAGAAAGAGAGTTTCGCTCAATTGCAAGCGACGAATGAATTGTCCTTATGCGATTTTCCTTGCGCAAATGCGGGTTAATCGTTCTCTCTTGCAGTACAGTAATCCGCCCGACCTGCTCGCCAATCTCCGCAATCAGCAATGTCATTTTATCTGTCATATGAAACGGCGGCTTGTACTCACTCATTAACAATCACTCCCCTCCCTACAAAATTTCCTCTTATCTACCCTATATTATATCGACACAGGCCCGTCAACGCAAGCAAATCCTCTCATTAAGATGCTACCGCGTCACCCACCAAATTGCGATTGCAATCTGCACGAACAAAATCACCGGCACGCCGACCGTAAACTTCACGTGCTTGGTCTTGTGGCGGAAAATCTGCATCCCGAGCAAAGCCCCGACCGAGCCACCAGCCGCTGCAAGAAGCAACAGCGTCGACTCGCTGATCCTCCACGCATCCTGCTTAGCCTTCCACTTGTCCAGCCCATACACCAAAAACGTAACCACATTGATTGCTATCAAATAAAGTATAAT
>CAVGSW010000133.1:0-3275 GCA_963631945.1 Flexilinea sp. | reverse complement strand
CGTCCTTGACTGGGCTAGCGATGAGCTCACAAGTAAAGTAGTCGTTGCCGAAGTGTGTCCTATTGTGCTCACCCTTGAGCGCCGCAGCGACAGCATCGCGGAAAGGTCTGCTTCTGTTGAGCTTCAGAACCGAGCCCTCTATAACCTTGCCGCCAGCCTCTGCGAAATTCGAGCCAGTGCCAGCACCTGTCGCATCCGTCTCGCCCTCTTCAACGATTCCAACAGGCGTAGTCGAAGTCTGCCCAACAGCCGCATCCGACAGCATTCTGAGAGCCCCTGAGTTGTAAGTCAGAATCTCAGCATCCTTGTCTATGATAATCAGACCCTCGCCCATGTTCTCCGTGATGATATTGAACTCCTCACGGCTGTTCCTGAGCTTTTCCATCTGCTCGCGAATGCTCTGGTTCTGCTGCGAAATCCTGTGCAGCAGCGGCGAAAGCTCGTCATAGCTCTCTTTGATATCCGGATGGTCAAGGTCGATATCGTTAATCGGCTGAATGATTGCCCTGCTCACGCGGTAAGAAATCAGCACGCCGAGTCCAACGAGCACGAGCAAAACGAGAATCATCATGCCCGCAGTGTCAAGCAAAAGCTCCATCCTCGAGCTGTGGCTGATCGAAACCCTGATAATCTCATTGTCCGCAGTCAAGCGAGCGTAGTAACGCATGTCCTTCTCAAGCGTGTAAGACGTTCTCGTCGCGAAGCCCTCGCCATCAGCGACAGCCTCCTTGACCTCTTCACGCTTCATGTGATTTTCCATCTTGTCGGAGTCAGCCGAGCTATCGTACAGCACGTCGCCCTCATCCGAAAGCAGCGTAATTCTGCAGCTCAGGTCGCGATTCTTCTCTAGCTTTTCCAGATACTCGGTGCCGCCAGTCTCAAGACCCTCTTCAACGAGCACAGCCTCGCTCACCAGCTCATCATCGAGCTTCTGTCCCATATAATCGTAAAGTATCTCCGTCACCAGCCCCACGCAAATGAGCATAATCACAAGCGAAACGCTGACAACGCCAGTAAAAATTTTTCTCTTCATTCCTTATCTATCCAATCTTGTATCCAATCCCGCGAATCGTTTCAATGAGATCCCCCGCCTCGCCGAGCTTGGACCTGAGCGTCCTGATATGCACATCGACGGTTCTGTTCTCCCCATCGAACTCATATCCCCAAACGTTCTCCAAAATCTGGTCGCGGGTCATCACGCTTCCGCGGTTCTTCGTCAAATAACAAAGCAGCTGAAATTCCTTGAGGGTGAGCGTCACATCCTTGCCGTTAACCTGGATAATGTGCTTCTCTGGGTCAAGCGTAAGCGGCCCAATCTGGCAAGCGTTTCCGCCAACCTTCACCTCCGCACGCCTGAGCAGTGCCTTGACGCGGGCAATGAGCTCCATCGTCCCGAACGGCTTCGTCACATAATCGTCCGCACCAGCGTCCAGCCCCAGAACCTTGTCGTATTCCGTGGACTTTGCCGTGAGCATCATGATCGGAATGTCCTTTGTCTTCGGGTCTTTCCTGAGCTTTTTCATCACGGAAATTCCGTCCTCTTCCGGAAGCATGATGTCGAGTATCGCCATGCTCGGAACTTCGCTAGCGACCGCCGCCCAGAACAGGCTCGGTGCCTCGAACCCCGTAGTCTCAAGTCCCGAATTATTCAGCGCGTACGTCACGAAATTTCTGATGTTGTCGTCATCCTCTAAAAGGTAAATCATATTTTTCTCCTAGTTTTTTTCTTCTGGGTGCATGCCTGTCAATCCGTAGCAGACCCACTCGGCGATGTTCGTCGCGTGATCCCCTACTCTTTCAATATATTTTGCAATCATCAAAATGTCAAGCAAAAACTGCCCATAGGACGTATCTTCTTCGTAACTTTCTTTGCTTCCAGACTTGGAAACCTCAGTCAGAGCCTCAATGAGGTCCGCCTTTACCTTTGCGAAGAAGTTGTCAACGATATCGTCGTCGAGGATTACCTTGCGTGCGAGCTCCACGTTCTGCTCTACGAAAGCGTTGATGCTGGAGCTGAGCATGTTGACCGCAAAGTCCGCCATGTTTCTGAGGTGTTCCTTGCTCGGAATCTCCTCCTTTGCCATGTACTGGACAATCTCTGCGATGTCCTGCGCCTGGTCACCAACTCTCTCCATGTCGGAAATCATCTTGAGTGCCGAGGAAATGATTCTAAGGTCACGAGCCACCGGCTGCTGCTGCAAAAGCAATTTCATGCAAAGCGCCTCGATATCCCTTTCCATCTGGTCAATCTCACGCTCGCTATCTTCAGCCTTCTTGACGAGCTCAAGCCTCTTAGACCCGTCCTCTTCGAAAATCGCACTAACTGCACTGTTCATGCCCTCCTCGCAAAGAGCACCCATGTTTATGAGCTCAGCATTGAGGTTGTCGAGCTCCCTATCAAATTTATTTCTCATTCTCTATTTGCCTCCAAAATCAACCAAATCTACCAGTGATATAGTCCTCTGTTCTCTTGTCCGTCGGCATGCTGAACAGCTTTTCCGTATCGTCAAATTCTACAACCTCGCCGAGCAGGAAGAACGCCGTCTTGTCGGAAATTCTGCTTGCCTGCTGCATGTTGTGCGTAACCATTACGATTGTATAATCCTTCTTGAGCTCCTCAGCAAGGTCCTCGATCTTGGATGTCGAAATCGGGTCAAGCGCCGAAGTCGGCTCGTCCATCAGAAGCACCTCTGGCTCAACCGCCAGCGCCCTTGCAATGCAAAGCCTCTGCTGCTGTCCGCCGGACATTCCCAGTGCACTCTGCTTGAGTCTATCCTTGACTTCATCCCAAATTGCAGCACCGCGAAGTGACTTCTCGACGATATCATCGAGTGCCACTTTGCTATGAACCCCGTGAGTACGCGGTCCGTAGGCGATGTTGTCATATATGCTCATCGGAAATGGATTCGGCTTTTGGAAAACCATGCCCACACGCTTTCTGAGAAGGTTGACGTCCATGTCTCCATAGATGTCCTCCCCGTCAAGCCTGATGTCGCCAGTAATCTTGCAACCCTCGACAAGGTCGTTCATGCGGTTCAGGCTCTTCAGCAGCGTTGATTTGCCGCAGCCAGAAGGCCCGATAAAAGCCGTAATCTGCTTTTCCGGAATGTTCAAATCTACATTCTTGATGGCGTGGAAGTTACCGTAGTAAAGATCCATGCCCTTTATCGTCATCTTGTATTTATTTTCCATAATTTCTCCCGTCTTTTTCTTTGCCTATTTCGCTGTCAGCTTCTTCGCCAGCACGCTCGAAAGTGCGTTGATTCCGATTACCA
>CAVGSW010000132.1:0-3293 GCA_963631945.1 Flexilinea sp. | reverse complement strand
ATGGCTGAAATGATAGATAAAATCAACTGGTATCCAGGGCATATGAAGAAGACGCGCGAGATGATTGCAGAAAACCTCAAGCTTGTGGATCTCGTCATCGAAGTCATTGACGCCAGAATCCCAGTTTCCAGCAGGAATCCAATCATAGACGAGCTCGTGCAGAGCAAGAAGCGAATCATCGTGCTCAACAAGAGCGACCTGTCGGATGCCGAGGCGAACACAGCTTGGGCAGAGCATTTCAGAAAGCAGGGTCACACGGTGCTTGCGATGAATTGCATGAGCGGAAGCGGCGTAAACCAGCTTTATAAGACGCTCAGCCGCATGCAGGATGAGAAGAACGAGGGACAGATTAGGAAAAAGCCGCTCAGAATGATGATAGTCGGCGTTCCGAATGTCGGCAAGTCTTCGCTCATCAACCGCATGACAGGCAAGAAGAGCACGAAGACTGGCGATAGACCAGGCGTAACGAAGGGCAAGCAGTGGCTCACGCTCGAAAACGGCATGCAGCTTCTCGACACGCCAGGCATACTTTGGCCTAAGTTCGAGGATCCTAAGGTTGGAATCAACCTCGCGTTTTGCGGATCAATCAAGGACGAAATCCTCGACATTGCAACGCTTGCGCTTGAGTTAATCAAGGTTCTGCAGAAGGATTATCCTGAGCTTCTCATGGCTAGATATAAGCTTGATGAGCTCGATGAGGACGCCCTTGTAAACATGGAAGCGATTGCCATGAAGCGTGGCTTTATCCTCTCGGGCAAGCGAATCGACTATGAGCGCTGCGCAAAGACGCTTCTCGACGAGTTTAGAGGCGGAGTAATCGGCAAGATTACGCTGGAGAAGTGCAAAGAGGCAGGCAAACAGGTGGAGGATAAGACTTCAAGTGAGCCTGCGGGTACAACCGAGGCAGAGTAGGTGATGGCATGACGAAAGCAGAAAGAGAAAAGATGCTCGCTGAGAAGCTCATCACCATGCAGGAATACGAAAACAAGCTCCGCGAGCGGGGCATAACATACATAGCAGGAGTCGACGAGGTCGGAAGAGGACCGCTCGCAGGTCCAGTTGTTACGGCTTGCGTTGTTCTGCCAGAGGACTTTGATGTTCTGGGCGTTGACGACTCCAAGAAGCTCTCCGAGAAGAAGCGTGAGGAGCTTTTTGATTCGATTAAGGAGCGAGCAATCGCAATCGGAATCGGCATCAGAGACAACAACAGAATAGACGAGATAAACATCCTCGAGGCGACGAAGGAAGCGATGGCAGAGGCTATCGAAAACGCTGACGCTGAGCTGAAGGCGAAGCAGGGCAAGGGCATAGAGCACATCCTGATTGACGCTTTGACCTTGAAGAACGTGGACATTCCGCAGACTGGAATCGTCAAGGGCGACGCAAAGAGCCTTTCAATCGCAGCGGCTTCCATAATCGCCAAGGTTACGAGAGACCGCATGATGGTTGAATTTGCTGAGGTTTATCCGGGATATGCGTTCGAGAAGAACAAGGGCTACGGCACGAAGGCTCATTACGATGGACTTCACGCACAGGGCATGACACCGATTCACCGCAGGAGTTTCCTTAAAAATCTTTGATTGACACCCGAGAGGGTTCATATAAATTAGTAGTTTAATTTTGATAATAAAAAAGAAATAGGAGGAACCAAAAATGGAATTTAAGAGCGACATTGAGATTGCACAGGCGTCTGAAATGAAGCCGATTACTGAGATTGCACAGGCTGCGGGTATCGACGAGAAATACCTCGAGCAGTACGGCAAGTACAAGGCAAAGGTTGACTACAGCCTTCTCAAGGACAAGAAGGACGCAAAGTACGGCAAACTCGTGCTTGTAACAGCTATTTCCCCAACGCCAGCAGGCGAGGGCAAGACAACTACGACAGTAGGACTTGCAGATGCATTGCATAGACTTGGCAAGAACGTATTTGCAGCACTTAGAGAGCCATCGCTCGGACCTGTTTTTGGTGTAAAGGGCGGTGCAGCAGGCGGCGGATACGCACAGGTAGTTCCAATGGAGGACATCAACCTTCACTTCACTGGCGACATGCACGCAATCGGCATCGCTAACAACCTCATCGCAGCTTGCCTTGACAACCACATCCAGCAGGGCAACCAGCTCGGAATCGATGTCAAGAAGATTACTTGGAAGAGAGTAGTTGACATGAACGACCGTCAGCTTAGAAACATCGTTGACGGACTTGGCGGCAAGATGCAGGGCGTTCCTCGTGAAGACGGATTCGAAATCACTGTTGCAAGCGAAATCATGGCAATCCTTTGCCTGTCAAACGACATCGCTGACCTGAAGGCTCACATCGCTGACATCATCGTAGGCTACACATATGACGACAAGCCAGTTACAGTTGCTGACCTGAAGATTCAGGGCGCGGTTGCTGCAGTTCTCAAGGATGCACTCAAGCCAAACCTTGTTCAGACGCTCGAGCACACTCCAGTGTTCATCCACGGCGGCCCATTTGCTAACATCGCACACGGCTGCAACTCAGTAATGGCAACAAAGATGGCACTTACACTCGGCGACATCATTATCACAGAGGCAGGCTTCGCTGCTGACCTCGGCGCAGAAAAGTTCGTAGACATCAAGTGCAGAAAAGCTGGTCTTAAGCCAGACGCAGCAGTAGTAGTTGCAACGGTTAGAGCTCTGAAGTATCACGGCGGAGTTCCAAAGGCTGACCTCAACAACGAAAACCTCGATGCACTCGCAAAGGGTCTTCCAAACCTTCTTCAGCACGTAGAAAACGTAACTAAGAACTATGGACTTCCTTGCGTAGTAGCTATCAATAGATTCCCAACCGATACAGAGGCAGAGCTTGCACTCGTAGAAGAAAAGTGCAAGGAGCTCGGCGTAAACGTTGTTCTGTCCGAAGTTTGGGGCAAGGGCGGCGAAGGCGGCATCGAGCTTGCTAACGAAGTTCTCAGACTCATCGAGGCTGGCGAGAACAACTTCCACTTCGTTTACGAAGATGAGCTTGGAATCAAGGAAAAGGTTGAGAAAATCGCAAAGGATATCTACAGAGCAGATGGCGTTGAGTTCACTGCTGCAGCAAAGAAGCAGCTCGCTCAGATTGAAGGCCTTGGCTTCGGCAAGCTTCCAGTTTGCATGGCAAAGACTCAATTCAGCTTCTCCGATGACGCATCACTCCTCGGCGCTCCTCGCGGATTCAGAATCACAATCAAGGACGTTAAGGTTTGCGCTGGTGCAGGCTTCGTAGTAGTAAAGACTGGCGACATCATGACGCTTCCTGGACTTCCAAAGGTTCCAGCTGCTGAGAAGAT
>CAVGSW010000131.1:0-3298 GCA_963631945.1 Flexilinea sp. | reverse complement strand
CGACAACTTCTATGACAACTTTGTTCGGCAGGCACGCAATCGTGTCCTTGTTATGCGAAATTTTGCCGCTATCCACGCAAACTTGGTTCTTACAAGTTGAATAAGTCATTGAAACTGTACCGTCTTTTATGGTAATATAGTTAGTGGAGTTTTCCTGCTCGATGGCGATCTCCTGATCCTCGGACAGCGAGTACGTCCCGTAGACCTCACCGTCAACGGTAACGACGGCATAGGCGCCATCGCCCGCGGTCAGCGAGCCAAACGACACGGCAAGCCCCACCACGATAATCAATATGCACAAAATAACATCAGCTTTTTTTATCATAATTTAAAATCACTTTCGAATTTTCGAATCACTATATGAATGAAAGGAAAATACATGTTCAATAAAATTTTTCAGAGGCGGGCAGCCAAGGCTTTCGCGGCCGCGCTCCTAATTCTAACCCTTATTATAACACAAACTGCGTGCGCTTCAAACTCAAATTCGCAGGAGAATGCAGGAGTTAGCAAAACAAGCTTTCACCTTGACACGATTTGCACGATAACGATATACGGAATCACGGATAGCGATGGGAGCCTCGCAGCCATGACGGACGAGGAACTGAACAAAGATATCCTACAGCTCATCACCGATGCGTTCAAGCTCTGCGACACTTACGAGAAATTGCTCAGCAAGACAATCGAAGATTCGGACATCGCCAAGATAAATGCGGCGGGCGGAGAGCCAGTGACAGTTTCGAACGAGACGATAGAAGTTCTCCGGAAGGGCATTTACTACGGCGAGCTTTCGGGAGGCGTATTTGATATAACTATCGGAAAGGCGACCGACCTGTGGAACTTCCACGATGCGGAGGATGCAGAGACGGAGGACGAATCAGCAGCAAGCAAAGTCCCTGACGCAGACGAGCTCGCAGAAGCCATGAAGCACGTTGACTACACGAAAATCAAGATAGATGGCAACACCGTAACGCTCGAGGACCCAGAGATGGAAATCGACCTCGGCGGCATAGCAAAGGGCTACATCGCAGACAGAGTCACCGCGTACCTCGAGGGAGAGGGCGTAGTGAGCGCAGTTGTTGACCTAGGCGGAAACATTGTAACAATCGGCGGCAAGTCAGACACGCTGATAGTAGCAGCGGACGCGGCAACCGCAGACGCAGACGAGACTCCGTTCAACGTTGGAATCAAGGATCCGCAGTCCGAGACGGGCGAGCTCATCGGAATCGTGCCAGCAGCGGACAAGACAGTCGTAACCTCAGGCACATACGAGCGCTACTTTATCGAAGACGGCGTCAAGTACCACCACATACTTAATTCTGAGACAGGCTATCCGACGGACACCGATGTGCTGTCCGCAACCATAATCTCGGACAAGGGCGCATCCGTTGACTGCGACGGGCTTTCCACAACCTGCCTCGCGCTCGGCGTCGACAAGGCACTCGAGCTGATAAACAGCATCGACGGTGTAGAAACAATCCTCGTCGATTCGGACGGGGAAATTCATACATCATCCGACGACATCGGATTTACTGAATATTAATTTTATTAGAACACTAGAAAGGGCTTAGAAAAATGGGAGCAAATTCGAAAAAAAGACGTTTTGTTGATGACAGCTGGGCGATATGGGTCGACGGCGATGATATCAGTTCCGTGTATTTTAACGACTGGGTTAACCCGAGCAAGAAGAGCTTTATCGATGTGTCCGTGCATATTCGCGGGGTCAAAGATTCGAAGGGCTTGAACATTTTCATACCGTTCGCTGTAGAGAAGGACGAGATTGAAGACATTTCGCTCCAATTTTCCGACACTGACGTTTTGCGCGCCACATTCGGGACGATGTGCATCATCGATTATCTGAAAAACGAGTGCACGTCGGAAATCGCATATAACGGCAAGACGGTTGAGATAATCCACCTTTCTAAGCTGCCTTATTCGCTTACAAGATTGGAATCGGGAACGCTGCTGAGCCTTGATTTTGATAATCTTTTGCCATATATGAGCACGGATGAAGGATATATGATGATTCGTGTGCCGCATAAGTCGATGGACGAGATGTTCAAACCGAGCGCGGATGTAATCGGTATTATCAAGCGCCTGCGCCATCTCATTACGTCACCAGTTGTTTCGAACAGCTACGGCTATCAGGTGCGCATTAACGAGGCAAGATTGCTCCCGATGGACATCAACAGAAAGGGCGTTTTCCACAGACAAATGCTCAAGAAAGCGACGATTACGATTTCCATTTCGGATGATTACGAGATAAACGATGCGAATTGCTACAGGATACGTAGACTGGAGAAAGATCTGTACACGAATTTTGCGCCAAAGGATTTCGACTGCGATGATGTCATAAACTATCAATGGAACCAAAGTAGGCAGGAAAACTTGCGCGGCCACTTCAATTTCTACTTTAACATGTTCACCAGCGCAATCAGCACGAAGAGCCTCGCTGTGTACATGTGCCTCATCGTGATGCTCGGTGCATGCGGAAACGCGCTTTGGACTCTGATTAGCTGGCTTTTCTAAGAAATATATAGGCAAGTTCATAGACTTAAAAACCCCGAGGCTCCTCGGGGTTTTGCTTTGCTATTTGATTGTGTTCAGGTGGTACGTGAAGTAGCGGCTGGCGGGGGTTTTGTACAGGGCGGCGGCGAGGATGCTGGCGATGATTACGCCTGCGATGAACTGGCCGCAGTTCGCTGGCATGCTGAGAATTCCGGTCATGACGTTGCCTGCGATTACGGCATCTGCGACGCCGTAGCCGAGAACCATGACGAGCCCCGCGATGAACATGCCGACGATTTCGATGAGCGGAACGCCAGCAATCTTGGCTGAGTGGTGACCCTCTGGACGGTGCGCGTCTCTGCGAACCATCGCTTCGATGAATACGCCCATGACGAAGGCCATAAGCCCTTTGATTACGAACGTCCAAGGCGCGTAAATCATGTAGCCGCCCATCATGTCGGAAAGCGCCGAGCCGAACGCTGAGGCAACTGCACCGTTTTTCTTGCCGAGGATGAGCACGGACAAGAAAATCATCGCATCGCCGAGGTGAACGTAGCCTTGGAACGGCGTTGGAATCTTAAATATATATGTAGTTAACAAAATCAGACATACCATCATTGCTGTCATGACGATGGTGTTTGTTTTTTCTGCGATTCTCATATCAATTCTCGCTTTCTAATTCGATTTTTGAGTCCGATTTTCGAACTGTTCTTAATGCTGAAAATTATTCTCTATCTACAGTTGATATTATACCTGCAATGTGTTATTATGAAAATACGCAATAACAAATATT
>CAVGSW010000130.1:0-3423 GCA_963631945.1 Flexilinea sp. | reverse complement strand
TAAAAATGTAAAAATCCTTTCAGCTTACGCGAAATGTGTAGGCCGAAAGGATTTTGTCTCTTGCCAACTTCCGCTCCATCATATATAATAAAGTGTTAGCATTTGAATTCACGGTGGGGCATCCCGCCTTATATGGAGGATAGAAATGGATTATAACAAGCTGGCGGAGCTTTTGTTTCCGCAAATAGACAAGACACCTGAGGACTACGAGAAACTTTACCCCAAGCGCAACCTTCCAGAGGGCGCAAAGGTAACAAGACTCGGACCTAGCCCAACTGGCTTCATTCACCTTGGCAATCTCTACGGAGCATTCGTAGACGAAAGACTCGCACATCAGTCTGGCGGCACGTTTTTCCTGAGAATCGAGGATACAGACGACAAGCGCTACGTAGAAGGTGCAGTTGAGACAATAATCAAATCGCTCAGATTCTTTGGCATTAACTTTGACGAAGGTGCAACGATGGACGGCGACATCGGTAGCTACGGTGACTACACGCAGAGCCACCGAGGACCGATTTATCAATGCTTTGCCAAGAAACTCGTAGCGGAGGGCAAGGCTTATCCGTGCTTCCTCACAGAAGAGGACATCGCAAAGATTCACGAGCAGCAGGAGGCAGAGAAAGCAAATCCAGGGATCTACGGCAAGTGGGCACTTTCCAGGGACCTCACTATGGAAGAGATCGAAGAGAAGCTCGCAGCTGGCACGCCTTATGTAATCAGACTCAAGTCCGACGGCGACATGAGCCTCCCAGAGGACCAAATCAAACGTTTCCAAGTTGAGGACGCAATCCGCGGCACGCTTGATATGCCAGTTAACGACCAGGATACAGTGCTCCTCAAGACGACGGGCATCCCGACATATCACTTTGCACACGTTGTTGACGACCACCTGATGAGGACGACACACGTTGTCCGCGGTGCAGAATGGATTCCGTCACTTCCGATACATGTAGAGCTCTTCGAAAAGCTCGGCTGGCAGATGCCGATTTATTGCCACACCGCCCAGCTGATGAAGCTTGACGAAGAAGGCAACAAGCGCAAACTCTCCAAGCGTAAGGACCCAGAACTTTCGCTTGACTATTATAGAAACCAGGGCTACCACCCAGCGGCAGTTCGCGAGTACCTCCTGACAATCCTTAACTCGAACTTTGAGGAGTGGAGAATCGCAAACCCGGATGCCGACATCGAGGAATTCGAATTTACGACGGAGAAAATGAGTAATTCTGGTGCGCTGTTTGACCTCAACAAACTCAACGACGTCAGCAAGGACGTGCTCATCAAGATCCCAGCAAGCGAGCTTTATGATTTCCTCAGGGCGTGGGCACAGGAGTTCAAACCAGAGCTTCTCCCGCTGTTTGAGAATCGCGATTACATGGAAAAAATCCTTGACATCGGTCGCCACGCAGAGCGCAACCCTCGTAAGGACCACGTTTACGCGCAGCAGATTATCGAAAACATCAGCTATTTCTTTGATGACCTATTCAAGAGACAGGACGAGATGCCGGCTGAGGCGGCAGGCGATGTGAAGGTGATTCTGCAGAAGTACCTCGAGACTTACGACCATTCGGACGACCAGGAGACTTGGTTCGGCAAGATTAGGCAAATTACGGACGAACTCGGCTACGCAGTCAAGCCAAAGGATTTCAAGAAAAATCCAGACCAGTACAAGGGTCACGTTGGACATGTCAGCACGGTTATCCGTGTAGCACTCATGGGTCGCCAGCAGTCCCCTGATGTTTGGGAAATCCAGCAAATCATGGGCGAGGACCGCGTGAGAGCAAGAATCGGGCAGTTGATTTAATGAAAAAAGGCTTGTCGCTATTGAGATTTCAATGGTGACAAGCCTTTTCCTTTTGAAGCCTACCCCGATGGTAAGGCAACTAAAACAGTCAACAATTCTCTTGCCTCCCCTAAAGGGGAGGTGGCTTTCGCGAAGCGAAAGCCGGAGAAGTTGGTCTAGCTAAAATATGGTATCACCATCTGGATGAAGCTCCACATGAGTTTCAGACCGTAGAATATGATGACGCAACCGCAAACGACGTTGATGATTCTGAGCGTTTTGTCCGTGAACTTTGCGGAGAAGAGCGAGATGATTGTCGAAATCGACAGGAACCACATAACCGAGGCACTTGCGAATCCGCCGACGAAGAAGAAATCCGTGCCAGCAGGGAGCGTCGCCTTGAATGCGCCGAGCATCATGGAGCCGTCGATGAGAGCCTGCGGGTTGAACCAAGTTACAACGCAGGCGGTTGTGATAACTTTGAGAATCGGGATGTCGACCTTCGTGCTCGTGTCCATCGTGTCATGCGCCCGCACAAGCCCAATGCCTATCCAGATGACGATGAGCGAACCGATGCCAAGGATTGCCATCTCGAGGATTGGCGATGCACTCATGATTGCACCGATTCCGAAGAAGCACGCTAACCCCAGCGTTACGTCAAAGAAAATTACGATAAGCGCCGTCGCATATACGCGGCTTCTGCGCTGAGTGAGCGCCGTGTTGATTACGAATAAATTTTGCAGTCCGATAGGTGCGACGTAAGCCAGACCCATCGTCAGACCCTGTAAGTATATGTCCATTTTCTTCTCCTTTCCCTAAAAAGATACTTGCTCTTTTATTCTTACCTGATATAATCATAATATAAGGAAAAGGATTTTGCAATAACGCAAAAAAACATTAGTAAGTAAGGAAAAGCTTAGCTAGGCCGAGCGCCTGGTGGGCTGGGAAAGACCCAGACCAGGCGAAGCAAAAGGAGGCGGAAAAATGAAACTGATTTCGTGGAACGTTAACGGCCTGCGGGCTATTATGAATAAAAATTTTATGGAGTTTTTCGAGGCGGCGGATGCGGATATTTTCTGCCTGCAGGAGACGAAGCTTCAAGAAGGGCAGATCGAGATGAACTTGCCTGGCTACCATCAATATTGGAACTACGCCGAGAAAAAGGGCTACTCTGGGACGGCGATTTTCGCCAAACGCGAGCCGCTCTCGGTTGCTTATGGAATTGGGGTTGAGGAACACGACCATGAGGGACGCGTAATTACGCTGGAATATCCTGAGTTCTACATGGTTTGCGTGTACGTGCCGAATTCGCAGAACGAGCTCGCAAGGCTTGACTATAGAATGACTTGGGAGGATGCGTTCCGTGCGTACCTGCTCGAGCTCAAGGCAAAGAAGCCGGTCGTTGTCACGGGCGATATGAACGTGGCTCACAAGGAAATCGACCTGAAGAACCCGACGGCAAACCATCACAATGCGGGATTCACGGATGAGGAACGCGGCAAGATGAGCGAGCTTCTGGCAAGCGGGTTCATCGATACGTTCAGGTATTTTTATCCTGACCAGGCGGAGATATATTCGTGGTGGTCGTATCGATTCAAGGCTCGCGACAGGAACGCAGGATGGAGAATTGACTATTTCCTCGC
>CAVGSW010000129.1:0-3458 GCA_963631945.1 Flexilinea sp. | reverse complement strand
AAGAAGCACAAGGTCATCGTTATGGCTGACCTCGGAGACCTCAGAGAAGGTTTCTGGGACAAGGACGAGATGGTAGACGTTTGCGTCGACATAGAGAACAACATGCCTAACCTCATCCTCGGTGGCGTTGGTACGAACCTCGGTTGCTACGGCTCAATCCTGGCAACAGCTGATAAATTAGACGAGCTCGTCGTAATCGCAGAGAGAATCGAAGCTAAGATTGGCCGCAAGCTTGAGTACATCTCAGGCGGCGCAACTTCGAGCCTCATGCGCGTAATCGACGGTGATATTCCTGAGAGAGTCAACCTTCTCAGGGTCGGCGAAGGAATTCTGCTCGCAAGAGACCTCGACATTTTCTATGGATATGACATGAATATGTTGCATCAGGATGTATATACGCTCAAGGCTGAGGTTATCGAGGTAAAGGATAAGCCGACGCACCCTGTTGGAACTATCGCGGTCGATGCGTTTGGGCACAGGCCGACATATAAGGATCGCGGAATCAGAAAGCGCGCTCTGCTCGGAATCGGCAAGGTCGATTACGGTAGCATCGACGAAATCTTCCCGAAGGACGAGGGCGTTGAGATTATCGGAGCTTCCAGCGACCATACGATTCTCGACATCGAAGATGCTAAGCGCGACATCAAGGTCGGCGACATCCTCGAATTCACGATCAATTACGCGTCGATCGTATACCTGACGAATTGCAGAAACGTGCAGATCGTATTCGTTTAGAAAGCCAAAAAGAGAGCCGCAAGGCTCTCTTTTTTATTTGCTTATTGGGGTTTATAGTGCGATGAAAATCGGCACCATGATCGGTACGAGGAAGCTCATCAGCACGCCCGTTATAAATCCGTAGGTTACGGCCTGGCCGTGCGTCGCGCGGTTCGTGATTGGCAGACAAACGTCCATTGCTGGCGCACCTGGCATGCAGCCCGCTTCGATGTAGCCGACCTTGTCCGCAACGAGCGGCATTAATAATATGCTGAAGATCTCTCGCATTACATTATGTAAGAACGAAATCGCGCTCGCCGTGATGTAGCCCGCATCCATGATGATTCCAGGGGCGAGCGAGTACCAACCGAAGCCTGCGCCGATTGCGAGCGCTTCTGGCATGCTGAGATTGAACACGAGCCCGCAAATCACCGCGCCGATCAGCGTTCCGACTATGCAAGCAAATGGGAACACGAGAATTCTCCATCCAGCTTCCTTCATCATCTTCAGCACCGTGCCCTCGAGTCCGAGGTCAAGCCCAACGAATACCATCAGAACGCAAAGGCCAATTTTGATTCCGAGGCTCGCTGCGTCGTCAAACGTAGCAATGTTATCCCCAAATATCGGGCGAGCCACGAAGTATCCGGCAGCCATGCCGATTACAACGGAGATAAAGATGATTACCGTCATCTTGTCGATGCCGCCCTTCTCCTTCTGCTCTTCCTCGGCCTCCTCTTCCAGCGCAAACTTTTCTAATTCGTCCGCATGGAGCGAAGCAATCTTCGCGTCCTTGGTAAATCCGAGCGCTTTTCTCACCGCGAAGAGGCAGATGAGCGAGCCGAGCATCATAGCGATTGTCATCACGAACGCTGTAATTCCAATTGTTCCGAGATTGTCGATAACCTCGTCGTTTGAGCCCATGCGCGCGCCCATGAGAACTACGAGCACTATGATTGCGAGCGTCTGGATTTTGCTCGTCCATCCTAGCTTGTCGCGGTAAGCCCTGATGCGGCTCCCGATGATTCCGCTGACTACGATAATGCCGATATATAAGATTATGTCTGACATGATATTTTTTTCTCCTTAAAAAATTTATCTCTGCTTTATTTTTCCTAATTGCTTCTATTATATATATCACTTCGCCTCTGCGCAATCGCAAAAGCCTTCTATATTGTATCTTATTTTTCGCGACTTGTCATCAGATTTTTTTAACCAAATCAAATTTGATGTTTGGCCAAAAATACACTTTTAAATACACTTTTAGTACTTTTTCGTCCTTGACAGCAACCATTTTGTTCGGTTATACTATTTGGCGGAAAAAACATCTTTAATTCGGTACAGAGAGACCGGCAAGATTTACATAAGGAACGCCCTGTGTGCTTCTGTGCGCGTAGGTCGGCATTTTATGGAGTCTTGCGATGTGCAAGATTTTTTTATTAGGAGGACAAAATGCAAAACAATCAACCAATTTACAACGCTCGTGAGCTTGGAACTGGCAAGACCCTCATTCTGGGACTTCAGCACATGTTCGCAATGTTCGGAGCAACAGTACTCGTTCCAATCATCACAGGACTTAGCATTTCATCGACACTTCTGTTCGCTGGACTTGCAACACTGTTCATGCACTTCGTAACAGGAAACAAGGTTCCAGTATTCCTGGGTTCATCCTTTGCTTTCCTCGGCGGATATGCCGCTGTTAAGGAAGCAGGCGTTGCAGCAGGAATGACAGAAGCAGTTGCACTTACATACGCTTGCATCGGTGTAGCTTGCGCAGGGCTTCTTTACTTGGTACTGGCAGCAATCTGTAAAGCTTGGGGTTCTTCAAACGTAATGAAGTACTTCCCACCAGTTGTTACAGGTCCAATCATCATCGCAATCGGTCTTAACCTCGCACCATCCGCAGTAAACAACTGCGAAACGAACTGGTGGATTGCACTCGTAGCTATCGTAGTTGTAGTGGTTTGCAACATCTGGGGCAAAGGCATGATCAAAATCATCCCAATCCTCATGGGCGTACTTGCATCCTACATCGTAGCAGCAGTTACAGGAAACGTTGACTTCACAGCAGTCAAGGAAGCTGCTTGGGTTGGCCTTCCAGTTCTCTGGGAAAACACAGGCTTCTCCGTATTCACAGGCGACACAGACTGGGGTATGGTAATCACATCAATCATCACAATCATGCCAATCGCATTCGCAACGATGATGGAGCACGTTGGCGACATCTCCGCAATCGGCGGCACTGTAGGCAAGAACTTCATCAAGGATCCTGGCCTGCACAGAACACTCGTCGGCGATGGTATCGGAACTGCAGTTGCAGCACTCTTCGGAGCACCTGCTAACACAACATACGGCGAAAACACTGGCGTACTTGCTTTGACAAAGGTTTACGACCCATTTGTAATCAAGCTCGCAGCAATCTATGCAATCGTGCTTTCGTTCTGCCCTAAGTTCGCAGCAATCATCGAGGTTATGCCTTCCGCAACAATCGGTGGTGTATCCCTCATCCTCTACGGAATGATTTCAGCAATCGGCGTAAGAAACGTAGTTGAGAACAAGACGAACTTCCAGGAGTCCAGAAACGTAATCGTAGCAGCTATCATCCTCGGTCTTGCAGTTGGTATCAACTACTCCGACGCAGCAGCTATTCCAATCGTTATCGGCGAAATCACAATCAACATGACTGGACTTGCAGTAGCATCCATCGTTGGTATCCTCCTGAACGCAATCCTTCCTGGCAAGGACTA
>CAVGSW010000128.1:0-3482 GCA_963631945.1 Flexilinea sp. | reverse complement strand
CGCAATAGTTTGAAAGCACGCGGGCGTTGGCAACCCCGATATTCGGAATTCCGAGACTATAGAGAAGCCTTGCCATGTCGGTCCTTCGAGCCTTCTCGACGGAAGCCTTGAGATTCATGAACGACTTTTCGCCGAAGCCCTCCATCTGCGTGATCTCATCCTTGTAATCGTCCACGTGGAAAATATCCGAAAACTCCTTGATGAATCCGCGGGCGATGAGCTTCTCCAGCGTCATCTCCGACAGGCCCTCTATGTTCATCGCATTTCTTGAAACAAAATGCGCGAAGCTCTTTATCTGCTTAGCCTGGCACTCTGGGTTCGGGCAGTGAAGCGTCTCTACGCCGTTCTCCGCCTTGATTTCCGTCGGTCCACCGCACACCGGGCAAATCGTTGGAATTTCAATATTGTTCGAAGCAGTGATGTCCTCCGCAATCTGCGGGATGATCATGTTCGCCTTGTATACCGTGATAGTGTCGCCAATTCCGAGTCCGAGCTCCCTCATCACGCTGATATTGTGAACGGAAGCGCGGCTAACCGTTGTGCCTTCGAGCTCAACAGGCTCAAATATCGCAACTGGATTGATGAGCCCAGTTCTTGACGCGCTCCACTCGATCTCTTTCAAAGTTGTTTCCTTGATTTCGTCTTTCCATTTGAAGGCAATCGAGTCGCGCGGGAACTTTGCAGTCTGTCCGAGCGAGCGTCCGTATGCGATATCGTCAAAGCAAAGCACGAGTCCGTCGGACGGAATCGGGTTATCCGCAATCTTCTCTGCGAACTTGCCAATCTCGCCCACGATTGTGCCAGAAGTAACGAGCACATGCTCCACAACCTGAAAACCGCGAGCTGCGAGCCAATCGAACTGCTCCATGCGAGTCGCAAACTCCATGCCCTCAGCCGACACGAGCGTGAAAGCGAATAACTTCACGTGGCGAGCGGCCGTAACCGCACTGTTGAGCTGCCTTACCGAGCCCGAGCAGAGATTTCGAGGGTTCTTGTACTTCGCATCCGCATCCGTAATCTCCTCATTTATCTTCTCAAAGTCCGCATAGGAGATTACCGCCTCGCCTCGCAGAATCAGCTCACCCTTGAAGTCTATCGCGAGCGGCAGATTCTCAAATGTCCGAGCGTTCGGCGTGATAACCTCACCGATTTCGCCATTGCCGCGTGTTACAGCCTTCTCCAACTTGCCATCTCTATATGTCAGCACAACCGTAAGCCCGTCGAGCTTCCACGACAGCACACCATCCTTGTCTCCAAGCCAAGCCGCCAGCGCCTCTGGGTCCTTCGTCTTATCAAGCGAGAGCATCTTGCTCGGATGCGCCTCCTTCGGCAAATCCGAGAGAACCTCGTAGCCGACATTGACCGTCGGACTGCCTGCGAGCGTAATTCCCGTCGAAGCTTCGAGCGCAACGAGCTCATCGTAGAGCTTGTCGTACTCGAAATTGCTCATGATTTCTTCGCTTTGCTGATAATATGCCTTAGATGCTTCGTTTAAGAGCGCAATCAGCTCCTTCATTCTGTCCATGATTTTTCTCCATTTATAACTATAACTTCGTCAGTGGTGCCATGCCCTTCGCCATCTTCTTGCGGCCGACGGAATCGAACATTACAGTTACAGTCTTGTCATCCGCCTCGATTACAAGGCCCGTGCCGAACTTCGCATGCGAAACCTTGTCGCCTGCGTTAAACGTAACTCCAGCCGAGCCGCGCGCCGTCTGCTTGACGGACTGCTTCGCGTACTTCAGCGGGTCGTATCCGCGGCTTTCGCTCACTGCGCTACCGAACGGCGAATAAGCCGAAGCCGAGAAACCATCGTAGCTTCCCGTGCTCACGCCGACCTTGTTCTGCGTCCTTCTGCCGGAGACGAATACCGTATCGCCTGCCTCGTCGAGCAGCGACTTGTCAACCTCTCGCAAGAAAGTCGACTCGCGCGTGTAGTCTCCGCGCCCATACATAACCCTGTAAGCTGCGCTCGTCAGGAAGAGTCTCTCCTTCGCGCGCGTCATTCCAACATAACACAAGCGGCGTTCCTCCTCCATGCCAGCCTCGGAGTCCATCGCCCTGTGCCCAGGGAAAAGCCCGTCTTCAAGTCCAGGCAGGAACACAACTGGAAACTCCAGACCCTTAGCACTATGCATAGTCATGAGCGTCACCTTTCCCGCCGTCTCGTCATATTCATCCTGAGCGCTGTCTGTTGAAACCTTCTCTAAGAACTCTTCGAGCGTTGCAACTTCGCCAGCCTTGGCCTTTTCTTCTTCGTAATCGTAAATAAACGATTTGAAGTCCATGAGGTTCTCGATTCTGCCCTCAGCTTCCTGCGTATTCTCGTCCTCGAGAGCCTTCATATAGCCCGTCTTAACGAGCAAATTATCATATATATCGGAAACTCTGAGGTTTTCCTTCTCTTCTTGGCAAAGGAGCAGCACCTTCATCATTTCGCGAACCGGCTGAACCGCCTTCGATGGGAGGCCGTACAGAACTTCCTCGTCCGCCAGAGTGTTAAAAAGGGACTCTTCCCTCGTCCTTGCGAGAGCTTCTAACTTGCCGAGCGTAGTCGCACCGATTCCGCGCTTCGGCTCGTTGATAATCCTCTTCAGAGCGATGTCGTCAGCTGGGTTCACCACAAGCCTCATGTAGCAAATCATATCCTTCGTTTCCTTGCGGTCATAGAAGCTGAATCCCGACAAAATCTGATAAGGAATCCCGCGGCGCTTCAGCGCATCCTCGAACAGTCTCGACTGCGCATTCGTGCGGTACAGAACCGCGAAATCGTCGTAAGTCCGATTCCTCCCCTTCAGCAAATCTATTTCCTGCGCGATGTACTGCGCCTCTTCCTTGTCAGAGTCGCATCGCCTATATACGATCTTCTCGCCCGCGTCCTTGACAGTCCACAGTTTCTTCTGCTTACGACCGCGGTTGTTCTTGATTACAGAGTAGGCCGCCGCGAGGATATTGCCATACGAGCGATAGTTCTGCTCGAGCTTGATGACCTTCGCATCAGGAAAGTCCTTCTCAAAGTCCAAGATGTTCTGAATATCCGCGCCTCTCCACTCGTATATACACTGGTCGTCATCGCCGACAACGCACAGGTTCCTGCGCGCCTTCGCCAGCAATTTGATAATCTCATACTGGAGCTTATTCGTGTCCTGATACTCGTCGACCATTATGTATTTGAAGCGTGACTGATACTCCTCGAGCGCCTCGCGCGATTCCTTCAGCACGTGATACGCGTTCATCAGCAAATCATCGAAATCCATCGCGTTGTTCTTGCGAAGCTCTTTCTGATAAGCGCTGTAAACGTTGTAAATCACACGGCTCTTGAACTCGCCACCGTTTATCTCCAGGAAAGTCTCTGGCGAAATGTCCGCTTCCTTCTGCTTGCTAATCACCGAAGAAAGATATTGCTGCGGATAAATCTTCGCATCCAGATTCAGGTCCTTCATGATGTTCTTGATGAGCGTCTTCTGGTCGACCGTATCGTA
>CAVGSW010000127.1:0-3607 GCA_963631945.1 Flexilinea sp. | reverse complement strand
CTCCGAAATACAGCTCATCGCCTGGCAAGCTGCCGCCTACCGCCTGCGGATTCATCTCATAAAGCGTCTCATTAAACGTCTTCAAAATCTCCGTGCCCTCGCTAGCCTTGTCACCAGCATACAGCACGATATTGCATCTTGGAATTGCAGTCTTCGCAATCTCCTCCTTGCCGAGGAATCCCTTTTCAACTATGAGCGAAGCCGCCGACTCATCGTTATTGACAAAGTCAACCGACTCCTGATAATCATTCAGCAGAACCTCCAGGTCAGCCTCGTGCTCATCCACGAAGTCCTTACGAGCGACGAGCACTCCCATCGGAAGCTCCTCGCCGGTAGCCGACTTCCAAAGTTCGTTTAAGTCAAACAGCTGGCTAACAGTCTCGCTCGAAGCAAGCGCTGTCGAAACGAAAGGCTCCGGAACCATTGCAATAGCTCCGTCCTCAGAGAGAAGCTTCTGGTTTACGTCTGCATGCGATGAAAGCCATTCAACCTGAACATCCTCGTAGATTGTCAGTCCAGCGTTCTCTAAAACTTTCTGAAGCACATACTCAGGAGTTCCGCCCTGTCCGCTCGAGTAAATCGTCTTACCGGCCAAATCCTTTACATCCGAAATTTCAACGTTGTTTCCGAGGATGTAGAGCACGCCGAGTGCGATTGGGCTCACAGCCACAACCTGACCCTCGGTCTTATTATAAAGCACAGCCGCCATGTTCGACGGAAGCGCAGCAACATCAACTTCACCGCTGATGAGCTTGCCCGTGATATCCGTAGCAGCCTGATATGTCGTAATTGCGTACTTATCCGTCTGGTCCATGAGCTTAACCATTCCCATGCCAGTCGGGCCGTTCAGCGCTGCGATGTTTATAACCTCGCTGACCGTACCGCTAGATCCGCAGCTCGTCAGTGCCAGCAAAGTAAGCACCAAAAACAGCGCAACGATCTTACCAAAATTCTTTACAAGCTTCATTTTTTCTCCCCCTCCAATAATTTATTTTCTTCTTCTGGGTTTTTAATTTGCGGCATGATGTGATTTGCGTCAGTCAAGAAAATGTAAATCAGCATGCCCGCAATCGCAAACAGCCCCGCCGTCTCCACGAACAAATCGCGGCTAAACGTAACTGCCGCAACGCCCATAATTCCGCTCACGCCGTACAGCATGAGTGTCGCTCGTCTCTGCCCATAGCCAAGCTTCATCAAGCGATGATGCAAATGACCTTTGTCCGCTTCCATAATCGGTCGCTTGTTCACAACCCTGCGGAAAATCGCAAACGCCGTATCGAAAATCGGAAGACCGAGCACGAGCACCGGAATGATGACCGCAAAAATCGTCGCCTTCTTTACTGGACCCAGAATCGACATGGTCGAAAGCATGAACCCCAGGAAAAGCGATCCGCCGTCCCCCATGAAAATCTTCGCTGGGTAAAAGTTGAACGGCAGGAATCCGAGTGCACCGCCAGCCAGCGCCAGCATAGCCCCAGACGCGAGATACATCCCGTGAATATATGCAACATAGGCGATGCAAAGCGAGGCGATTGCAGATGTTCCAGCCGCAAGCCCGTCCAGCCCGTCTATGAGGTTAACCGTATTCGTAATCCCCACAATCCAAAGAATCGTGACGATGAAGCACAGCGCAGTCCCGAGTTCGCTCCTGCCGCTTCCGAAGAAGTTCGTGATGAACTCGATTCTGATGTCGTAATTGTACATGATGATTGCAATTATCGTCTGTCCGAGGAACTTCACCTTAGCTGGCAAGTTCTTCAGGTCATCCACAACGCCGAGCACGTAGATGAGCACGCCGCCGAGCAATATGCCCTTGATTCTCGGGTCAAGCTCCATCAGGAAAACAGCCGTTGAAACCATAGTCCCCACGAAAATCGCCAGTCCGCCGAACCGCGGCATAGCCTTCGTGTGCATCCTGCGCGAGTCCTTCGGCACGTCCATCGCCCCGATTTTCGGTGCTATCTTAATTGCAACAGGCGTCATCGCCAGCGAAAGCACGAACGCCAGCAAAAACGTCATCCAAAGTGTACTGTACATAATCTAAATTCCCCCATTTATCTATTCCGCGTCCACCTCTGGCTTTTCTAACTTCTCTACCTTCAGTCCCGCTTCATTCAAAATCTCCAGCGAAAGCTCGTCAGGATAACCTTCGCGAACCACGATTCTCTCGATTCCAGCGTTCACGATCATCTTTGCGCAGATGACGCAAGGCTGGTGCGTGATGTATATCGTGCCGCCCTCGATAGCGTGGCCCATAGAAGCCGCCTGAATGATCGCGTTCTGCTCAGCGTGAAGCGCCATGCAGAGCTCATGTCTCTGTCCCGATGGCACGCCCAGCTTCTGACGCAGGCAGCCGCCACGCTCCTCGCAATGCTTGATGCCCTTCGGAGCGCCGTTATAACCGGTCGCAATCGCGCGCTTGTCCTTGACGATAACCGCCCCGACATTCCGCCTCATGCAAGTCGAGCGCTTCGCCGTCAGCTCCGCCATCTCCATAAAATACTCATCCCAGCTCGGTCTCTTCATCTCGATTTCTCCTTTTCAGCTTTTCGCATTAAATCTTCTTCACTATAATAAATCTCCAGCAGGTACAGCCCCTCAGCCGGCGCCGTATGCCCCGCATTCTGCCTATCGCAGCTTTCGATTATTCCTTGTAACTCGCCAGGCTCGCGCTTCCCGAGCCCAACTTCCACGAGCGTCCCGACGATAATCCTTACCATATTATATAGGAAGCCATCGCCCGTAACCTCGATTATAACATTTTCTGCCGCGCGTTGTATGTCGAGTCTGTGAATTGTTCGAACAGTCGTGAGTCTTTCGTTACCGCCAGCCGCCTGAAAGCACCGGAAATCGTGCGTGCCCTCGATGAACTTCGCCGCCTCGCGCATAGCCTCAACATCAAGCGGTCTCTGCACCTCGTAGCAATAATTCCGGGAAAAAATATCCACGTCAGCAGAATTTCTAATGACATACCGATACGTCTTCCCAACGGAATTGAATCTCGCATGAAAATCCATCGGCATTTCCTGCACGTCAACAATGCGAACATCGCCAACACCGCGCTGCGAATTCTGCCCGCCAGCCAGCAAATTGTTCACTGCGAGCTTTATTCTATCCGTCGGAATCCCTGAATTGCAAATAAACGATGCTCGCTGTCCGAGCGCGTGAACTCCAGCATCCGTGCGGCTCGTGCCGTTTATCTGGATGTCCGAGCAGCAGACGTGCGAAAGCGCTCTCTCCAGCTCGCCCTGCACTGTCCGCGCCTCAGGCTGCCTCTGCCAACCAGAGAAATCCGACCCATCGTATTCAATTGTCAGCAGAATATTTCTCGTCATAGTAAACCTCTATAGCGCAAGGTTAAATCCATTATACAACAAATCGCGGCAAATTACCATATAAAACGCCGCTGCGCCCGCAATATAAGGCACCATCGGCCGCTCATCGTACTTCGTCGCCTTCTTGCGCAGTAGCAGCCACGCGAAATGCCCCGCACTCACAAGCGTGCTCGCCACGAATATGAATATGATTCCCTTCACGCCAGTCAATAGTCCGAGCGCCGTAAACAGCTTGATATCAGCGCCACCGACAGCCGCTTTCTTGTAAATAA
>CAVGSW010000126.1:0-3609 GCA_963631945.1 Flexilinea sp. | reverse complement strand
GGCGTTGTCGATTGACTTCGGGGTTTTGCCGAGCGTTGCGGCGATTTCGACGTATGAACGGCCCTTCAGCTTCTCGCACCAAACCTTCCACTCAAAGTCACTGAATATCCCGCCGTCCTCAGCCTTGAGGCAATCCAGGACTTCCTTGATGAGCGTGAGTGCCTCAGGGTTGTTTTCTTCGCTGTCTCGCAGCAGGTTCTCCGCCGTCGTCTCGATATCTCCGTCGATTATCGTGTTGTTTAGCGACACGGACTCGTTCAGCGGCTGGTGTTTCTGGCGGTTGGCGGTTTTGATTGCCGTGATAATCTGGCTGTTGATGCAGATGTCCGCATATGTCTTGAACGAAGCCTCGCGCTCCTCGTCGAAATTGCGTATCGCCTTGAAGAGCCCGATCATGCCCTCCTGAACTACGTCCTCAGCTTCTGCGCCCACGATGTAATAGAGCTTCGCCTTCGCCTTCGCAAGCCCTTTGTACTTCTCTATCAAAATTTCTTCGGCCGTCTTGCTGCCTTCCTGTGCCATCGTGACGAGCTGCTCGTCGGTTAGGATGTGCACAGTGTTCGGATTTAGATTACTTTCCATCTCTCTGCTTCCTGATTTCGTACATTATTACTGCGGCTGCGTTCGAGGCGTTCAGCGACGTGATTCTGCCGACCATCGGCATGGACACGATAAAGTCGCACTTCTCCTTGACGAGTTTGCTGATGCCGAAGCCTTCGCTTCCGATTACGACTGCGATTGCGCCTGAGAGGTTTGCCTTGTAGTATTCCTCGCCGCCCATGTCGCAGGCTGCTACCCATACGCCTCGCTCCTTGAGCTCGTCGATGGTCTGCGAGATGTTCGTCACCTTGACGCATGGCATGTACTCGATTGCGCCAGCAGATGCCTTGGCAACGGTCTCAGTAAGTCCGCAAGCTCTGCGCTTCGGGATGATTACGCCGTGTGCACCGCTGCACTCTGCCGTTCTCATGATCGCGCCGAGGTTGTGCGGATCTTCGAGATTGTCGAGAATTATGATGAACGGATCTTCGTTGCGGCTCGCCGCCAGTGCGAAGATGTCTTCCATCTCTGCGTATTCATATGGGCTGATGTATGCGGCAACGCCTTGGTGCGCCTGACCTGGGGCGAGCCTGTCTAATGTAGCCTTCTCTGCCTTCATGATCGGTATTCCTGCATCCTTTGCCATGGCGAGAATTTTGATCATGGAGCCTTCCGTACTGCTGACCACGAGCTTGTCGATTTCGCGGCCGCTCTTGAGGGCCTCTGTTACCGGGTTGCGCCCGCAGATAATGTTGGTCGGCGCCTGTGCGAAATCGTTATCGTATCCTTGGAACTCACGGTCGCGGTAGCCTCGGTTGCTGTTGTCGCTACCGCTCGCACGGCCGCCCTTACCATTGCTACTGTGCGGGCGGCCCGTGCCCTGGCCTCTGCCGCCGTGGCCAGCCTCTTGGCTGTCCTTCGGGCCGTAGCCGTGTCCATATGTGCCGCGCTTCGTAACGTGGTTTTCTCTTTTATTCTTAACTTTAGCCATACTGCTCTCCTAATTTCGTGTTTTTCTACCTTTTTAATACACCAAATCCGAGATACGAAACCGTGTCTCGGATTTTTATCATTGCTTCTTCTGGTAAACGAGGAACTGGTACTGCACGCCCTTTTCCTCCATGACGTCGCTCTCGCTCACCAGCTCGAAGCTCTTCATTCTGTCGGCGTTCATCAGGTGCTTGTCTGCCTCGAACTCCTCGAGGATTTTCGTGATGTAGAGTTTGTCGCACTGTCTGATAAGCTGCATGTAAATCTGCTCACCGCCGATTACCATAATGTCGTCTGGTGCGTAGCCTGCACATGCTGCCGCTAGCTCGTCCATGTCGTGCACGATGATGCAGCCTTCGCGCTTGAAGTCTTTGTTCGTCGTGAGCACGATATTTGTCCGATTCGGCAGAGGCTTGCCACCTGGCAGGCTCTCTAGCGTTGCCCTGCCCATGATTACGACCTTGCCGCTCGTCTTTTCCTTAAAATATTTCATATCTCCCGGCAAGCTGATGAGCAGCCCGCCGTCCTTGCCGATCCCCCAGTTGAGATCCGCCGCCGCGATTAAATTCATGATTTTTCCTCCCATATATAAATTTTCTGTTCCGTATCTATGCTTATTCATGGGCCTCATGTAGCACTGACATTCCATCGTTCAAATTCATAAGGTCAAGTTGTTTGGACTGGTCTCGCCTGTCTGGTGATTCGGATGCTATATTTATCCATCTAGACCTCCATTCCTGATTCGAGTTCAGCAAAAACCTCCTCCAAATCGAATGAATCGTCAGCCTTCGCTTGAGCCAAGCCAGTTGCCATCATTTGGTTAAACTCGCTGGTGTTCATATCATCAAAGACTGGGATGCTAGTTTTCGGTACGGTCA
Source organism: Flexilinea sp. (assembly GCA_963631945.1). GTDB lineage: Bacteria > Bacillota > Clostridia > Peptostreptococcales > Anaerovoracaceae > CAG-238. The sequence goes on along the minus strand of CAVGSW010000126.1, from coordinate 1,201 downwards.
GAGAAAATGGAATTCCGCCATGCATGATAATCTGACGATAAAACGCGTCTATCGCCACAGATCTCGGGAGTCCAATCTTGCTGAGAATCTCCTCCGCTTGCGTTTTCACATTAGCGTCAATCCTCGCATTTACATTCGCTGTCTTAGTTGCTGGCATAACAAATCACCTCCTGTTTGTTCATATTATACGCTATTGTATTTCTGTTTGCAACACACCTGCATACATTTCTTCAATAATAATTATGTTCTTCAGACTTGTGCAGGCATGTGTTAATCTGCCTACGCATTTCAAATAGCGGTTGAAACCCGCGGGCGGATAAGATATAATGGTGCATTTTTGCTTGCGTTTATCGTGCTGATCATCGGCTCCGCGCTAGTCAGCGAGCTGAATTTTATACGGCTATTGGAATGTTCTTGACCTGCGGGCCGGTCTGGTAGTTCTCGACTGCGAGGTCGTCCGTCGTGAACTCATAGAAGTCCTTGATGTCAGGGTTGAGCGTAACCTTCGGGGCTGGGTACTGCGGGCGACTGATGAGCTTCTCGATTACTGGCACATGCTTGTTGTAGATGTGCGCGTCGGAAATCACATGCACGAGCTCGCCCGCCTCGAAACCGCTGACCTGTGCGAACATCATCAGAAGCAGCGAATATTGCACGACATTCCAGTTGTTCGCCGCCAGAATATCCTGCGAACGCTGGTTGAGAATCGCATTTAGGCGATTTCCCGTTACGTTGAACGTCATGCTGTAAGCGCAAGGCTCGAGATTCATCTCAGACAAATCCTCAAAGTTATATATGTTCGTCATGATGCGCCTTGACTGCGGCTGATTCTTAAGCTGCCACAGCACATTGTCTACCTGGTCCATCTGGCCCTGCGCGAACTGATATTTCTTGCCCATCTGGTAGCCGTAAGCCTTGCCGATTGAGCCGCTCTCATCTGCCCACTCGTCCCAAATATGTGGCTTGAGATCGTGAATGTTGTTCGATTTTCTCTGCCAAATCCACAGAATCTCGTCCATAGCTGACTTGATTGCGGTCGGGCGCAGCGTTAGTGCTGGAAACTCTTCCGACAGGTCGTAGCGGTTGACCACGCCGAACGTCTTGATCGTATAAGCCGGTGAGCCGTCCTCCCAGCGAGCGCGAACTGTCTCGCCCTCCGTCGAAAAGCCTTCCTTTAATATTTTCTCGCACATATTTACGA
>CAVGSW010000125.1:0-3778 GCA_963631945.1 Flexilinea sp. | reverse complement strand
CTTATGTTCAATATACATATGCAAGATGCGCAAGCATCCTGAGAAACGCTGGCGAGGAGCTTGCGGCGAAGGCTGCTACTGGCAAGATCGATGCGAAGTACATCACTAGCCCGAGCGCATACGAGCTCGCTAAGCTGATTTACAAGCTTCCGCAGGTAGTTGTTGAGGCAGGCGAAAAGTACGAGCCTTCGATTGTGACTCGTCACATCGTTGACCTGGCTCAGGCGTTCAACAGATTCTATCACGATGAGCACATTCTCTGTGAGGATGAGAACGAGAAGCTGGCTAAGCTTTCGCTCGTGATCGCGGCGAAGACGGCGATTAAGAATGGGCTGGCGCTGCTGGGCATGCAGGCTCCTGAAAGAATGTAATTTCCCTAGGTTAGCTGTGAAATTACATTCTCTAATTCGCAACACAGCAGCTGGGGCGAATTAGGCGCATGAGATGATCTAAGATTTTTGTATATTAGTGGGAGAAAACAAAATTGAGGTATGAAGGTAATATTTATCGGCCGCCGAGCGAAGCGTATAGCCTCCTCGTGCAGGTCACTATTGGCTGTTCGCACAACAAATGCACATTTTGCAACATGTTCAAGGACAAGCGCTTCAAAGTCAGGAAGATAGAAGAGGTTCTCGAAGACCTTCAATGGGCCAGAGACCACTATCGCGTTGTGGATAGAATTTTCCTGTGCGACGGCGATGCGCTTTGCCTGGCGAACCATAAACTGCTGACGATTCTTGATTTTATTAAAGAAAAGTTCCCAGAATGTGAGAGGGTTACGACATATGGCCGCGCTACGGACATTCTGCGCAAGAGTGACGACGAGCTCCGTGAGCTGAAGGAGCACGGGCTCGAGATGGTCTACCTCGGCGCGGAGTCTGGCAGCCAGAAGGTTCTCGACATGGTTAACAAGGGCGAGACGGTCGAAGAGCTCATCACAGCTGTGAACAGAATCGAAAACGTTGGAATCAAGGCATCCGTGACATTTATCAGTGGACTTGCTGGCCCTGAGCTCTGGGAGGAACACGCGATCGAGACGGGCAAGATGATTGCCAAGATGAATGCGTCCTACGTTGGATTGCTGACGCTCATGCTCGAGCCGCCAGCACCTTTGCTTGAGGACTATAAGCAGGGCAAGTTCAAGCTTCTCACGCCGGAGGAAGTGCTGGCGGAGACATGCCTCATGCTCAAATACGCACGGCCGAACAAGCTCTGCGTTTTCCGCAGCAATCACGCTTCGAACTACGTTTCGCTCAGAGGCAATTTGCCGATGGACAACGAGCGTATGATTGAATCGCTCAAGCGCTGCATGGCAGACCGCGGACTGCTGAAGGACGAGCGTTTCCGCGCATTATAACTCCCTCCAAAAAGAGGGTACAGAGCGCATAAGGGTCGCGCGCTATATTCAGTTGCCAGCTTCGCTATCTATATGTGGTAATCTTAGAGAAGCGGGCACCTAGCGGCACAACTGTATTAGGTCTTTGATAGGTGCAAGTGCAGGATTTTTCCACAAAGAATATTTAATCAGTGTGGTGGGATTCTGCTATTTGTGGGTGCTTTCCCGCAGGAGCGCTAAGAACTTCCCACGAGAGGTGAAGTCTGAGCGGATGGCGCGGAGACACCGGTCAATGGATCACGTTTGTCTCGCGGCCCCGCGATACGAGCTGGTAAGTGCGTAAAGTGCCCTGCGACGAGGACTAAGCGAAGGAAAAATATCTTCATTGCGAACCACCACATAGAAAGGAAAATATATGAGCATAGAACAAAAAGACCGAATCGGCCAGTACTTGGTGCCGCAGCTCGACGAGATCATATTTGACGAGCTGTCAGACGCGTATCTAGAGCGCGCGGGCCTCGCCGACATACTTACGGGCATCCCAGTGCCGCTGCGCAAAAACGAGCTCGGCAAGATTACGACGCTCACGATAGCGAAAGCCATGGCATTCGTAATCGGCTGCGACCCGCAGTTCAAACATAAAGACAGCTATATAGCCTACATAACCCGCATGTTCGAAGACCGCTTCACCGACGCCCTCATAGCCGAAGGCGTAGAAGTCAGCGCCGACAAGCAAGCCTACACATACGCCTGCATCCTGTTCCGCGCGGCCATGATCCTCGAACCAGACAATGCGAACGCCTACTACTGCTACGGCCGCGCCTGCAAAGACATATACGAAAGCGCAGGCGAGAAGCTAGAGAACACAGAAGAAGCCGAAGAATTCATCGGCAGATTCAAGGCAGAAGCGCTGGAAGCCTTCGAAGTAGCCACTTTGAAGGACCCAAACCTCGCGGACGCGTTTTATTTTCTTGGATACGCCTACGTGAACATGGGCCTCTACGTCAAAGCCCAGCTCACATGGAAGGAATACATGCGCCTGACCGAGGCAGATGCGAACATCGACCAGACGGACGAAAAGCTCGCCGACCCGAAGTACGAGTCGTACATCAAAGAACTGAAAGAAATCCGAAAGGAAATCGCAGCGCGCCTCGAGACGCTCGAAGAGCCGGTTAAGATCGAAGAAGGCTATAACCTCGTAATCTCAGGCAAGTACGAAGAAGGCATCGCGGCTCTCGAGCCATATAAGAACAGCCAGTACGCATCCTGGTGGCCGCTCTGGTACTACCTAGGCACAGCACACGCAGAGCTCGAGAACGATACCGAGGCAATAGACTGCTATAAGAACGTTCTGAAGTATTCGCCGAGCAACACGGAAGCGATGGAAGAGCTCGTCAAGCTCTACGAGCGAGTAGGCGACACGCAGAACACCGAGAAATACCAGAAGAAAATCGAAATAATCAAAGAAAACATACAGAAAGACAAGCAGCTCGCAGAAGAAAATAAAAAAATTTAAAAAATAATGTAAATTTTACTTGTTAGTTCGGTGAAAAAACCTTATAATAAAGGGAAGAAAGCAGGTCGCATGTAGCGGCCATTCTTGAGATTATGAAAAGGAGAGGAAAAAATACAATGAAAAAGACATTAGCAATTTTACTTAGCTTGGCGTTGGTTGTTTGTATGATTCCGGCGGCTGGCGCGAGTGTTGCGTTCGCGGAAGAAACGCTGACGGCAACGATTGCGTCAGGGTCAGAAACAGCCGTTTATACGGGTAATGATATTACGTTGCCTACGCTGACGGTTCAATATGGCACGCAGACTCTCGCGTTGCAGGGGGCAAATGACACGGAGGCAGCAGGTGATGGAAAGTACACGGTTGAGTGGAAAAAGGATTCATCGACTGTAGTTGCAGCAAAAGACGTTGGAACATATACGGCGACTGTAAGCTATACACCAGCGTCAGAAGGTAGCGCAAAAACTGCAACTGCTACTTTCTCAGTTAGCACTCGTGATTTAAGCACAGTTGAATTCTATATTCCAACTCAGGAGGCAAACACTGATAATAGTGCTTTGGCTACAAAAGTTGGAAGTTCGATTGTGTATAAGGACTCAACGACAAAGGCAATATTGAACTTAGGTTCAGATGTTGATATATCTGTTGCAGGTGAAAGCACAGATAGCAAAACTGCGACAATTGCAAAAAAGAGTGACAACGGAAATGTAACAGGAAATTCTGTTAGCGTAATATTCTCAACTAGGCCTGGAATTTCAGGATATAAATTGTGCGGAGTTGTAGCAAAAACATATACGGGAAGCGCAATTACTCAGACAGGTGTATACCTGGGAACTGGTGATAATGGCTCACCGACGAATGCGAATATTAACAGTAGCTATTATAAGCTGGTATATACGAACAACACCAATGCTGGAACGGCTACAGTG
>CAVGSW010000124.1:0-3822 GCA_963631945.1 Flexilinea sp. | reverse complement strand
AGCCTGAATGTCAGAGCAAGCAAAAGCAAGGCAACTATCCCAAAGCCTATCGCTATCCTTCTTCTGTTTTTCGTAGTTACTGGTGCTTTCATGCTGCTCCTCTATCCTCTGCTTGCCCCTGCCTGCCGTCAGGCAGGTCGCTTCAAACAGAAAGCCAGACCCAAATTGGCGTATTTAGTTGTCTGGCTCCTTATTTTCTATGAAATTTTAATATTCCAAATTATACGTCGAGCAAATTTTCGCTCTCTAGTCTGTATATGCTTTTTCTTTGATTCTGCTGACCAAATCCGCCGACGCTTTCTCGCCTGCCTCCACGTATATGCACTGCGAAGCCTTCGGATACTGCATGTTCAGCTCGTCCGTCGCATACTCTTCAATCGTCTCAATGCTGTTGGCGCTCTCAATCTTGATGTCGAGCCTAGCGATCTCGTTCTGCAGAACCGTGTTTTCGTTCTTAACCTGGTTGATTTCGTACTTGATTTCCGTCGCACGAGCGCTCATCCAAATCGTCGAGATGAGAACAGCTCCTGCTAATACCATCAAAATTATCGCCTTCGCAAGCATTTTGTGGGTGAGGCCGGACTGAGTCGCTGGCTGCGGAACTTCCCTGATCTCTGGAACCTGCGCCAGCTTTTCTTTCTTGACTCTCGGAGGCTGTTTCGGCTGTGGCGCCTGCGGAACCTGCTGTGGCATGTGCTGCGACACGCCATAAGCCCACTGTCCCTGAACATACGGTTTGCCTATGGTCGAGTATTCAGATGTGTATGCTCTGTTCAGTGCTGCCATGCCTTCTCCTTACAGTGTTTCTAATGCTTGCCTAATCTATCTCCCCGCTGCGAATTTTCTCGCTTTGATTATTTTTTCTGTGCTACGCGAAGTTTCGCGCTCCGTGCTCTCGGATTTCTCTCGACTTCCTCTGCACTCGGCAAAATCGGTTTGCTCGACTTTTTCTCGATATCCCCGACCTTCCCGCAAACGCAGACTGGGAATTCCTTCGGGCATGTGCAAGGGTTAATCCTACGATTGATGATTTCCTTGACGATTCTGTCCTCGAGAGAGTGAAAAGTAATGACGCAAAGCCGCCCTTTCGGCGCCAACACGTCACAAAATTCCTCGACCGCTCGTTTCAGTTGTCCGAGCTCGTCGTTAACTTCGATTCGAATTGCCTGGAACGTCCTCTTCGCTGGATGCGGACCGTCTCGCCTTGCCGCCGCTGGAATCGCCGCTTTGATGATGTCCACGAGCTCGCCCGTGGTCTCTATCGGCTTTTCTTTCCTCGCCTTTACGACAAAATCTGCAATCCTCGCAGCCCAGCGTTCTTCGCCGTATTTCGTGATGATGTCGCGCAGTTCATTTTTGTCGTAATCGTTGACCACGTCGTATGCTGTGAAGTCGTCATCCTGGCTCATTCTCATGTCCAGCGGTGCGTCCTGCATGTACGAAAACCCGCGCTCTGGATTATCCAGCTGAAACGACGAAACCCCAAGGTCGAGCAGCGCTCCGTCGATTTTGTCTATCTCAAATTCCCCTAAGACCTCCTTTATGTCGGAGTAATTGCTTTGAACAAAGTACTTCTGGCACTTGTAAGGTGCGAGCCTCGCCTCGGCCGCTGCCAACGCGTCTCTATCCCTGTCAATGCCTATCAAAATCCCCTCTTCGCCGAGACGTTCGCAAATTCCGCTTGCGTGACCGCCGCCCCCAAGCGTGCCGTCAACGTATATCCCGTCCGGGCGTATATTCAAACCTGTCATGCACTCATCAAAGAGTACGGATGTATGCTTAAATTCCATCAGAACCGGTATTCCTCCAGCGCCTTCGAGAAGTCCTCGGTGCCCATCTTCGCGCCGTTGTCAGGAGCCTCCCATGTCTGGCGAGCCCAAACTTCGATTTTGCTCATGGCGCCCATCGTCACGAGCTCTCGCTCAATCCCTGCGTAGGACTTCAGCTCAGCTGGGATAACGATTCTGCCCTGCTTGTCGAACTCGCATTCCGCTGCGTTCGCGCAGAAGTGTCTAATGAAGGCTCTAACGCCTGGATCCGACTCTGGCAGGGTTGCAATCTTCTCGAGCTGCTTCTCCCAGCTGTCCATCGTGTAGATGTACAGGCACTTGTCGAGGCCTTTCGTCAGCACGCATCTGCCGCCGAGCTCCAGTCGCATCTTCGAAGGCACAATCATCCTGTTTTTCTCATCTATGGAGTTGTATGTCGTTCCCATAAACATGGTGTGCCTCCTGGGTCTACAAGCCATTCTAGACTAATTGCATCTTATTAAAACCACTATACACCACTTTCCACCACTTTGCAAGCAAATTTTGCAAATTTCTCGCTTTGATTCGCCACTTTTTTTCAATAAAAAATCGCCCCTGCTAAATGCAAGGGCGATGCGTGCAAATCGTCGCTATTTGAAGTATTTCTTGTTGTTTTTGCCGAGGCGGCTTTTGTACTTGTTTTTGCGGTGGCTGAAGATCGTGGATTTGCGCGGGTTTACGTCCTGGACAATGCGAGCGATTACGAAAATCACAAGCAAAATGAGGAGCGCCACCACGAGAACCGCCACGATTGCCGCGATTATCTCGTTCGCCTCCCAAACACCGTCGAACACGATATTAAGTTTGTCCATTATATACGACATTTCTCAAACCTCTTATATATCAAAATACACGATTCAAATTCTATATGAGTCTCTCTTTGATTTGATTTTACCACAGTTGGCGCGCGATGGCAACATAAATCTGCCCATCAAGATTGTGAGCGTGTCCTATGCGCCCAGCCTGAGCGCGCACGCTAAACATCCTTGCGTGGGGTGATGATGATCTCTGCCTCGATATTAAGTTCACTTCCACCGTCAGCGGTGTTAATCGTCCTGAACACGTACTTCTTCTCTGCGGGCACGCTGTAGCGCTCGCAAGCCTGGCGCTCGTCCTCCGAGAGCTCGGCCTCAGTGCGATAAATTGCAATTTTCTCGCCGAGCGGTGCTTCCTTGCTATAGTGGATTCTCATGCCGCTCACCCTGTGCGTGCCCGCCGCAAGCTCAGGTATGTAATCGCAAATCATGTCCAGATAATACGTGTTGTTCATGTGCCCGTTGTAGTCAAGGTCACCGTAGCAGACAACCTTGTAGCCAACCGGTCCTGCGCTTTCCATTTCCTCGACATCGGCTGCCGCAATCTTGAACTTGTGCGGCAGAAGCTCGATGTAATCGCTCATCCAGTAGTTCGAAAAGTCCGCATCGCTAACCTTCAGAATCTTGCGGCTCTCGACGTCCACGAGGCTCCACTGCGTCGAGGCGATAGCGATGCGCTTGCCGCCGCGCTCCAAAGTATAGTTTCTGAGGAATGTCGCGCGGCTGCTCGGGCAAGGCCACGAGCTCGCCTCAACTTCCTCCTCGAAGTACACTTCCTCTGGAATCGCCAAATCCACGCGGGCGAGCATCAATGCCTTGCCCTCATCCAGCAGGTCGTCGTACGAAGGCTTCTGCGTCTTCATCTGATGGCAAGCTGCCTCTTGCATAATCTGCCAAATTCCCGAAGCGCGGCCGACCTTGTTCTGGTCAACCTGATACGTCGTCAATCTCTGCTTTTCCTTATATTGTTCCTTAACCATTTATTCACCTTCTACTTAAATTCGGTCTAATTCCCCGATTTTTTCTCTTATTTCTTCACTATTTCCGCTACAGGCTCAAGTCCAGCTCCACCGGGCAGTGATCCGACCCGAACACATCCGTGTGGATCTTCGCGCCGACTAGCTTGTCTGCAAGTTCCTCCGATGCGAGGAAATAGTCAATTCTCCATCCTGCGTTCCTGTCGCGAGCCTTGAATCGAT
>CAVGSW010000123.1:2455-3871 GCA_963631945.1 Flexilinea sp. | reverse complement strand
TTCTTTACCATCTCAACTGCTTCCTTCATATATGGAACCTTGTAGCCAACGAGCGGCTGGTGAGTGTTCGGGTGCTCCGTGTAGAGTCCTTCTGCCTTCGTGTCGCCCGAGTGTGCTGGGAAGAGGAACTCGCCTGTCTCAAGGTCAACCGGTCCGTGAACGCCGTAGTTATCAACGACTCTGCCATCGCGACCCATCTTGAATACCGAGTAAACGAGGTGCGGTTCGCCCTTCGCGTCAACCATCGTAATCATTCTCATCGTGTTAACCGAATATGGGTACATCTTTGCAACGTCTGGGTGGTTCTCGATTACATCCTCGACCGTGCCGAAGCCCTTGTCGCGAACGTATTTAACAAATTCGTCAGCTGTAGCAAAGTCCTCAGTGTTCAGCTTTTCTGCGCCGATTCCGCATGTAAGGTCTTTCATCTTGCAGAAAACTTTCTTGCGTGTATTATAGAAGTTTTTGAGATCCTCATCTGTTGCTACCTCGAGGTCAAGGCATTCACGCTTGATGAAGTCCTTGAAAACTTCGTTGAATTCGTTTTTGTTATCAAAAATATGTGCGTAGCTGTGGTCGTTCATGAACATGATGAACTTCTTGCTTCTGAAACGCGTGAGGTACGTGTCTCTCTGCTCTGGCGTAAGATTCCAGAACTCGAAAATCACGTAATCGTGATAGCCTGCGCCGTACTTTTTCATCGAACCGAGAATGTCGAAGAAACAGTATGCCTTGCTATTGCCTGAGCGTTCATGTGCCTCGTTAACTACATCGAAGAACTTCTTGAAGCTCGCCCCTTTGAAAACTCTCATATAATACTGAAATTTACTTTCCATCTTTTTTACTCCTTTAAAATAATAATATTGTTCTAGAATAAACCCTCGCGGGGAATTTTGCAATAGTTTTTTTACAGAATATCTGATAAAAGTCTTGAAATCGCTTCTTTGAATTTGATAATTGGTCCGCGCTTGAGATAGTCCTCGTAAGTGAGCTCGTGGCCATTTGCCTCGAGGTCAAATTCGAATGCGTCTTCCATCTCCTTGGCGAATTTCGGGTCAAACACGAATGCGTTTGTCTCGAAGTTAAGCCTGAAGCTTCTATTATCAAAGTTCGTCGAGCCGACCGTTCCGACCTCGCCATCAACGACGAGTGTCTTGGCATGCAGGAATCCATTGTCATATATGAATGCCCGCCCGCCCGATCGGAGCAGCTCTCCAACATAAGAATACGTAGCCCAGTAAACGAAGATGTGGTCCGGCTTGCACGGAATCATAACCCGCACATCCACACCCGACTGCGCCGCCATCTTGAGCGACTCGAATATGGCGGGATCCGGCACAAAATACGGCGTCTGAAGCCAAACCCGCTTCTCGGCATACGTAATCATCCTCATCATCGCGCGTTTGACTTCCTCGG
>CAVGSW010000123.1:0-1667 GCA_963631945.1 Flexilinea sp. | reverse complement strand
ACGATGTAGAAGATGAAGCCGACGATCGGGATGAACGCGAGCACGAGAATCCACGCCAGCGTCGCCGACGGACTTTTGCGCTCAGCGAAGATGATCGCGATTATGAACATCATATTCAGTATGTAAATCGCGGCTATGTACCAAACGGTGTCCGCGAGGCTAAATACAGGTGCCATCATGCGGCGACCTCTCCTTTCTGTCTGTGGTTCTAATTTTTGCTATATTATCCAGTTTGTGGGAGCCGCCCAGAGCGCCGCCCTAAGTCAGCTAAGCCAAGTTAGCCAGAGCGGCGAGCTCGACCAAGGGAGCCGCCCCAAGCAGCCCAGCCAAGGCCGCCCCAAAGTTTGCACAGGCGGCGAGCTTTACGGCTCCAGCACCTCGCCCACGAGGCTAAAGGTATTCGCGTCCGTAATCCGCACGTCGACCGTGTTTCCAATCATATCCGGCGTACCCTTAAAGTTCACGAGCTTGAACGTCTCCGTGCGCCCGCCATATGTCTTGGAATTGCGCTTCGAAGGCCCGTCGACGAGCACTTTCTCAACCCTGCCGACGTACTCCGCATTCTTCTCCGCAGAAATCCTGTTGATCACGTCGACGAGGCGATTGAAACGCTCGTGCTTAACCTCTTCAGGAATCTGATTCTCGTATTTCTCCGCTGGCGTACCCTTTCTGATGGAATAAAGGAACGTGAACGCCGAGTCGTAGCGAACTTCTTCGCAAAGCGACAGCGTCTCCTCAAACTCCTCCTCGGTCTCGCCAGGGAATCCAACTATTATATCCGTCGAAATCGCGATATCAGGGTCAACTTCCCTGAGCTTCCTAACAATTTCTAAGTATTTTTCTCTCGTGTAGCGGCGGTTCATCTCTTTCAGAACCTTGCTCGAACCCGCCTGAACTGGCAGATGTATGTAATGGCAAAGCTTCTCGCACTTGCCGTAAGCCTCGATGAGCTTGTCGGAAATATCCTTCGGGTGGCTCGTCATGAACCTGATTCTCTCGATGCCGTCGATATCGTTAAGCATGTAAATCAGATCCGCAAAGTCCGTCTGCTCGCCCGTCTCCTTGCTCACACCCTTGTACGAGTTGACATTCTGCCCGAGCAGCGTAATCTCCTTAACGCCGTCTGCAGCCAGCTCCTTCACCTCGCGCACGATATCCTCAGGAGTTCTGCTTCTCTCCCTGCCGCGCGTGTACGGCACTATACAATATGTACAAAAATTATTGCAGCCGAACATGATGTTCACGAACGCCTTGTGCTTGAACAAGCGCCTGCAAGGAAGCTCCTCGACGATTTCGCCGCCGTCCTCCCAGATTTCCAGCTGCTTTTGCTTCTCGTGATAAAGATTGTCCAGCAAATCCGGAAGATGATGCAGGTTGTTCGTCCCGAAAATCACGTCAACCCACGGGTACTTCGACTTGATCGTGTCGATGACGTGTTGCTGCTGCATCATGCAACCGCAAACGCAGACCGTGAAGCTCTCCTTCTGCTCGGTTTTCCTGCGCTTGAGCTGCCCCAGCGTCCCGAAAAATCTCTTGTCCGCATTCTCTCTAATGCTGCAAGTGTTTATAATTACAATGTTCGCGTCCTTCCGCTCGCTGACCGGCTCATAGCCCTTCTCAATCAGCAAACCCGCCAGCGTCTCCGAGTCGTGCTCGTTCATCTGGCA
>CAVGSW010000122.1:0-3924 GCA_963631945.1 Flexilinea sp. | reverse complement strand
GAGACGAGCTGCGATGAGACGGCTATTAGCGTGGTGGCGGACGGCCGCGACGTGCTTTCCAATGTCATTTCATCGCAAATAGACATTTTCAAGAACTACGGCGGAGTTGTGCCCGAGATTGCGTCGCGGCATCACCTCGAGAACATCAACGGAGTGCTGGCCGATTCGCTGGCGGAGGCGGGCGTAACGCTCGACGACATCGATTTAATCGGCGTTACGAACGGACCAGGGCTCATCGGTGCGCTGCTCGTCGGCGTTGCAACGGCCAAGTCGCTCGCATTCGCGAAGGACATTCCGCTCGTGGGCGTGCATCACCTCATGGGACATATCAGCGCGAATTTCGTGGAATCGCCTGAGCTCGAGCCGCCGTTCATGGCGCTAATCACGAGCGGAGGGCACACAGAAATCGTGCACGTGAAGAGCTACACCGAGTGCGAAATCCTCGGCGGCACGAGGGACGACGCAGTGGGCGAGGCTTACGACAAGGTCGCTCGCGTGCTGGGTCTCGGCTACCCAGGCGGCCCGAAAATCGATAAAATCGCAAAAGAGGGCGACCCAGAGGCGATTCATTTCAAGCGAGTATATCTGGAGAAGGACAGCTTCGACTTCAGCTTCAGCGGGCTGAAGACGGCCGCACTCAACTATATCAATCAGCAGAAGCAGGCTGGCAAGGAAATCAACCGTGCGGACGTCGCGGCGAGCTTCCAGCAGGCGATTATGGACGTAATCGTCAAGAAAACTATGGACGCTGCGAGACTCACAGGCGAGAAGAAGCTCGCCCTCGCAGGCGGAGTTGCCGCAAATTCCAAGCTCAGGGAAATGATGCAGGCGGCATGCGACGAAAACGGCATTACGCTTTATCGCCCATCGCCGATTCTGTGCACGGATAACGGCGCGATGATCGCGTCCGCCGCATATTACAAATACAAGGAATTAGGGGCGGACGAGCTCGACCTCGACGCCTACGCAAATATGGAGTTATAACTATTAATCATGATCGTTTTATCTGCTAACAACCTCACAAAAACATACGGAACGGATGTCATAATCGAGAAAGTAAGCTTTCATCTGAATGCGGGCGACAAAGTCGGCATAATCGGCAGAAACGGCGCTGGCAAGACAACATTGTTAAAAATGTTGACTGGCGAGCTGCCATGCGATGATGGCGAATTTTTCGTGTCGCAAAACACGAGGATTGGCTACCTCAAGCAGCGCGACAATTTCGACAGCGACGGAACCGTGCTCGAGGAAGTCGAGGCGATTTTCTCGGGACTGAAGGCGATGGAAGAGGAAATCGCAAGACTTTCCGACGAGGTTGCAGCCAATCCGAGTGACAAGCGGCTCATCGAAAGGCTCGACGAGTTGCAGCACCAGTTCGACAGAGACGGCGGTTACACGTACAAATCTGAAATCATTGGAATTCTCAACTCCATGGCATTTGATGAGAGCTTTTACGATAAGAAAATTTCTTCGCTTTCTGGCGGGGAGAGAACGAGGCTCGCACTTGCGGCACTTTTGCTGGAAAAGCCAGATATCCTGCTGCTGGACGAGCCGACTAATCATTTGGACATCGGGACGCTGAAGTGGCTTGAGCAGTACCTCGAGAGCTACCGCGGGACGATTATGGTCGTGTCGCACGATAGATATTTCCTCGACAGAATCGTGAACAGGATTTTCGAGGTGGAAAACCACAAGCTCTACACTTATCAGGGCAAATACAGCGATTACGCGTCGCAGAAAAAAATCCGCCGCGAGACGGAGTTGCGTGCGTACAACAACCAGCAGCGCGAGATTAAGCGTCAGGAGGAAATCATCAGGACGATGAAGCAGCACGGCACGGAGCACCTTGCCAAGCGTGCGGCTTCGAGGGAGAAGCGCCTCGACATGGTTGAGCGGCTCGAGCGGCCTGAGGGTGAGCAGGGCAAGCTCAAGATCAGCTTCAAGGAGAATTTCCCGTCGGGCAACGACGTTATCATGGCTGAGAACCTCGAGAAGTCTTTCGGGTTCGGAAGCGAGCGGCGGGAGCTCTTCCGCGATGTCGACCTTGATATCAAACGCGGAGAGCGTATCTGCATTCTGGGGCCGAACGGCGTTGGCAAGACTACGCTTCTGAGGGTTTTGCTCGGGGAGCTGAAGGCCGATAGCGGCTATCTGAAGATCGGCCACAATGTGGCGTTCGGCTACTACGACCAGGGGCAGCTTTTGCTGAACGACTCGAACACGGTACTTGAGGAACTGAAGGATTCCTACAGATTATATACGGACACGGAAATGCGGTCGATTCTCGGCAGATTCCTGTTCAAGGGCGAGGATGTTTTCTTGAACGTCGGGAGCCTGTCAGGCGGCGAGAAAGCGCGGCTTTCGTTGCTGAAGCTCATGCTCTCGGGCGCGAACACGCTGATGCTGGACGAGCCGACAAACCACATGGACATCGAATCGAAGGAAGTGTTTGAGGAGGCTCTGCTGGAGTTCCCAGGAACTGTGATAGTTGTATCGCACGACAGATATTTCCTGCAGAGAATCCCGACGAGAATTCTGGAGCTTACGCCAGACGGCGTGGTCGAATATCTCGGCAAATACGACTATTACCTCGAGAAAAAATCCGAAAATATCTCGGGGAAGAAATATTTTAGCAAAACGCAAACAAAGCCAGCCGCAAGCTCTGCGGAGGAGCGCCGCCAGAAAAAGGAGCGCGAGGCCGAGGAGCGGAGAACCGCAAGGCTCATAGAGAAGCTCGAGACTGAAATTTCAAAGCTTGAGGCCGAAATCGCCTCGATTGAAGAGGAACTTTGCAAGCCAGAAAATGTGTCGAATTATGAACTTTTGTCGGAACTTGGAGAGAAGCGCCAAGCGGCTAACGAGCGGCTTTCTGAGGCTTACGACGAGTGGGAAATGTTGCAAGTTGACTAAAAAATGACAAAAAAACCTTGCAATGCACATAAAAAGTCTTTATAATAATGCGTAGTAATTTTTACCGAGAACATTCACTGAGTGTTTCGGGTAGAAATTTCTACGAAAAAAGAAAGCGTTTGAAAATTAATAGGAGGCTAATTTTATGATTTTTGATAAGATTAAAGACATCATTATAGAACAGTTACAGGTTGAGGAGTCCGACGTTTCCATGGACACGAATCTCATGAAGGACCTTTCGGCTGACTCGCTGGACGCCGTTGAAATCATCATGGCTATCGAGGACGAGTTCGGCATGGAGATTCCTGATGAGGACGCTGAGACATTCCAGACTGTAGCTGATTTGGTTAAGTATGTAGAAGAAAATAAATAATTTGTAGGAGAAGAAATGAAGGAGAAGCAAATATCGAAGGCGGTTATCAAGCGTTTGCCTCGATACAGAAGATACCTACGCGAGCTCCAGAAAAAGGGAGTTGAGAAAATTTCATCAAAGGATTTGAGCAAGCTGATTGGCTATACGGCTTCGCAGATTCGCCAGGATTTGAATAATTTCGGCGGATTCGGACAGCAGGGCTATGGCTACAGCGTCAACTATCTCTACGAGGAAATCGGCAATATCCTCGGCCTCGACAAGGATTACAAGATCGTAATCGTCGGCTACGGCAGACTCGGTCAGGCTATGGCAAGCTATATTTCCAAGAATGAGACGAATTTCCACATCTGCGGAATTTTCGATGTTAAGCAAATCATTCAGGACGTTAGCTTCAAGGATGCGCAGATTATGACTTGCGGCTCGCTTGCGGGTTATATTGAGAAGGAAAATATCGATATCGCGGTTATCACCGTTCCAGCTGAGAAGGCGCAGATCGTTGCTGACACTGTTGCAGCTGCTGGCGTTAGAGGCATTTGGAACTTCACGGCAGTCGACCTTGACCTGCCGGAGGGAATTGCGGTTGAGAATGTTCACGTGAGCGACAGCTTGCATGCGCTCGCTTACTACATGCAGAACACAGA
>CAVGSW010000121.1:0-4001 GCA_963631945.1 Flexilinea sp. | reverse complement strand
GCAAGGCTTGCAAATCGAGGTTCAGAGCGGACAAGCTCATCGAGGATTTCCACAAAGCGAACAATATGCCGGAGATCGTCGTTGACGGCTGGAGCAACGAGGCGCTCGAGAATTACATCGCAGAGCACAAGATTCCTTGCCCGGACTGCGGCAAGAGCGATTTTACTGGAATCAGACAGTTCAACCTCATGTTCAAGACTTTCCAGGGCGTAACTGAGGACTCCAAGTCGGAGCTTTATCTCAGACCTGAGACTGCGCAGGGCATATTTGTTAACTTCAAGAACGTTCAGAGAACATCGCGTAAGAAGATTCCGTTCGGCATCGGCCAGATCGGTAAGTCGTTCCGTAACGAAATTACGCCAGGTAACTTCATTTTCCGTGTGCGTGAGTTCGAGCAGATGGAGCTTGAGTTCTTCTGCGAGCCTGATACGGACCTCGAGTGGTTCGAATACTGGAGAAACTTCTGCCATCAGTGGCTTCTGTCGCTTGGCATCAAGGACGAAAACCTCAGACTCCGCGACCACAGCAAGGAAGAGCTTTCGTTCTACTCCAAGGCAACTACGGACTTCGAGTTCAAGTTCCCGTTCGGCTGGGGCGAGCTCTGGGGCGTTGCTGACAGAACGAATTACGACCTTACTCAGCACCAGAACACATCTGGTCAGGATCTGACATACTTCGATCAGGACAAGAACGAGCACTACATTCCGTTCGTTATCGAGCCGTCGCTGGGCGTTGAGAGAAGCGTGCTTGCATTCCTTTGCAACGCTTACACTGAGGAGGTTCTCACGGATGCTAACGGCAAGGAAGATGTCCGCATAGTTATGAAGTTCCACCCAGCACTTGCGCCTTACAAGGCTGCAGTTCTGCCGCTCGCAAAGAAGCTTGCACCTGTTGCTGAGCCGATCCACGAGGAGCTTTCCAAGCACTTCATGGTTGACTACGACGCTGCTGGTTCAATCGGTAAGCGTTACAGAAGAGAGGACGAAATCGGTACTCCATTCTGCATCTGCGTTGACTTTGATACAGAAAATGATGGTTGCGTAACTATCAGAGACCGCGACACGATGGAGCAGGTTAGAATCCCTGTAGCAGATGTTCGCGCTTACATCGAAGAAAGATTATCTTTCTAAGGAGAAAAATGAAGCAATTTGTATATTCATTCAACGAAGGTTCCAAAGAAATGCGGAGCCTTCTTGGCACTAAGGGTGCGAACCTGGCGGAAATGATGCAAATCGGTCTGCCGGTGCCATTCGGGTTTACCATCACGGCTGAGGCTTGTGCGACGTATTTCGAAAACGGGTGCAAGATGCCGGAGGAGATGGTGACCGAGATATTCGATAAAATTAAGGAGCTTGAGGATGTAACGGGCAAGACGTTTGGCGGCGGCGAGAATCCGCTGCTCGTCTCCGTTCGGACGGGCTCTGCTGTTTATGTGCCTGGGCTCGCGGAGACCATGCTGAACGTTGGCATGAACGACGAAGTTGCCGCCGCCCTCGGGAGGCTGGCCGCGGCTGCGACCGCCGCTTCGGCGGACTCTGCGGCGGCGGCCGCAGGCGCCTCGGGCAGCAGCTCGGAGCCTGGCGCTGCTGCCGAGGCGCGCGGGGCCGAGCCCCAAGCAGCCCCAGCCCGCTCGGCCGCGCCCGCGGCCAGCCAGCCCGCCGGAGGCGCTGGCCCTGCGGCCGCTTTCGCCGCGGACACCTACGCCCGCTTTAGATCCATGTACACGGAAATCGTCCTCGGCGGCCAGCCGGGCGAAATCCCGCAGGATGCGCGCGCCCAGCTCCTCGCCGCAATAGAGGCGGCTTTCCAGTCTTGGAACTGCGAGAAAGCCGCATCATACCGCGCGAAGGAGCACCTTGACCCAGAAATGGTACTGGGCGTCGCAACGAACATCCAAGCGATGGTATTCGGAAACCTCGGCGAGAAATCCGCAGTCGGCATTGCGACGACGAGAAACTGCATGACAGGCGAGAAGAAGTTCACAGGCTCCTTCGTCCAAGGCACCCAGGGAAACGAGCGCGAGAAATCGAACTCACCGCAGGACATCACAGCGCTCGAAGCGAACTTCCCGAAGGCTTACGAGAGCCTGCAGAAGATCGCAGCAATCCTCGAGAAACACTACAAGTGCGTCCAGAGCATGGAATTCACCATAGAAAACGGCAAGCTCTACATGCTTCAGACATCGGAAGCGAGCATGTCGACCGAAGCCGCCCTCAGAATCGCCGTAGACATGGCGACTGAGGAGCTCATCACCCCGAAGACCGCAATTCTCAGGCAGGAGCCAGAGAAGATATCCGAGATCATAGCGATGATTAAGGCAGGCGGCGGCAAGGCA
Source organism: Flexilinea sp. (assembly GCA_963631945.1). Lineage (GTDB taxonomy): Bacteria > Bacillota > Clostridia > Peptostreptococcales > Anaerovoracaceae > CAG-238. The sequence continues at coordinate 1,666 of CAVGSW010000121.1, read as the reverse complement.
ACCGAGCTGAAGGCGGATTACGACAAGCTCATGGAATGGGTGGACGAAGTCCGCGAGCTCAGGGTTAGAGTTAACGCTGACACGGGTTCGCAGGCGCTCAGAGCAGCAAGGCTCGGAGCCGAGGGAATCGGACTGTGCAGAACTGAGAACCTCATCCTCGCATCTGGCGAAATGCCGCTCCTCGAAGAGCTGCTCAGAATGCCAGAGGGAAGCGAGCGCACAGCCAAGCTCCGCACACTGAAGAATAGAATAGAAGACGAGTTCGAAGAGCTTTTCCGCATCATGGGCGATAGACCGGTTACAATCAGGTTGTTCGACCTGCCGGTTACGCTCCGCGATATAGCAGCGATGCAGACGCAGGCGATAGTCGAAGCTGCATGCACCGTCAGCGACGAACTCGAGCATGATATAATACCAGAAATTTTGGTGCCAATGATAAGCACTGCGACGGAGCTTCGCAAGGTGAAAGCCACGATACTCGAGGCAGCCAAGCACACGATGGAGAAGCTCGGCAAAGAATTAGAAATTCAGATTGGCGCGATGATTGAGACACCGAGAGCAGCTCTCGTAGCCGACAAAATCGCTGCAGAATGCGACTTTTTCTCGTTCGGGACTAATGACTTGACGCAGATGGTTTTCGGGATCTCGAGGGATTCTGAGGCGACAGGCGTTATCGCAACATATGTGGATAACGGCATCCTCCGCGAGAATCCGTTCAAGACGCTCGACATAAACGGCGTAGGCAGGCTCATGGAGCTCGCAGCGAAGATGGGCAAGCACGAGAAGGCGAGACTTAAACTCGGCATCTGCGGCGCGCAAGCCTCTGACGCAAGGAGCATAGAATTCTGCCACAAGATAGGCATGAACTATCTCTCATGCCCACCGGACAGAGTGCCCGCAGCCAAGTTAGCCGCAGCGCAGGCCGCAGTCAAGTTCGAACAGGACGAAGAAAAATAGGGGGAAAAGTATGATTTCACTCTGGGGGACAACCGCAGGCAACATAGCCATGACAGTGCTCATATCGATGGTACCTGTGCTCGAGCTGAGAGCAGGGATACCAGCAGGCGTAATCGCCGGCCTGAGCATCAAAACGGCAGTCATAGCCGCGGTAATAGGAAACTTAATACCGATACCGTTCATAATTGTCTTCATCCGCAGGATTTTTAGCTGGATGAAGGCCAAGAGCGAGTGGCTCGCAGGGATTGCGGCCAAGATGGAGGCCAAGGCCGACAAGAACAAAGAAAAGGTCCTGAAATACGAATTTTGGGGCCTGATGCTCTTCGTGGCAATCCCGCTCCCAGGCACTGGAGCCTGGACAGGCGCCCTGATCGCCGCCATGCTAGACATGCAGCTAAAGCGAGCGATGCCAGCCATAGCCGCCGGCGTCCTAATCGCCGCCATCATAGTCTCCGTAGCCACCTACGGCATCACCGCCCTAGTCTAGCTCGAGCACCATACATAATCAAACCAAAAGAGCAGGCACATAGCCTGCTCTTTTCTGTACAACCTCAGCCGAGAATCTTAGCAATCAAATCTTCAGACAAGCCATTTTCTCGCATCTTTTCGATAATGATCTTCTTTCCCTCAGCAAGTCCTTCTTCATAACCTTCTTTCTTTTCTTCATCTATCATCTCTTGCAGAGTCATAAATTCCACCCGCCTTTCAA
>CAVGSW010000120.1:0-4066 GCA_963631945.1 Flexilinea sp. | reverse complement strand
GGTGCCGAGCAGAGCAGCGGCCAAGGAGCGGGCAGCTCCGGCTCTGAGCCCGCGAGTAGCGGAGCCTCAGACACAAGTGCGGGTAGCTTCAGCTCAGAGTCCGCATCCAGTGGAGGCTCTGAATCAGCTTCTGCCCCATAAAAAACCTTCTCCTGATTAAGTTCAGTTGAATACACATCGCAAACGGCTCTGTTAGAACGCACAGAGCCGTTTGCAAAAAAGCGAGGGTTGCGCTTGCAGCCCTCGCTTTTTCAAAACTTCTATTATTTATTCAACACTTTCAGTGTCGGTATCTGTTGTGGTGTCTGATTCGGTGTCTTCGTCGTCATCGGTTGCGGCGATGTCTTCTGCGCCCCATTCGTAGTAGCTCAGGTAGTCGCCTGTTACGAGGTAGACTGAGTCATCGTCCGAGCGTTTCGCGTAGTACTCGCTGGAGACTTCGTTCGTGTCGCCAGTGATGATCTGAATCTCTTGACCATCCGATGTCTCGAACGTGATTACGCTCTCAGGTTCGTCAAGACCGTATTGCGCATAATCCGTAACGTCTGTAAGAACGCGGCTCGCATCGATAGCCGAAATCGTGGAAACCATTCCATTTACCGTGTCTTGGTCGAGTTCGAAATCTTCGTCGTCCGTCCAAATCCAGTTGCCGTCGGAGTTTTTCTCGAGCGTGTACTCGGTGTCCTCATACGACCAAGTCAGCTTGGTTATGTCATCCGATGAGACGGAAACAAACTCATATGTTTCCGTGCTCTCTGTGCTTTCTTCCTCGTTTGCTGCGATGTGTACCGCTAAAGCGTAGGCACCGACTGCAACGAGCAAGCAACCCACGAGGATTGCGAATTTTGTCGGGCGGGACATTTTTTTCTTCGTATTTGAATTGGTGTTAGCCATAAATTTTCCCCCTTGTTTGCATTATGCGTGGACTTTTCTTCTGTGAATCCATACGTAGATGCCTGCAACTATGAATGCGAGTGGAATCAAGATAACCATGATTACCGTCCAGCGGTTCGTCTGAGCCGATGTGAGCGACAGATACTCGTTGTCCACAGTCTTTGCGCGGATGGAGATCGAATCCTCGATTTCGCACATCCAGCCCATTGAGTTGAGGAGCATATCCGTGTTCGCACCGGAAACCGCCTCGTCTACGCTGCTGTTAGCGATGTTGCTGCTACCAACCCAAACTAACTTGCTGCCGTTCGTGCTGTTCTCTGCCGCAACTGCAAGTGCGAATCCGTCGTCGTCTGCATCTATGTCGCCGTCTTCCTTGTCAGCCTCTGTTGCCTTGAGTCCGTCAATCTTGGAATATGCATCGCTCGTCGTGGACAGGAGTGCTGTTGTCGTAACGTCGTCCTTTTCCTCGAGCTCAGCGCCCTGTGCAACTGGCAGGAGAACGTAGTAATTTCCTTCCGAAATCGGGTCTGTGATGTCGTGACTTCCGATAGATGGCAGGAGGTAATTCGGATAGTTGCTCATGAAGTGGTTGCTGTCATCTTCTACAACCATGCCGTCAACTGGCTCGATGCCGTATTCGTCCATGAGTTCTTCGACGTTTTCGAGTCCCTCTGCGTCACAGTCCGTGATGAGAAGTATGTTGCCGCCGTTTTCCATGTATGTTTCGATCTTCGTGAGCTCCTTATCGGAGATGTCGCGCGCTGGACTGTAAATGATGAGCGCTTCGCAATCATCAGGTACGCCTTCCTCGGAAACGAGGTTGAGCTCTTCAAGCGTCAAATTGTCGCTTTCCATGCTTGACTGGAGGTTCGTCGGGATTGAATCCTCGCCGTGGCCTGTCAAGTAGTAAGCCTTTGTCTGAGTATCGGTTGTAACGTAATTTACTGCCGATGTGAGCGCGTTCTCACCGCTGAATTCAACGACTTCGTTGTAGCTATCGTCGTAGGAATAGCTGTAAATGTCATAGTAGCTTACGTATCTGGACTTCGTCTCGTCTGAGTTTACAACGACCAAGCTGTTGTTGTAGATTGAATCGCTCGTGTACTGCGACGTGAAGTTCGGATTTGCGACTGGGTCGATTTTCTCGTAAGTAAAATCACTGCTGAGGTCAGCGTAATTTGCGAGGAGTTTTTCGACTGCGTCATCCTCATTGCCGTCCTGCACGATCCAGTAAACCTTGACTGGCTCGTCAAGCGATTCGAGGATCTGCTCTGTCTGGTCGCTGATGGAGTAAAGGTCATTCGACGTGAGGTCGAAGCTCGTGAATTTCAGCGGAAGGGCGGAAACGCACATGTTTATTACTACCAAAATTGCCAGGACTACGATGGTTGTGCCGACAGTGTATGTGCCGATTTTGAATTGCTTCTTTGCAACTGCTGACTTAATTCTTGCTGATGCAGGCTCCTTCGGAGCTTTCACCTTCTTATCGAACATTAGCTCCACCTCCTCTTCTCAAGACTTTGAATCGTCAGGAACACGAAAAGTGCGATGGTCGACAGGTAAAATACGATGTCGGTTAAATTCAGTGATCCATAGACGAAATTGTCGAGCCTGTCGAACAGGCTGAGGTTCGTGATGAGCGTGCTGCCGACTGGCAGGTATGTTGCGAGGCTCGAGCTCAGGAAGTTGATGAGCATTACGAGGAACGAAATTCCTGCAGCGAGCGGCTGGCTCTCAGTGAGCGATGAGATGAACATTCCGATTGCGAGCAGTGATGCGCCGAGCAAAATAAAGCCGATCATTGCAACGCATACCACGCGGTACGAAACGCTTCCGTATAACTTCAGGATAAGCGGATAAATCATCGCTGGTACAAGTGGAACTGCGAAAACCGCGAGCAGCGCAAGGTACTTGCCAAATACGATCTTTGTCATTCCGATTGGGAGCGCGTAGAGCAGTCTGTCTGTCTTCTGCTTTCTCTCTTCTGCGAAGCACTTCATCGTCAAAATTGGCACCATCAAAAGGAAGATGAATGCGGAGTTTCCGATGACGTATTCGTAGTTAGCGTAGTAGCCGACGAGGCAAACGCTCATGGTGTAAATTCCTATTATCAAAAGGAGGAATGCTGCGAATGCGTAGCCTGTAACTGATGTGAAATATGACTTAAATTCTCTAGAGAATATTGCTTTCATCTGGCTTTACCTCCTGTTCATTAGATTCTGGGGCCGCGGCTTCAGCCTCAACTTTAGCTGCGAACGACTCAGGAATAGCGTCTACGCTCGCAACCTCGCCCGTAAGCTCCAGGAAAATCTCCTCGAAGCTCATAGGTGCGTACTTAGCCTCAAGCGCCTCCGGTGTATCATCTGCAACGAGCTTACCCTTCGCAATGACGAGGAGTCTGTCGCAAACGGAACGAACTTCGGACAGGATGTGGCTGCTGAGTATTACAGTATGCTCCTTGCCGAGCTCCTTGATGAGCTGGCGGATTTCGATTATCTGTCTCGGGTCAAGGCCGACCGTCGGCTCGTCGAGGATGATAATCTCAGGGTCGGAAACGAGAGCCTGCGCCACGCCGACACGCTGCATATATCCTTTGGAAAGATGTTTGATGAGTCTGTTCTCAACCTCGCCAAGTTGCGTGAGTGCGATAATCGCATCCAGATGCTCATCGCGCTTGTCCTTTGCAACGCCCTTGGCCGCCGCCACAAACTTCAAATACTCGAGAACGGTCATGTCGTGATAAAGCGGCGGCTGCTCTGGCAGGTAGCCAATGCGGCTCTTCGCTTCTTTTGCGTCCTCATAGATGTCAAAACCGTCGATCGAAACCTGCCCGCTCGTTGCAGCGAGGCATCCAGTCAGGATGTTCATGGTCGTTGACTTTCCGGCTCCGTTCGGACCGAGGAATCCGTAAACATGGCCTGGCTCAATCGTGAAGCTCAGGTCGTCCACAGCTCGGTGCGTCCCGTAGTCTTTGCACAAATTTTTTACCTCAATCATTGTGAAAAGTCCTTTCGTAAAACTTAAATTTAATAATTTCAAATCCATTTTATTCGCCTAAATTCCAAGGGTCAATAGGCATGCGCAATATCACATTTATCTTTTAACATGCTTTCACCATCGCGACATATCCCGCCGCAAATCTTCAGAAAAAACACGAAAAAAACACCTGCCT
>CAVGSW010000119.1:0-4113 GCA_963631945.1 Flexilinea sp. | reverse complement strand
ACTTTAGACTCTTCCCTGGCAACGAGGTTCGCCTCAAGGGTGCGTACTTCATCACTTGCAACGAGGTTGTCAAGAACGAGGACGGCTCAATCAAGGAGCTTCACTGCACATACGATCCTGAGACGAAGTCAGGAAGCGGCTTCGAGGGCCGCAAGGTCAAGGGCACAATCCACTTCGTGGACGCGGCGAACGCAGTGCCTATCAAGATTAGACAGTTCGATTACCTCATGAGCGAGGGTGAAGACGGCAAGATGGTTGCTAACGAGGATACAGTTAGAGAAATCACTTGCTACGCTGAGCCTGCGGTTAAGGATGCTGCGGCTGGCGAGAGATTCCAGTTCTTCCGCCACGGATACTTCGTAGCGGACAGCAAGCTCTCTAAGCCAGGAACTCCAATCTTCAACGAAATTATAGGCTTGAAATCCAGTTGGAAATAAAGAAAAGGTCAGGCGATGAGCCTGGCCTTTTGCTTATTTTTCGTAGGCTTTCATAATGTTGACCGATGCTGAGGCGCCGAGGCGGTCGGCTCCGGATTCAATCATCTTGAGGGCGGTTTCTAAGTCGCGGATGCCGCCACTGGCTTTTACGCCGATCGTGTTGCCGACCGTCTCGCGCATCAAGGCCACATGCTCAGGGGTTGCGCCTGCTGTGTTGAAGCCCGTCGAGGTCTTGACGAAGCTTGCACCAGATTCCTTGGCAAGCTTGCAGGCTTCAACGATCTCTTCGTCCGTGAGCAGGCACGTTTCCAAAATTACTTTGACGATGGCGCCGTACTTCTCAGCGGCAACTACGACGGCCTTGATGTCATCTCTTACATAGTCATAGTCGAAGGATTTGAATTTGCCGACGTTCAGCACCATGTCGATTTCGCGGGCGCCGTCCATGCAGGCTTCCTCTGTTTCGAATGCCTTGGATGCGCTGGTTGCAGCCCCGAGAGGGAAGCCGACAACTGCGGCGACCTTCACATCTGAGCCCATGAGGTAGTCCGTGCAGCGCGCTACATAGCAGCTGTTGACGCAGACCGAGTAGAAATCCCACTCGAGGGCTTCCTGGCACAGCTTATCGATTTGCTCGCCAGTTGCCTCCGGTTTCAGCAGTGTATGATCGAAATATTTATTCAAAGGTTTTGTCAAATTCATTTCTTTACCTCCTAAAATTGCGCATTGAGAATTTTTCTGAGAAAAGTATAGCACATTGCGGCAAAAATGAAAAGATATATTGCGTTAGAAGTCTTGTGCTTTCGGGAATTTTGGTGTACAATAATATGATGTATAACCAGTAGGTTGGCGCGGGCGCTGACTTGCTTTTCAGGAGGTAGAACTATGGGAGTTAAAGTCGCGAAATTCGGCGGCTCATCCGTTGCAGACGGAATCCAGTTGACAAAGACAAAAGAAATTATCGAGCACGACCCGGACAGGAAATACATCGTCGTTTCCGCACCGGGCAAGAGATACGAGGGTGACAGCAAGATTACCGACATCCTGTATCTTTGCAAAACACATATAGAGCACAACCTGCCGTACGACCAGCTTTTCCAGGTCGTTGCGGACAGATACATGGCCGTAGAAATCAACCTCGGCGTGAATGTAGACCTGCAGAAGTATCTCGAGGAAGTTCGCGAGAATCTCAGGCAGAATCCTTCGGCGGACTACATCGCATCTAGAGGCGAATACCTGAACGCAATTCTGGTGGCGGCTTTCCTCGGATACGATTTCGTGGACACAGCTGGGCTCATCAAATTCGACGCGAAGGGCAGACTACTCATGGAAGAGACGGATAAGGCGCTCTCAGCAGAACTCGCTAAGCACGAAAGAGCTGTTCTTCCAGGCTTCTACGGCAGCACGCCAGATGGCAAGATCAAGACATTCTCCAGGGGCGGCTCCGACATCACGGGCGCACTCGTTGCCCGCGCGGTCAAGGCTGACGTTTACGAGAACTGGACAGACGTATCAGGCTTCCTGATGGCTGACCCGAGGATCGTTGAAAATCCAAAGCAGATTCGCGCAATTTCTTACAAGGAGCTCAGAGAGCTCTCGTATATGGGCGCGAGCGTTCTGCACGAGGATGCGATTTATCCAGCGAGAATGGCGAACGTTCCGATTAACATCAGGAACACGAACTGCCCGCAGGATCCGGGCACGTTCATCACAGCGGAGGTTTCCGAGGAGTACGAGAAGAAGCACGGCAGAATCATCACCGGCATCGCTGGCAACAGGGACTTCACGGTTGTTGCAATTTACAAGAACATGATGAGCAGCGAGAGAGGATTTGTTAGAAAAATTCTGGACATCCTCGATGACTTCGATATAAACTTCGAGCACATTCCGAGCGGAATCGACACGGTTTCCGTCGTAATTTCCAACGAGGCGATAAACGGCAGACTCGACGAGATTCTCGAAGAGTTCAGAACAAGGCTCAGACCTGACAATATCGACGTTCTGGAGAACATGGCCCTCATCGCGACAGTTGGTCACGGTATGGCTTATCGTCAAGGTGTGTCGGCTAGACTCTTTGCTGGACTTGCGGAGGCGGGCGTCAACGTGAGGATGATCGAGCAGGGCTCAAGCGAAATGAACATCATCGTAGGTGTTGAAAATAAGGACTTTGAGAAGGCAATCAAAGCGATTTATGCGTCTTTTGTTGAGGAAGACGAAGAGTAGGAGGAATAAAAGATGAAGAAATTAGTAACTATCAGCCGTCAATATGGTAGCGGCGGAAGAATAATCGGAAAGCTCCTTGCGGAGAAGCTCGGCGTTCCGTTTTACGACAAGGAAATCATAGACATGGCGGCTGAGAACAGCGGATTCTCGAGAGAGCTCATGGAGGGCACGGAACTGAAGGCAAAGAGCAGCTTCGCTTACAACCTTTCTTCGGCGCTCAGCTTCAACGAGGGCGTTAGCGGCAGCCCGCTCTCTGTAAACGAGAAGCTTTTCCTGGCGCAGTTCGAGACTATCAAGGGCATCGGCGAATCTGGCGAAGGCGTTATCGTCGGCAGATGCGCAGACTATGTGCTGAGAGAAATCCCTGGCGTGACGAATGTTTTTATCCATGCTGAGATGGAGGACAGACAGAAGCGCGCGACGGAGAAATACGGCGACGATCCGAAGAAAATCAAGGATATCATCGCAACATACGACAAGGCTAGACAAAATTACTATAATTATCACACAGACCAGAAGTGGGGAGAATACAAGAATTACAACCTCTCCATCAACAGCAGTTATATCACTGAGGAAGAGGCCGCGGCACTTATCGTGACCTACATCGAACACAGGAGGTATTAAGATGACAAGAGGAATGGTTGAACCTGAAAAGAAGAAAAATGGCGCAAAGAAGACATTCAAGACTCTCGGCAAGGTTATGGCGGGATTCTTGGCAGCTGGCGTTGCGCTGATCGCTGTGACTGACAAGACTATGTCCAAGGCGTTCCCGCAGGACGAGGAATGCGAAGGCGAAGCAGATGCTGAGGGCCAGGGCGAAGATGTCGAGTAAGACGCAGAATAAATAAAATTAGGATTTAGGAAGGCGATGAATTTTTAGAATGGCAGAGAAAAAAGGTACATATTATATTACGACTCCGATTTACTATCCGAGCTCTAATTTGCATATCGGGCACACGTATTGCACGGTTATGGCAGACGCGATGGCTCGTTTCAAGAGACTTTGCGGGTATGACGTTAGGTTCCTGACGGGTACGGACGAGCACGGACAGAAAATTCAGACGATTGCGGATGAAAAGGGCGTTACGCCGCAGGCTTACGTTGACGGAGTTGTTGACGGAATCAAGAAGCTTTGGGATAAGATGGAGATTTCCAACGACGACTTTATCAGAACGACGGAGCCGAGACATATCAAGCGCGTTCAGGATATCTTCATGAAGATCTACGAGAACGGCGATATTTACAAGGGCGAATACGAGGGACTGTATTGCACGCCTTGCGAGAGCTTCTGGACGGAGAGCCAGCTCGTGAACGGATGCTGCCCAGACTGCGGCAGACCGGTTCAGCCAGCGAAGGAAGAGGCATATTTCTTCAGGCTTTCGAAGTATGCACCGAAGTTGCTCGAGCTGTTCGAGAAGAACCCTGACTTCCTGCAGCCGGATACGCGTAGGAA
>CAVGSW010000118.1:0-4125 GCA_963631945.1 Flexilinea sp. | reverse complement strand
ACGCAATTTCCGTTATTAAATTCTCGCCTACATAAACTGCCATTTTCTATCCTTTAATTTTAATAATATGATTTGCTGTATTCTCTGCTGTACTCTACGATTTTGCCAGATCTAGCATTTACATCGTATTCATACACGTAGTTACCCTTTCTGAACTTAACTTCGTAGATTTCCTTGCCATCGTCGTAGTCGTAGTAGCAAGTGAGGTCAGTAACTTTGCTCTTCTTGATTCCTGAGAACTTGAAAACCTTATTCTTTGCTGTGCTCTTGGAAATCTTCGCCTTGTTTGAGCGAACATATCCGTAGTCTACGCTCTTTTCTCTGATGTTGCCAGTCTTTGCGTTGATAGTGTAGCTGTACTCCTTGCTACCCTTGTTGAACTCGATTTCGTAAACAACGAGCCCGTCGTCATCGTCTCTCTCGCATTCAAGGAAAGATACTGTCGACTTCTTCGCATTTGCATCCTTGAGTGCCTTCTCGATTGCCTTCTCCTCGCCGATGTATGATCCGGACGCTCCGAATGCCACCGCTCCTGTAGATATAACCAGCGCCGCCGCCACTGTCAAAGTAACAACCTTCTTAACTAAATTCTTCATCATTGTCTTATCCTCCATGTTTTTCTTTTGATTAATTTCAAATTTGCTTATTTATATATAAAACACAGAGGAAACGCATTTTATTGCATCAAATTTAATTTTTTTATTCTATTCTTTTACTTTCTTCTCGAGTTCCAGCAGGTATCTATCGAAATCGGATACAAACAGCCTGTCTTGAACTATGCGGTACTTTTCGAACTCGGTCTCAGCGTGGAGTTTGGCTTCTTCTGCGCTGATTTTTCCTGGTCCGGTTAGCAGTTCGTTACCGTTAAATTCAAGAAATCCATCCAGTCTCTTCGCCCAGTCTTCCATGCTCATCGGGATTTTTCTTTCAGCTTGCAGTTCTGCGTAATCCAGATATAATGAAACGATACGTTCCAAATATGACATTTCTCTCTGGCTGAGATAGTTCTTAGCTATTGTCACATCCGCCTTCATGATTTTGCCATCAGGTGCGTTTTCCCATGTGGTCAGTCCCATGTGCTCCTTCGTTGCATCCGCACGCTCAACAATTAGCTCTGCCGCTGTGTGGCGATGTACCGCAAAGTGCATTTTGTTCTGAACTGTCTTGAAAAACAATCGAGTTGTCGTAGCGTCTTTATCATAATCAAACGCTGTCGCATACAAATCCGTAACTTTCTGATAAAACTTGCGCTCTGACAATCTTATCTCGCGTATCTGTTGCAACTGGCGATCAAAATACTCGTCCGAAAACATGTGCCCTTTTTTCAGGCGTTCTGTATCCATCGTCCAGCCTTGAATGGTGTAATCCTTGACGATTTGTCCAGCCCATTTGCGGAATTGCACTGCTCGCTCGTTGTTTACCTTGAATCCGACCGCAATAATTGCCTGAAGATTATAGTGTTTTGTTTGATAGCTTTTCCCGTCAGCAGCAGTTATTAAGTATTTCTTAATAACTGAATCCTCAACTAGCTCGCCATCATCAAAGATTCTTTTTAAGTGTTGATTGATTGCTGGTACTGAAACATCATACAACGTCGCCATCATCTTCTGCGTGAGCCAAATGTTTTCGTCCTCGTAGCGCATTTCGAAGCTCGTGTCGCTCTCACCAGTGGATGCAACAAATGTCAAATACTCAGCCGCACTGGAGCGAATTGTTATCTCATTTTTCTTCTTCAAATCAAATACCTCCTTCTCAATCGTTTTATTTCTTCGACAGCAGGGCGATGCATTCGGTGTGTTTGGTCATCGGGAAGTTGTCGAATGGTTTGAGGTAGGTGCAATGGTAGCCATAGTACTCGAAGTACATGAGGTTCTGGGCGAGGGTCTTCGGGTTGCAGGAGATGTAGATAATCTCGGGCACGCCGTAGGAGATAATCTTGTCCAGTGCCTTTGGCTGGATGCCGACGCGCGGCGGGTCGACTACGATTACGTCTGGCTTATTTTCGACATCCTTTAGAACCTCGAAAACATCGCCTGCGATGAAGTCACAATTGTCAAGTCCGTTGAGTTTTGCATTTTCCTTGGCGGCTTCTACCGCCTCTTCAACGAGCTCAATGCCGAGAACCTGCTTTGCCTTGAGTGCAAGGATCTGGCTGATTGTGCCCGTCCCGCAGTAAAGGTCAAACACCGACTTGCCCTCAAAAGAGTCGACAAGCGCCAGTGCTTGCTGATACAGCCTCTCCGCTGCCACTACATTCGTCTGGAAGAACGAAAATGCGCTTACCTTGAAGTCAAGATTGAGGATTTTTTCCATATAGTAATCGCGTCCATAAAGCACTCGAAGTTCTTCGCAGATTACCGCATCTGCAAGGCTGTCGTTTATCGTTCTGAGAACGCCGACTACCTTGTTCTCAAGCGGCAGTGCGAGAATCATATCGGCGAAGGTTTGCTCATCGAATTGCTGCTGAGCGGCCTGCTCAGCGGATTCGCAAGCAGGACCTGCCGCTCCTGCATCCGAAGCCGTAACAATGTTCACGAGTAGCTCGCTTGTCCTGATACCGCGGCGTATAATGAGGTTTCTCATCAGCCCCTTGTGCGATTTCTTATGATAAAAAGCATAGCCCTTTTCCTCGCAGAACCCGAGCACTGCCTTCAGAATCACATTAAAATCCGGATGCACGAGCTGGCATTCATCCACGGTCACAATTGACATGAAATTTTTCTTCTTGTGCATGCCGAGGCTCATCGGACCATCCTTGACGAAATCGCCAAATGTGTATTCCATCTTATTTCTATATTCGTATTGCGAGTCGCAGCCCTGAATAGCGTCCATCCTGTCTGGATGAACGTTTTTTTCTTCGAGGAGCCTTTTGACTTCGTTTTCTTTCTCGATGAGCTGCTCAGCGTATGGCTTTCCCTGGTGGATGCAGCCGCCGCAGAACTCGCTATGCGGGCAGATATTAAAACCTTCCATATTTATCGTAAAACTCCTTCTTGTATTCTAAGAAGCGATCCTCTTCAATCGCCGTCCTGATATTTTTCATCATATTGACGAGGAAATACAGGTTATGATTCGACAAAAGCATCGCCGACAGCATCTCGTCCGCCTTATACAAATGTCTGAGATATGCCTTCGAATAGTTGCGGCAAGTATAGCAATTGCACTCAGGGTCAAGCGGCTCCCAGTCGCGCTCGTACTTGGCGTTCTTGATGTTCACGCGTCCGTGCGATGTCATAGCAAGTCCGTGGCGAGCGATACGAGTCGGAAGCACGCAGTCTGCCATGTCGATTCCGCGCTCAACGCTCTCGAAAAGATAATCAGGGCTGCCAACGCCCATGTTATAACGCGGCTTTTCCTTCGGCAAGAGCTCCACGCAATCGTCGAGCATGTCAAGGAACATCTCCTTCGGCTCACCTACAGAAAGTCCGCCGATTGAATATCCCGGAAGGTCGAGGTCGACTATCGCCTTGGCACTTTCCTTGCGGAGGTCCTTGTACATTCCGCCCTGCATGATGCCGAAAAGCGACTGTCTCTCCCAGTCCTGATGGTAGTCTTTGCAACGCTTGAGCCAGCGAGTCGTTCTCTCGAGCGAGTCCTTGACATAGCGCCTATCTGCTGGGTAAGGTGCGCACTCGTCGAATGCCATGATGATATCCGCTCCGAGTGCGTTCTGGATTTCTATCGATTTCTCTGGGCTAATCATGTGCGCCGAGCCGTCGATGTGCGAGCGGAACTTTACACCCTCCTCGGTAATCTTTCTGAGCTTACCGAGCGAGAAAACCTGAAATCCGCCGCTATCCGTGAGCATGGCTCTATCCCAGTTCATGAACTTGTGCAGCCCGCCAGCCTCCTTGACGATTTCGTGGCCCGGTCTGAGATAAAGATGGTATGTGTTCGAGAGAATAATCTCCGCACCCATCTCCTTGACTTCTTCTGGACGCATCGCCTTGACGGTCGCCTGCGTGCCAACCGGCATGAACACCGGCGTCTGGATATCACCGTGCGGCGTGTGGATGACCCCGCGCCTTGCACGAGTCCTCTTGTCTTCTTTTAATAATTCAAAGCTTATCGCATGCTTCATGATAAAATTTGTGCCCATTGATTCCGTGGGCACCCTCCTTTTTT
>CAVGSW010000117.1:0-4167 GCA_963631945.1 Flexilinea sp. | reverse complement strand
AATGAGCATATTACGTCGCAGATGCGCGTGCTCTCTGGTGGCGAGAATGCGAAGGTGCGCCTCGCCATCGTCATGAACCGCGAGCATAACTGGCTCGTGCTCGACGAGCCGACGAATCATCTCGATGTGGATGCCAAGGACGAGCTGAAGCGGGCGCTCACGGAGTTTCCTGGCACGATTCTGCTCGTCAGCCACGATCCGCTGTTCTACGAGGACTTCGTGACCGATGTTTGGAACGTGGAGGATTGGACGACGAAAATTATATAGGGGCGCCTACTTGCCCTGCGCGGCCATGGCTGCCTCCATGGCTCTGACGAGCTGGTCTGGGCAAGATGTCGGCTTGAATCCGCATCTGATGCCGTCGAGTCTAGCCTTGACATCCTCGTACTTCATGCCCTTGACGAGCTTGGAAATACCCTGCAGGTTGCCGTTGCAGCCGCCGATGAACTGCACGTCGTTGATAACGTCGCCATCCATGTCCAGAATGATGAGCTGGGAGCAAGTCCCCTTAGTTTTATATTCATATACCATATCTACACCTCCGTAAGATCAAGTTCACAGGGATTTTCGTCTCCCTCAGCGAATATTGTACCACAAAACTCAGCACATTGAACAAAAAAGTTGCAAAACGCGCCCGCATTCATGGTAAAATAGAACCATAATAAATGAAAAGGATAAGAAAATGAACGAAACGAACTTGCTCATAAAAAACATAGAAGAAAAGTACCAGAAATTTCAGGATTACTACTGCCTCGTGCACAGCGACTTCCTGTCGTTAGAGGAGCAGAGCCAGCTCGCGGGCTTCATGCGGTCGCACGCGAAGGACGGCGTGTATCTGTATGGCGGCTACGCTGAGGCCGAGAGGCGCATGGTGGTGTTCGTGCCGGACTATGCTCTGGAGCCGGGAGCGGTTAATGAATCCGAAAGCCCGCTCGCCGTCCTCGAGGCGACCATCCCAACCGCCGAGCATCGCAAGCTCACCCACCGCGACTATCTCGGCGCTCTCATGGGCGAAGGCATCAAGCGCGAGAAGGTCGGCGACATCCTCGTCTCCGAGAAAGGCGCCAAGATAATCGTCGCCACAGAGCTCGCCGACTACCTAGTTCAGAACTTCCGCCAAGTCGGCGCCCTCAGCATCACGGCGAAGAGAATCCCGCTCTCGGAGCTCGCAACCGTCGAAATCAAGACGGAATCCGTAAGGTTCAGCGTCTCCTCGCTCAGAATCGACAACGTTCTGACCGGTCTCTTCGGTATCTCGCGGAAGGGCGCCCAAGAATACATCGCCCACGGCCGCGTCTTCGTATCCGGCCGCGAGATTTCCAAGCCCGACATGACGCTCAAGGGCGGCGAGAAGATCGTCCTCCGCGGCAAAGGCAAGGCCATCTTCCAAGGCACCTCCGGCACCTCCAAGAAAGGCAAGCTCTACATCACCTGCCAACGGTATATCTAAGTGGAGTGGCTTTTTTTCATACCACTCAATCAAAAAGCCATTTCTATTTTTTTACAAATGCAAATAGTTTCTTTATATTGTAAGAAACCACCAAAATTTAGCTTGGAATCAGCCCAGAATTGGTGGTTTCTACCATTATTTTTTATTCATTTCTAAGCTGATGGCTTTTTGAAAAATTTTTTCTCAAAAAGCCACAATTTTCAAAGATTTTGGCGGCTTTTTGCGATGTCAATCGTCCAAAAAGCCACGGCGCCCCAAAAAAGGCCTTAGATTGCCGCAAGGTATTGGTCACGCTGTGATTTTCTCCCATTTGCCGTGGCTTTTTCTCAACCTAGAGCTCCAAAAAGCCATTTGCGCCTAGCCACGCGCGCCTATCCGAGTTTGCGCGCCATGAGGACGCCCATTACTGAGGCCATCATCAGGCCGCGCGTCCAGCCTGTGGAATCGCCGAGGCAGTGCAGGTTCTGGACGCTCGTGTTCAGATCCTCGTCCATCTCGATCTTGTTGCTGTAGAACTTAAGCTCTGGTGAGTAAAGCAGCGTCTCGTCGCTCGCAAAGCCTGGAACCACGATGTCCATGCTCTTGATGAAGTTGATGATGGAAATCATCGCGCGGTAAGGCATTGCCGAAGTGATATCGCCTGCAACCGCATCCTTCAGCGTCGGGCGAACGTTCGACTGCTCGAGCTCCTTCTCCCATGTGCGCTTGCCGCTGAGTATATCGCCGTAGCGCTGAACCATGATTTGCCCTGCACCGAGCATGTTCGTGATTTCGCCGATTTTCTTCGCATACTCAATCGGCTGCTTGAACGGATACGTAAAGTTGTGCGAGCAGAGTATCGCGAGATTCGTGTTCTCGCTCTTCAGCTCCTTGTACGAGTGCCCGTTGACAACAGCCAAGTTCTCGTCGTAGTTCTCCTGAGCCACGAATCCGCCTGGGTTCTGGCAGAACGTCCTAACCTTGTTGCGGAAAGGCGCTGGATAGCCGATGAGCTTCGACTCATAGAGGTATTTGTTGACCTCCTCCATGATTTCGTTTCTGACCTCGACGCGCACACCGATGTCGACCGTGCCTGGCTTGTGCGCAATCCCGTGCCTCGAGCATGTCGTCTCAAGCCACAGCGCGCCGCGTCTGCCCGTGCAAACTATCGTCTTTTCTGCATCTATTCTCGTCGTCACACCGTCGAGCTCCACGATTGCGCCGTTGCAAACGCCGCCGTCGATAATGAGATCCTTGCACTCCGAGTTGAAGTACATCGTCACACCCTCGCTGATGAGATATTGTTCGATTTTATAGTAAATCTCCTGCGCCTTCTCCGTGCCCAGATGCCTGATTGGGCAGTCGACAAGCTTCAGGCCCGCCTTGATTGCACGCTTTCTGATTTTCTTGACTTCTTCAGGATAGTCAACGCCCTCGACCCTCGTGTCCGCGCCGAACTCGAGATAAATGCTGTCGGCATACTTGATAAGGTCTCTCGCAAGGTCGAAGCCGATCAGCTCAGGCAAAGCCCCGCCAACGTCCGGCGAAAGCGAAAGTTTTCCGTCCGAGAAAGCCCCTGCCCCCGAAAATCCTGTCGTTATGCTGCAGTTCTTGCAACCGACACACTTTCCTGTATTCGCCTTCGGGCAAGCACGGTTTTCAATGGCCGCACCCTTCTCGGCAATCGTGATTTCGCTACCCTTGTGCCCGTTTCTGATGAGCTCAATCGCGGTGAAAATGCCCGCAGGCCCCGCGCCAATTATCAAATATTTCGTCTTCATACTTCGGATTCCTCCTCTTCTCTACTTACACTATCAAATATAATATATCACATTCGCATGAAAAAAGCATCCCCTCGTTTGAAGGAATGCTCTTTGAGTTGGTGCGGTCGACAGGGGTCGAACCTGCATGTCTTTGGGACACAAGATCCTTAGTCTTGCGCGTCTGCCAATTCCGCCACGACCGCACATCACTTTCCTAGTATAACTCTACGCCCAGAAAAATGCAAGCATTTTTTTCAAAAATTATGGTTTTTTTTAGGTACATATTGTAGGCGGGCAGCAAGAGCCTGCCCGCTGCTAGGCATGTGATAACCAATTTCCTCTTGCGTGCAGTGGCGGTTTGGGCGTATAATTTGAATAGTATTTTTGAAAGGAATTTTATGTTATGAATAAAGCATTTTGCAGAGTATTTCAGTTTGGTATGAAGGTCGGTATGTACTTCCTGCCGTGGCGCGTGCCCGAGCTCCTCGAGGGGCCAGGCGCAATCAAGCAGCTCCCTGCGCTGGTAAAAAAGCAGGGCTGCCACAAGGTTCTCGTTTGCACGGGAAGCTATCTCATATCACACGGGGTTCTCGACCCGATGTTTGCAGCGCTCGACGCTGAGGGCGTTGACTATGTGCTGTGCTCTGGAATCCCTGCGAACCCATCCGACGAGGATGTCGAGCGCGGCGTGAAGCTGTATCTGGAGAACGGCTGCGACAGCTTGATTGCGTTCGGCGGCGGCTCGCCCATGGACGCATGCAAGGCGGTAGCGGCTTGCATCGTGCAGCCTCGCAAAACCGCTATCCAGCTGCAGGGTCTTCTCAAGGTCGTGAAGAAGACGCCGCCGGTATTCGCGGTTCCGACGACATCTGGCACTGGCTCAGAGACGACGATTGCAGCCGTCATCACAGAAGCAAAGGCTCACCACAAGGCTTCCATCAACGACCCGCGGCTCATTCCAGCCTTTGCGGTGCT
>CAVGSW010000116.1:0-4189 GCA_963631945.1 Flexilinea sp. | reverse complement strand
GGCGGCGTTGTCTACATCACTATAAACGTCTTCGTAATGCAGGCGTTCGTATTCCTGTCGGGATACTTCTCCAAGAAGCCGGATCGCAGCAAAGAGACATCATTCCACACATTCATGTGGCCGTATTTGCTCGGCATTCCGTTCTTCTATTTCGTGAGACAGTATTTCTTCGGAAGCGCAGTTCTGCACCTTGATATCCCGCCGTTTGCGCTGTGGTATCTGTGGGCGCTGTTCTTCTATCGCTATTTCACAAAAGAATGGATGAAGATTCCGCATATCCTCGAGCTGAGCATTTTGCTGTATCTGGTCGCAGGACAAATTCCGTTCCTCTCAGATCAGTTCGGCCTGGGCCGCGTCGTTTCCTACTTCCCGTTCTTCGTCATGGCGGTTTACTGCACGAGCGACCAGCTCAATAAACTGAAGTGCCTGACGAAAGTTCAGTGCGGACTTCTGGGCGCGGTACTCATTGGAATTTCGTGCTTCCTCGCATTCTGCGTGCCGCAGCTTCCAGTAGGATTCTATCTGCTGAAAAACCCAGCATGCGAGCTTGGAATCACTTGGTATTGGGACATCATCGGCCGCGTGCTGATTCTGTTCCTGGCATGGGGCTGGATGATCCTCATGTTCAACATCCTGCCGAGCCACAAGAACTACCTCGCATATGTCGGAATGAACACGATGCCGATTTACATCTTCCACCTGATCGTCCGCTACGCAATCAAGTTCAACGGAATCGGCCTGGGAATCATCGATGTCGATAACTGGGTGCTTTACTACGTGCTCATCTTCGGATTGGCTTCGCTGTGCGCAGTCGGCTTCTCGAGCAAGCCGGTTGTGAAGTTCTACGATTTCTTTGTTGAAGGAAGCTGGAAGATATTCTGCTGGCTGCTTGACAGGTTCTTCGATTTCCTCGGGATCCTGAGCATTCCAGTGAACGCAATCAAAGACGCGACGCTGAATTTCGTCGGCAGCCAGGCTGGTGGCAAGTCAGAAGCAAAGGCTGAGAGCGAAAATAAATAAGAAAATTAAAAGTGGAGGTTGAAGTAATTCACACGCTGAATTTATACAATCTTCACTTTTTTATGATACGATTTTAAGGTACTTCGAGGAGACTCGAACGCAGAAATTGATTTTGACTTTAACTATAAAGATAGAAGGGAAATGGGAAAATGATTAAGAAGCTGATGAAATATATTGGCGAATACAAACTGCCCACGATACTAACCCCTATATTTGTTTTGCTGGAATCGGGAATGGAAATCCTGATTCCTCTTTTGATGGCAAAACTCATCGACTACGGTATCGACCAAGGGGACATGGGCGTTATAACAAAATACGGACTTTTGCTGCTGGTAGCGGCACTTGCGACGATGTTCTTCGGGTCGACGGCGGGACTGACTGCGGCGAGTGCGTCTGCGGGTTTTGCCAAGAACCTCAGACAGGCGATGTACTACCACATTCAGGAGTTCTCGTTTGCAAACATCGACAAATTCTCCACGGCGAGCCTCGTAACTAGACTCACGACGGACGCATCGAACGTTCAGCAGGTTTTCCAGATGCTGACTCGTATTTGCTTCCGTGCGCCTGGCGTGCTCATCTTCGCGCTGATTGCAAGCTTTAGCGTCAACAAAGAGCTTTCGCTTGTATTCCTTTGCAGCATGCCGGTTCTGGGCATCGGAATTTATCTCCTGACGAGCCGCGTGCGCCCGATATTTGACCGAGTGTTCAAGACATACGACAAGCTGAATAACGTCGTTCAGGAAAACCTCTACGGCATGAGAGTTGTCAAGTCTTTCAACCGTCAAGAGCACGAGACGGAGAAATTTACAGGTATTTCGACTTTGATTTATAAGGACTTCTCCAAGGCTGAGAAGACGATGGCGTTCATGATGCCGCTCATGCAGTTCTGTATGTACGCGAGCATGCTGATTATCTGCTGGCTCGGTGCGCGCATGATCGTTGCGAGCGGAAACAACGAGCTGCTGGGACTTACTTGCGGCGAGCTGCTCAGCATGATTACATATTCAATGCAGCTGCTCATGAGTTTAATGATGATTTCAATGGTCTTCGTTTTCATCACGATGTCGGCGGCTTCGGCACACAGAATCGTCGAGGTGCTCGATGAGGAAAGCGACCTGACGAACCCTGAGAATCCAGTTATGGAAGTCAAAAACGGGGATATCGATTTTGAGAATGTTTGCTTCAAGTATAGAAAGGAAGCGAGCGGCGACGGCGGGCAGGCGGACGGAACCGAGGCAAATGCATCCCGCAACGTCCTCGAAAATGTCAACCTGCACATCAAGTCCGGTCAGATGGTCGGAATCCTCGGCGGAACTGGCTCATCGAAGTCCAGCCTTGTACAGCTGATTCCAAGACTTTACGACGTAACCGAAGGCTCAGTCAAGGTCGGCGGCGTTGATGTTCGCGACTACGACATAGAGAGCCTCAGAAACAAGGTTGCGATGGTGCTCCAGAAGAACGTGCTTTTCTCGGGCACAATCAAGGAAAACCTTCGCTGGGGTAACCCTGACGCAACCGATGAAGACATGATTTACGCATGCAAAATCGCCTGCGCTCACGACTTCATCATGGAGTTTGACGACGGGTATGACACATACATCGAGCAGGGCGGTTCCAACGTCTCTGGCGGACAGAAGCAGAGACTTTGCATTGCTCGTGCAATTCTCAAAAAACCTCAGATTTTGATATTAGACGACTCGACGAGTGCTTGCGACATGAAGACAGACGCGATGATCCGCAAGGCTTTCCACGAGGAGTTAAAGGATACGACCAAGCTCGTAATCGCTCAGCGTATCGCATCCGTTCAGGAGGCAGACGTGATTATCGTCATGGACGACGGTCACATCGACGCAGTTGGTACGCACGACGAACTCATGAAGACGAGCGATATTTACAGAGAAGTCTACGAATCCCAGAACAAGGGAGGTGCTATAGATGAGTAATCAGAATAACACGAGCCGCCCCGGCGGCCAGGCAAGACCAATGAAGGGACCAGGACGTGGACGCGGATTCGCACCGGGCGGCAGCATCAAGAACCTCGACAAGGTGGCTCTGAACCGTTTGATGACATACCTTGCGCCATACAGGGGCAGACTCATATTAGTAGTAATTTGCATTTTGATAAGCTCGGGGGCTAGCGTTGCATCTTCGCTTTTCCTGCAGACGCTTATCGACACATACATTCAGCCGCTTTTGCTTGCGGCAGTTCCAGAGTACAGCGGACTTTTCCACGCGATGTGTGTGCTCGCGTTGATTTACCTTGCGGGCGTACTTGCGGGACTTTTCTACAACAGGACGATGGCTGTCGTTTCGCAGCACACGCTCAAAGACATCCGTGACGAGATGTTCAGCCACATGCAGACGCTGCCAGTTTCGTATTTCGATACGCACACGCACGGCGACGTAATGAGCTATTACACGAACGATACGGACACGCTCCGTCAGATGATTTCGCAGAGCTTGCCGCAGCTTTTCTCATCGGTAGTAACGATGGTGGCAGTACTTCTTTCCATGATTCACCTCAGCATTTGGCTGACGCTGATCGTGCTTGCATTTACTGTTTTCATGCTCGTTCTCGTCAAGAAAATCGCTGGCAAGAGCGGCGGGTACTTCGTTGCTCAGCAGAGAAATCTTGCATCGCTCAACGGCTATATCGAGGAAATGATCAACGGCCAGAAGGTCGTAAAGGTTTTCTGCCATGAAGAGGCGGCGTGCGAGGAATTCGACAAGAGAAACGACAATCTCAGAAAGAGCGGCGCGAGTGCAAACGGCATGGCGAACATGCTGATGCCTTTGATGAGCGCGCTCGGATATGTGCTTTATATAATCATCGCTTTTGCGGGCGGCGCAATGGCAATCGCAGGAGTTGCGAATGTTTCTGTCGGCGGCGAGGCGACGCTGAGCCTCGGCACGATTGCGGCTTTCCTGACGCTTTCGAGGAACTTCGTCAATCCTATCGCGCAGGTTTCGCAGCAGCTTAATTCGGTTGTAATGGCGATTGCGGGTGCTGGCAGAATATTCGAGTTGCTCGACCAGCCTTCGGAAGAAGACCACGGAACGGTTACGCTCGTTACTGTGGACGAAGACCTCAAGGAGTGCGACCATTACACGGGCCACTGGGCTTGGAAGGATGGCGATAAGCTCATTCCGCTCGAAGGCGATATCGAGC
>CAVGSW010000115.1:0-4211 GCA_963631945.1 Flexilinea sp. | reverse complement strand
AGGTCGTAGTGACTGGCGACGTGACGCAAATCGACCTGCCGAGGGGCAAAAAGTCGGGCCTCGTGGAAGCAGAGAAAGTCCTGAAGAATGTCAAGGACATCGCGTTCTGCTACCTCAAGGACACAGACGTTGTGCGCCACGAGCTCGTCAAGAAGATTATCAACGCGTATGACCAATACTACAAGAAGAATCCGAGGGAAATCGAAGAGTGATGACCCTTCCACCGCTAACGCGGTCCCCCTCCCCTGATCAGGGGAGGCAGGGGAATTTTTGGACACGGCACCTTCTGTGGGGAGGCGAGAGACTTTTTGAGGCGGCGGCACCTTCTGTGGGGAGGCGAGAGACCTTTTTGAGGCGCGGCACCTTCTGTGGGGAGGCGAGAGACGCGGAGCGGGGGCTGGCACGATGCTTGCTCTGGTTGCGGTTGTCGCAAGAAGCGTGCCAGCCACAAAAATGAAAAAAAGATTTTAATCGAATTTGAAAAAAATCTTTTTACCTTTTTAAAGGCGCCCCTGGCAAGGGGAGCTGTCAGCCGAAGGCTGACTGAGGGGTAATTGAGAGGAGGCTTAATGAACATTTACTTTGAAGAGGGGCAGGTTGTTACCCCTGAAATTTTGGATACGATGAGGAAGGCGGCGGAGTTCGCTGTTGAGTCCGAGGGCATAGAGGGTCTAGAAACGGAGCGGTGCGAGCTCAGCGTGACATTCGTCGACATGGACGAGATCCACGAGCTGAATAATCAATACCGCGGTGTGGATAGACCGACGGATGTGCTTTCGTTTCCGCAGTTTGCTGACATAGAAGAGGAACTCCCAGAGGTCGGCGAAATCTGCCTTGGCGATGTGGTAATCTGCAAGGACAAGGCAGAGGAGCAGGCAAAGGAGTTCGGACACAGCTTCGAGCGCGAGATAATTTATTTGTTTACGCATAGCGTGCTGCATTTGCTCGGCTACGACCACGAAGAGGAAGAAGACAAGAAGCTGATGCGAGCTCGCGAAGAAGAGGTCATGGAGCACCTCGGAATTAGTAGATAGGAGGAAAGAACTATGATGTACAGAGATCTTTACGAAAAAGCAAAGGAAATGCTCCCGAGATCGTACGCACCGTTCTCGAAATTCAGAGTAGGTGCCGCACTTCTTACAAAAGAGGGCGAAGTTTACACGGGCTGCAATATTGAGAACTCATCGCTCGGCGCGACAATCTGCGCGGAGAGAACGGCTTTCGTGAAAGCGATTTCCGAGGGAGAGACTGACTTCGAGGCAATTGCAATCGTTTGCCAAGACGGCACAGCATGGCCTTGCGGAATCTGCAGGCAGTTCATGAGAGAGTTCTGCGACGACGATTTCAAGATCATCAGCGGCGACGACGTGGATAGCCTCCAGGTCTACACGATGGACGAAATTTTACCGGAAGGATTTAAGCTTTGATGAAAACAGGATTTATTGGAATAATCGGGCGGCCGAACGTTGGAAAATCAACGCTTCTGAACGCGGTGCTCGGCGAGAAAATCGCAATCACAACCGATAAACCGCAGACGACGAGAAACGTAATCCGCGGAATTTACACGAACATCCCAGAGGGCGACTACGACAAAGGCACGCAGATGGTTTTCATCGACACGCCAGGCATCCACAAGCCGCACAGCAAGCTCGGGACGTTCATGACGGAATCGGCCATAAACACGTTCAAGGAAGTCGACGTCATACTTTTCCTCGTGGATGAGGAGTTAGAAAAAGGCCCAGGAGACAAGTTCATACTGGAAAAACTGAAGGAAATCAAGACGCCGAAGCTTTTGATAATCAACAAAATCGACAAGCTCGACCCTGAGGAGTTCCGCAAGATTTACGACGAATACACGGCTATGGGCATATTCGAGGATGTGCTTGGAATTTCAGCGCTTGAGGGCACGCATGTCGACAGGCTCATCGCGAGAATCGAGGATTTCCTCGAGCCAGGACCGATGTACTTCCCAGAGGATATGGTCACCGACCATCCTGAGAGGTTCATCGTTAGCGAAATCATCCGCGAGAAGATTTTGCTGTACCTGCAGGACGAGGTTCCACACGGCGTTGCGGTCGAAATCGAGCGTTTCAAGGAAGAGGAAAACATCACGCGGATTGGCGCGGTCATCTATTGCGAGAGAAAGTCGCACAAGGGCATCATCATCGGTAAGCAGGGCAAGAAGCTCAAGGGCATTGGCAAGGCTGCGCGCCTTGAAATCGAGGCTCTGCTTGGCACGAAGGTTTACCTAGAACTCTGGGTTAAGGTCAAGGAAAACTGGCGCGACTCAGATTTCGCTCTCTCGAACTTCGGATATAAGGATGGGCTCGAGTGATGGTCGGCGATACAGAGGGAATCGTTCTCAGGCAGACGAAGGCGGCTTACGGCAGGCGGATGCTGCTGATTTTCACCAGGAAGTACGGCAAAATCAGCGTTGGCACGAGCATAGCCGAGGGCGGCAAGAGCAAATCTGCGCTCGCCATCAGACCGTTCACATACGGAAGATACGAGATTTTCAAGGGGCGAGACAGCTACAGCCTCAACAATGCGCAGGTTGTGCGGAGCTACTACGGGCTCGGCGAGGATATCGATAAGTACATGGCTGCGTCCTACGTGCTGGAGCTGACGGAGAAAGTTCTGACGGAGGAACTGCCGCAGCCAGCGATTTTTCGGCTTTTGTTGGAGTTTCTGGAAACACTGGAAGCTCGGAAGAGCAAGCACGATACGCTGGTGCTGGCGTATATCGTCAAACTTGTTGGAATTCTCGGGGCAGCGCCGGTGCTAGATAGGTGCGCGTGCTGCGGCGGCGAGCTCGATGGCAATTACTTCAGCGTGGCCGAGGGCGGCATGATTTGTCCGTCCTGCTACCAGAATTTCACGAAAAATCCGCAAACAACCGCAAATGAAGCATTGATTTATCAAACGAATTTTGGTATAGTAGATATATTAAAATATTTTCAGAAAGAGCCGCTGTCCGCATTCGAAAAAATCGCGCTGGACGACGGAATTTCACAAAAGTTGGGCGCCATTATGAGAAGCTATTTGGCCTATCATTTTGACATACACAAGCTAAAAAGCGAAAGTTTTTTCGCACCTAATATTGAAGGAGAAAGTTAGGAGGTATTTTATGGAAATCACATTAGAAAAAATCGAATTAGTTAAAGACAGAACAGGCGTATCCTATAAGGAAGCAAAGGAAGCGCTCGAGGCAGCTGAGGGCAGCGTAGTTGACGCTATCATCGCTATCGAGGACACAGTTGACATCGAGAAGACTGGCAAGACGAGCGAGTTCGCAAACGAGACTATGGAAAAGATCAAGGAAATGGTCAGAAAAGGCAACATCTCCAAGATTGCAGTCAAGAAGGGCGACGATACAATCGTTAACATTCCTGTAAACGTTGGTCTGGTTGGCGCAGTCGTAGCTCCATGGGGCGTAATCGCTGCAGCACTTGCAACTGTTGGCTTCAAGTGCACTGTTGAGCTCACTACAACTGAGGGCAATGTTATCGACATCACGAAGAGAGCTGGAGATTTTGCTGGCGACATGAAGGAGAAGAGCTCCGTTGTCATTGACGAGGTTGTTGAGAAGAGCACTGGCGCATACAACACGATCAAAGACGTTGCGCAGGACAAATTAGGTGCGCTGAAGGCAAAGAAGGACGAAATCCTTGACGGCCTTGACATCGAAATTGATTTCTCGGATGATGAAGACGCAGATAATCTCTGCGATGATTGCGAGAAGGAATCCTGCGAAGGATGCGAAGCAAACCCTTGCACTGACTGCGAAGCTGAGTCATGCGACGGCTGCGAGGAGAAAAAAGACGAATAGTCGACAAAAATAAAATTACAGAAAGATAGGTAGGAAAATTCAAGATGAGTGAAGTAAATAGAGAAGCAACGATGGAAAAAGTAGTAGCACTTTGCAAGAACAGAGGGTTCGTATATCCGGGTTCGGAGATCTACGGCGGCCTTGCAAATACTTGGGACTACGGTCCACTCGGTGCTGAGCTTAAGAAAAACGTAAAGAACGCTTGGTGGAAGAAGTTCGTGCAGGAATCGAAATATAATGTAGGTTTGGACGCGGCGATTTTGATGAATCCGCAGACTTGGGTGGCATCTGGTCACGTTGGCGGTTTCTCGGATCCGCTCGTTGACTGCAAGGCTTGCAAATCGAGGTTCAGAGCGGACAAGCTCATCGAGGATTTCCACAA
>CAVGSW010000114.1:0-4270 GCA_963631945.1 Flexilinea sp. | reverse complement strand
ATTCCTGTGCAACTAATTGAATTCAATCAAAATTTTTGATAGCCAATAAATAATACCAAAGAAAATGGCACCCGCGTCAACTCTCAGGTGTCATTTTCTTTACTACACACTGTTGACATCTGAATGTTGAAATTTCAAGGGAATCAAGGCGCTTTCTTTGCTGGTGCTCCCGCGGACTCATTGAAAACATGTAGTCTAGGCAAAGTTGGCAAGTGTGGGAAATGAAAAAGCGGCTCGATAGACTGGAATTTGAGAAAGGAGAAAGCGTGTAAGGGCGTCGAGGAGAAAGACGGGTAGGCAGAAATGAAGACGGAAGCCTTTACACCTGATATGAAGAAAATTGCGGAGGAGATTTTCGTGGAACACGGAGGTCTCATCTATCGAGTAGCATTTGATATTCTGAAGGACGCGTGGCTCGCCGAGGATTGCGTGCAGGAGGTCGTAATCAGACTTTCGCAGTATGCTGGCGAGCGTGATGCGTTTAATCTTAGGAACCCGCGTGGCTATGTGGCTGTCGCAGCGAGAAACGAGGCAATCGACGCCTTCCGAGGGAGGCGAGCAGAGCTACCAATGAGTAATGATATTCTTGCAGGGCTTGCGCAAGCAACGGGGACATATCACATAGATTCATATTTCAGGGACGAATACGGTTTATCTGAAGAAACGAGAAAATGTATGTGCGCACTCGAAAAAAGAGATGCGGACATTATTTTTTTGCGAGAAATATATTTCCTGTCCTATAGCGAGATTGCGCGGCTGTGCTGCGAGAGGCGAAACACCATCGAGCAGCGATTCCACCGTGCGAAGAATAAATTAAAAAGCCTTTTACTTAGTGGGGCATTCGCTTGAAGGGCGGATGTCCAGTAGTTTTCGTTATTTTTGACATTTATCGGAATAGCAAAAGCGACGAACCTTTCGATTCGCCGTCTTTGCCTATCTTATAGAAAGAAGAAAAAGAAAATTAAAACTTCTTGCACGCTATTCTCTGATTCTCTGAGAGTTGTCGCTGTTTCCACTTCCATTGCCATTCCCGAAGATCTGCGAATTGTCATTGCCTTGGGAATTCTGGGAGTTCTGTGAATTCTGCGAACTCTGAGAGCTTGACGAACTGCTACCAGTCGAGGCCTCGAGCTTTACGTCATATTTGAGGATTTCACCATCACGCACGATTGTGAACGTGATTGTTTCGCCAACCTCGTGGCTTTGAATTTCTTTCAGGAGGACTGCTGAGCTTGTAATCTTAGTGTCTTCTACATAGTAGATGAGGTCGCCAGCTTCAAGTCCTGCCTTCTTGGCATTGCTGCCTGTAACTTCTTTGATGTATACGCCTGTAAGGTCAACGCCATACTGCATTGCCGTGCTTGCGTCAGTCAAATCTACAACTGTGATTCCTGCTGCTGCTCTACCAGTTACATAACCGTTCTCGATGAGCGATTTTGCGACTTTGAGGACAGTGTCGGATGGGATTGCAAATCCGAGGCCTTCTACGTCGGAACCGGATGACTTAGCAACTACGAGTCCGATGAGATTGCCGTATTGGTCGAAGAGTCCGCCACCAGAGTTACCTGGGTTGATGGAAGCACTCGTCTGGATGAGCGTCATCTGCTTGCCGTCGATTGTGATTTCTCTCTCGAGGGCACTGACGATACCTTCTGTTGCTGTTCCGGAAAGCGTTCCGAGTGGGTTACCGATTGCAACTACGAGGTCGCCAACGGAAACCGATGACATTTCTCCGAATGTAACAGGTGTGAGGCCTGTCTTGTCTACTTTGATTACTGCAACGTCTTCCTGCGAGTCAGCAGCTACGAGCGTTGCATCTAACTCCGTGCCATCGTGGAGCGTTACCGTGATGGACGATGCATCTTCGATTACGTGGTTGTTCGTGATGATGTAACCATCTTCGCTGTAAATTACGCCGCTGCCTGCGCCCTGAGTTACGTACTGTCCGAGCCATGAGTCTGTCGAAACTGACTCTGTCTCAATCGCTACAACGGAATCTTCGTTGCGGGCGATAATCTCTTGGATGGAAAGTTCGCTTCCAGTTGCTTCTGCGAGGTTGACGTTCGTGGTGTTGATCGTCTTGGATGAGCTTGTGCCCAGCAGGTTAGCTGCCAGCATACTGCCGCCTACGCCGAGGCCAGCTGAGAAGATGACTGCTACGATGAGCACTATCACGAAGCATTTCTTTGTAATATATGTTGGTTCTTTGTGAACCTTTGCTTTCTTGTGTGAATGATGTTTTGGTGGTTCGGCGTTGCCAGTGTATGTGTAGCTGCCGTATGTTGCATTGCCACCTTCGGTCGAGCCAGCGTTCTGGTTCGCATAGCCGTAGCCAGCGAAGTTGCTGTTCGTGTTCGCATTTGCGTTGCTATCTGTTGCGGTGCTCGAATAGCTACCATAGTTGCTACCTGTGTTCGCATTCTGGTTTGCGTTTGCATCCGTGTTTGCGCTGGAGCTCGTGTAGCTATCGAATGTATCGTTGTTGGAATAGCCGACTGTCGCATTGCTCGATGTGTTTATCGTGCTGCTTGGATCGCTTGCAGCACCTGCATTGTCTGCAGCGCCTGGATTGAATGTGCTCTCCGTGTTATTTGGGGTATTTGCACTGTTTGCGCTTTCGTTTGTATTGAAATTGTTGTTTTGGTTGTCCATGATGCGACCTCCTATTCTCGATTCCTTTCTCCCTTTCGGTTTATGAGCAAATTATAATAATCTTTTGTGTAATTCATGTGTAAAAATAATGTGAAATATGATAAAATAAAATATCGTTGTGGGGAAGAAAATATGGACGAAAATAATCATTTCGTGTTGCCCCAAACATCACAGAAACAATCATAGGGAGAAGGTTGAAAATACAATGAGCAAAGTAATTACAGGCATAGATCATAGCGGGTCATTCAGAGTGTATCTGACGATTACCACGGACATGGTGGAGACCGCAAGGCAAATCCATAACACTACGCCGCTCGCAACAGCGGGACTGGGCAGGGTGCTCACAGGTGCGGGGCTCATGGGGCTCATGCTGAAGAACGATGGCGATAAGCTCACGGTTCTGTTCAAGGGCGACGGACCGGCCAAACAAATCCTCGCTACGGCGACAGCTACGGGCGATGTGAAGGGATATATCGCCAATCCAGATGTTGACCTGCCGCTCACGGAGGCAGGCAAACTCGACGTAGGCGGTTCGCTGGGAGTTGGCGAGCTGACGGTTATCAAGGACCTTGGGCTGAAGGAGCCTTACGTTGGAACGATTGCACTTGTCGATGGCGAAATCGCAGACGACCTTACGGCATATTATTTCATTTCTGAGCAGCAGAACACAGCGATTTCGCTCGGGGTTAAGGTCGACGTTGACTGCACAGTTGCAGCGGCTGGCGGCATGTTCATCCAGATGCTTCCGAATGCGCAGGAGGAATCCATAGATGCGCTCGAAGCGATGATTGCGGAGCTCCCGCCGATTACGACGCTGGTTGAAGAGGCAGTTTCGGCTGGGGCTGGCAAGACGGAAGAAGGCGTTCTGCAGGGAATGATGGACAGAATCTTCGGGGACATGCCGGAGGAATTCCAGGTCGAGACGCTTGAGTTTAAGGACATGCGTTGGAATTGTGACTGCAGCGAGGAGAGGCTCGAGCAGGTTCTCATGACAATCGGCCGCGACGACCTGACGGAGATCATCGAGGAAGACGGCGAGGCTGAGCTCGTGTGCCAGTTCTGCTGCAAGAAGTACTATTTCGACAAGGCGCACCTCGAGAAAATTCTGGAGGCCACGAAATAGGTGGGCGAGCAAATTGCATGGGGAAAACGCCTGAATTGTGGGTAAGAATGTAAGCATGTGCATAATGAAAGTGTGAATAAGAGTAAAATAAGAAGGTAAGTGAAATGGCAAGCGAAAAAAATATCGAAAAAAACTGCAATGAAGAGAAAATAACTATGGAAAATAAAATAAAACTTGGTATAATATTTGGTGGCAAATCTGGCGAACACGAAGTTTCGCTTCAGTCGGCGGCATCCGTAATCAGAGCCGTGAACAAAGATAAGTACGAACTCGTATTCCTCGGGATCACGAAGAATGGCGAGTGGAGAATATTTGATGGAAGCGAAGATGCGATTGAAGATGGAAGCTGGGAGGCAGCTGCGGAGCCGTTTAACCCTGGCGACATCAAGAAGGCCATCGACTTCGCGCTTCCGATTATCCATGGCCCGAACTGCGAGGACGGCAAGCTCCAGGGATTCTTCGAGACGATGGATATCCCTTACGGTGGCTGCGGTG
>CAVGSW010000113.1:0-4314 GCA_963631945.1 Flexilinea sp. | reverse complement strand
ATGCAAGCACCGTGCCAGCCGTGCACCCCGCCATTTTTTCGCTACCGCGCACACTTTTCACGCCATGAAACGCATATTTTTTGTGTAAATCCACAAATATTTTTTAATTTCTTTCACAGTATTGACAGATTTCGTCTTTTTTGATAAACTTACTTACGCTGTTATTATAAATTAAAACAAATTTTATTTCTAGGAGGACTTATATAATGGAACAACATTCCCGCAGCTCGTGGGGCAGTAACCTCGGATTCCTGATGGCCGCAATCGGTTCAGCCGTTGGTCTGGGCAACATCTGGGGCTTCCCTTACAAGATGGGTAAATCAGGCGGATTTACTTTCTTAATCGTTTACATTCTGCTCGGCATTTTCGTAGGCTTCGTAATCATGTCGTCGGAGCTTGCAATCGGCCGTAAGACGAAGCTCGGCCCTGTCGGAGCATATAACAAGCTTTCCCACAAATTCAAGTGGATCGGCTTCCTTGCCGTATTTTCACCGTTCATAATCATGAGTTTCTACACGGTTCTTGGCGGCTACTGCCTGCAGTACCTCTCGCTGAACCTCGCAGAGCTCAGCTTCGGACTTCAAGAAGCATTCGGCGTCTCCTTCGACGGAGGCACGACATTCGGTGCAATGCTCACCAACCCAATTGGCTGCGCGGTTTACACCCTGCTTTTCCTGGGAATTTGCTACCTTATTAATAAAGGGGATCTTTCCGAAGGTATCGAAAGGTTCAACAAAATCGGTATGCCAGCACTTTTCGTAATGCTCGTAATCGTAATCATTCGTTCGGTTACGCTTCCTGGAGCTGTTGAAGGTCTCAAATTCATGTTTGTTCCTGGATATGCGGTTAAGGCTGGCTTCATTGAAGAAGCACCGTCGCTGCTCAGCGTAATTTCCATCGCTGGTGGCCAGATGTTCTTCTCGCTTTCACTGGCAATGGGCATTATGGTAACATATGGTTCGTATTTGAGCTCATATGAAAACCTCAAGAAGAACTCGCTCATCATCGTTTTCTCGGATACACTTGTAGCGCTCATGGCTGGTATCGCAGTAATTCCAGCAGCTGTAGCTAACGGAATCGCAAACGGAACTGCATATTCTGACATTCAGCTCGCAGGACCGAAGCTTCTGTTTGTAACGCTTCAAGATGTATTCTCGGAGATGGGAGCAATTGGTCCGTTCTTCGGAATCGTGTTCTATACGCTGGTTCTCATCGCTGCAATCTCATCGGCAATCTCGCTGATTGAAGTAGTTGTAGCTTACTTCGTAGACAGAGGCAACCTCAAGGGCAAGCCAGTCAAGAGAGACAAAACAGTTTTCTGGGTTTGCATCGCTATCGCAATCGAAGCTCTGCTCGTAGCAATCGACGGTCTGGGCGCATCTGGAATCTTCACATTCTGGGGAACAGCTGGTTGGAACGATTGCCTGCTCGACTTCATGGATTGCTGGTCGGAAGGCGTTGCAATGCCGCTCGGCGCAATGCTCATGGCCCTCATGATTGGCTACGAAATCGACACGAACTATGTACTCGACGAAATTCACAAAGGCGGCAAGCAGTCAAAGGCTTTCGATACGTTCTATAAGCTCTGCATCCGCTTAATCACTCCAGTTGCAATGGCAATCATATTCGCTGGTATCATCGCAGGATTCTTCACGAACCTCGAGCTCGGCGGTCTCAATGCAGAAACTATCGGATATGTAATCGCAGGAGCTGTGCTCGTAATCTTCTTCTTCGTAGCACGTTTCGGCAAGAGCAAGGACAAACTTCCATCGTAGTGACAAATGATACCGCTCAAGCGGACGGAACGGCTGGCGCGGTGCTTGCAACGATCAATGCAAGCACCGTGCCAGCCGTTATAAATAAAAATGCTCTCACAGACCTTGAGTTCGATGGTTCTGTGAGAGCATTTTTTTCAGTTTTCCATAAACCGCAGGATTTTTCGTTCACATCGTCCAAGGCAAAATGCAAGTCTTACTTCGTTGCGATGCTTGCTGCCTTAGCAACATGGTACATAAGCAATGCTGTTGTTACCGCGCCGACGCCGCCCGGAACTGGCGTAATTGCAGCGGCTCCGTTTGCCTCCACGATTCCATCGTAGTCCGCGTCGCCGCACATCTTGTCGTTCTCATCGAAGTTAATTCCTACATCTATAATGACCTGTTTGCCGTTCACATGTTCCGCGGTGATCGTATTTCTTCTGCCAGTCGCGCAGACGATGATATCCGCATCCTGGCAGACAGCCTTCAGCTCATCCGCTGGCGTTTTGCTATGGCAGATAGTAACCGTCGCGTTACGATTAAGTAGCATAATTGCAGCCGGCTTACCTACCACGAGGCTGCGACCAACTACTACAACGCGCTTTCCAGCTGGATCTATGCCGTAATACTTGAGAATCGCCATCGCAGCCTCTGGTGTGCAAGGCGGGAATCCAAGCTGCGCGCCAGTGAATATGCCGCCAAGCGTTCTCTCGGTGATTCCATCGATATCCTTTTCTGGACGAACGTGATTGCAAATTTTCTCCTCGTCCATATTGTGCGGAAGCGGGCGGAACATGAGCAAGCCATGAATATTTTCCTGCTCGTTTATGAACTTGATTATATCCAAAATGTCCGACTCGTCCGCCGATTCCTCTAAAATGAATTTTTCTATGTGAATGCCGAGGTTAGCAGCTTTCTTGACCGCGCTGTTCTCGTATGCTATGTCGCTTTCGTTGTTTCCGACTCTGA
Source organism: Flexilinea sp. (assembly GCA_963631945.1). Lineage (GTDB taxonomy): Bacteria > Bacillota > Clostridia > Peptostreptococcales > Anaerovoracaceae > CAG-238. The sequence goes on along the minus strand of CAVGSW010000113.1, from coordinate 1,588 downwards.
GAATCGCAAGCGTCGGCACGATGCTGCTTTCCTCGATGAGCCTTGTCGCCTCTTCGCGCGTCTTGCTATCTATCCACTCAGCTACGGGTTTGCCCTTTAGGATTTCCATTTATTCTTCGTCCTCCTCGACATCTTCTTCGTCTTCGTCCTTTTCGTAATCGTACCAAGAAACTCTCGCCACATTCTCAAACAAAATCGCTCTATCGAATGTTTCGTGAAGATCCGCACCGACTACGCACATGCCGTGATGAGCCATGACAACGCCTGCTCCATCGCCAAGCGCCTTCGCAACGTTCGTCGCAAGCTCGCTGGTGCCAGGAGCCGCATATGCCGCAATTGGAATTACGCTGCCGAATATCTCTTTGGCTTCCGCCTCCTTCGAAGGAACTGGAATTCCCTTGCAAGCCGCCGCAAACACGCTCGAATTCGTCGCATGCGTGTGGATAACCGCCTTAACGTCTTCCCTTGCCTTATAAATTGCTACATGCATGGAAATCTCGCTGCTCGGCTTGTTCGCGCCCTCAGCCTTCAGAGACTTGAGGTTGACCTTGACGATATCAAGAGGCTCAAGCTCGCTATAGCTGATTCCAGACGGAGTTATCAAAATATTCTCGTCGTCGAGTCTGACAGAGAGATTTCCCCATGTTCCTAAAATAAGCTTCTTCTCTACGAGTTTATTTGCGAGCTTGATGAGCTGCGTTCTGAGCTCAAGCTCTTCGTCAGCGAGCGTTACCATCGGAACTACAGGGTTCTTCGTCTGCAGAGAATAATTTTTCTCGTAGTTCTTCTTCATCTTCTTTGCGTCCTTAGTTCCGAGAAGATGGCTGCCCCCGAGGCGCTTTGCCTTCAGCTCTACCTCCGCTGCCTTCTCTGCAACGCAGACCGCTGTTGCCGCCTCCGCTGGCGTGCGGCCAAGCGTAATCGAGTAACCGACGCCGTTGCCCTTGCTGTCAACAGCTCTGAGCACGAGGCAGGAATTCGTCTTCTTGAGAGTCTTCTTGAGGCTCTTGCCTTGCGTCTTCTCAGTGCTTCTGCCATCAGCAACGTAGAGCGCAGGTCCGATAATCTGCGCCATGTCGTCGAGCGCCGCACCGAACGGATTTGCATCTGCCAGGCACTTCTGGCAGTAATGCGTCTGCGAGAAAATCAGCGCTTTCTTGCCCTTCTTCGAGTAAGGAATTCTCTTGACACCGAGCTGCTCGATGTCATCCATCGTGAGCTTCGTGAGATCTGCACCATTCTTCGTGCCGAAAACCAACCCATCCGCTGGCTCGTACAATATCTTCGTTCCTTCAGCCTTGGCATAGCCATAGAAATCCAAAATTGCTATACATTTCTTAAACTCATCAAAAATCTTTTCTGTCAAACTGTTTACGACTTCCATCATCAAAATTTACCTTTCATAATAATAAAGCGTGCATGGGGTGCATGCACGCTCATAACTATATTTATTGTACCATAGAAAGTACAAAATGTGAACCTCTAATTAGTAATTAGAACAATCCGCTGATTACGCCGTTTTCGTCGATATCGATCTTCTCAGCAGCTGGAACCTTTGGAAGTCCAGGAAGCGTCATGATGTCGCCAG
>CAVGSW010000112.1:0-4354 GCA_963631945.1 Flexilinea sp. | reverse complement strand
TTCTGCGGATATCACATGGCTGACTACTTCCAGCACTGGCTCGACATGGGCAAGAAGATGTCGAATCCGCCGAAGATTTTCAATGTAAACTGGTTCCGCACGGACGACAACGGCGACTTCATCTGGCCGGGCTTCGGCGATAACCTCAGGGCTCTGCTCTGGGCGCTCGACCGTTGCGAGGACAAGGTCGGAGCAACGGAAACTCCGCTCGGCTATGTACCTCGTGCAGAAGACCTCGACCTGACGGGCATCGACCTGAGCGACGAAAACCTCGCCGAGCTCCTCACAGTCGACAAGGAAACTTGGAAGAAGGAGCTCGAGGGCATCAAGACCTGGTATCAGAAGTTCGACCACATGCCGCAGGAACTCCTCGATGCGCTCGCGAAACTAGAAGCTGATTTACAATAGCAAATAAAAAGTAAGAACTCGCAGCGATGCGAGTTCTTTCGATTTTATATTCGATTGTGAAAGCGGATGGTAGCTGCTCTTGGTGGGTGCTTTCCCGCAAGAGCGCGAAGAACTTCCCACGATGGGTGCGGCTGAACAGCTAGGCGCGGAGGCACCGTTCAATGGATCACGTTTGCCTCGCGGCCCTGTGAAGCAAACCCTGAGTGGCTAGAAGTTCTCAGCGATGAGGACTGCACCCGACGAGAGCAGCTAACATCCGCAACCATCGCGAAATGTGCTAGTCGATGATTTCGAATACGTTCGAGAGGTCTTCGGCCTCCTCCTGGGATATCGCTAGAGCTTGTCCTCTACCACTTTTTACTTTGAAAAATGTAATGCCTAGTTTCATATTCTCTACACCTTCGCTTGCTTTTGCTTTATAATATTTTGAATATTTGCTAGGTGTAAGGTCAATTTTCGTCTCAGAACTACCTGATATAGTTATAGCTTCAGTATCCGTCATCTCCTGACCTTTTTCGTTAATCATATATATACCAACTTCGTATTGGTCACCATTTTTCAAACTTTCGTACAAGTATGGGTATTTGTCCTTTGAAAACTCATTTACAACCAGTGTCTGCCCTACTTTTGCACTTACCAGCTCTTCTATAGCACTAGCTGGCCATACTGATGAAATCTCTGAGTAATCGACGACTTTCATCACGTCATCCCTATCACTCCACTGCTTACCTACAGAAATGATGTGGCCACTCCATTTCAGGGTAACTTCCCCATCGCTGTTATCATATATGATTGTACACGTTCCATTTTTGGTCGGAGTGCCTTTCCAATGTTCCGTATCTGAACTGGAGATTCCGCCTATAACCAGTTCGTCTGAACTGATATCCCAACCGTGGATTTTCTGCGTTAATTCTACTTCCTTTCGATAGCTATCCGTGCCCGACTCGTAATACGTGCTCGTCGTGTCCTGCGTGATCGCGGCAATCATGACTTCGGCGTAGGCGGAGCGGACGTTGGCCAGGTCGGTGGCTTCGCGGCTCTTCTCCAGAACGCCGGTGAACACTGGGATGCTGATGACGACGAGCACAGCAATTATCGCCACGACTATCATCATCTCTAGCAGCGTGAAGCCTTTCTCGTTATTCCCTTTTCTCATTTCGATACCCTCCCCTATTTGTTCGAGCCATCCTCATTGAAGAAGCGCGGATGCTTGAATTTGCAGATCTTGTCCCTGCAGTTTTCGCATTTGAGCGCGTCGTTCGAGCCTTCCCAGAACTGCTCTGGGTGTTTGAGCAACGTGATCTCCCAGCGGAGCATCAGCACTATGCTCGTGAAGAACAGGCTCCACGTGAAGAAGTTTCTGATAAACAGCATCGGCGTGAACATCATGAAATATCCCCAATTGAAAATTCTGCAGTTCACGCAGCATCTATTTTTAATCAGATAGTTCTGGAACGGACACCAAATTACTACGCAAATCAGGTCGCACACGTAATAGAATACCGAAAGCAGTATGAGCTCTTTGTTCTCGATGATGTCCAGCACGTACAGCACGCCGAAAATCGCGTTGAAGCTCAGCCAAACGAGCAAAACTTTGATTGCCGAGAGGTTGTTTCTCTGCACGTATTGATACATCTGCAGCTCGTCGTAGTTCTCCGCCTTTTGGTAGAGGCTCGCAAAACCTTTTTTGCTGCCCATCGTGATGCGCTTGTTCTGCGGAATCATCTGCAGGAGCATGCTCGCCATGAGGATTGCCCATATGATATAGATCCACAGGACGTTGTGCTGGGCGAGGATGCGCTCGATTCCTTCTGCGGAAATGCCTGAGAGCAGCCACTCCGTCTCTATCCTCTTGGTCAATATCAAATCAAAATAATCCGGATCAAATATGTACGCCGCCAGAACGACTAGGAAAACGCAGCAGCGGAATATAAGCTTGCCGACGTACTCCTTGAACATATCGATTTCTACAATTTCCTTTACTTTTTTTACGCTTTTTTCGATTTTCTCAGTTGTTTCACTTGTCACACGTTTCATTCTTTCACTTCCTGAATAAGCGGACGAATCCGCTCTTTGTTGATTAGGTTGCAGCCGTGCTGCATGTAGTCGAGCATCAGGCGGTCGTTATCCGTGACGTCGACTTCGTTCTTGCCGCGAAGGATTTTCTCGGCGGTGTTCATGATGAACTTCTCGATTCTGTCGAGCTTCTCTGGGTGGTATTCGCCCGGCATGTAGAAGCACGGGATGTTCTGCTGGTATTTTTTCGGGAAGTTTATCTCGCGCAGTTGCAGGCGTGCCGCTTCATCGTCGAGGTTGATTCCGCAGGCGAAGACCACGATTTTGCGCTTATGAACGCCGCTCTTGACGAGGTCTTCGTGGTCGAGCTTGCCATTTCGGTACATGTCCCAGATCTTCAGGTCGAGCTTCAGCCACTTGAGGAACTTGTCGAGGTCCTTGATGCCGCCTGCTTGGACGCCGCCGCCGTAGATTATGGTATCGTAGTCCTTGAGCTCGGCTTTTTTGAACTGGTCGATTGGGACGGCGGCGCACCCGAGCTCCTCCGCAATCCACTTCGCGTATTGCTCCGTCGCGCCGTACTTGCTCTTGTATATAACTATTGCTCTTTCCATTTTTGCTCCTTAGCACTTTATGTTTTCTGATCCGAGGATCGCGGCCATCTGGTTTCGGAAGGATGGCGATGGCTCGACGCGCAGGGATTCGTCGGTTCTGAGGGTTTTGCCGCTCGGCAGGTAGATGAGAACCTCGTAGTCACCCTTGTGGCGGCGGAGGTTGACATTGATCTGCTCGAGGGTCATCGCCTCGTTCATGTCCGCTGGAATCCTGAGCTTGACGAGGCCGCGCGGCTCGCGGCCGCCCGCATTAGAGCCTGCGAGCCCTGAAGCGCTTGCGTGCTCGCTGGCGGAGCCAAGGGGCGGCCGCCCCTGCCCGCCTGTACCGTCTGCTCTGCGGGCAGGCTGGCTCGCTTGTTTGCTCTGCCAACCATTCGAGTGCGAGCCAGAGCCCGCGCGGCCCTGCCGCTGCGAGAAGCCCTTCTCGACTGCCACGTCTATATCCAGCACCTCGTCCGCGAGGACCTTCGGTGCTTCCTCTTCCTTGAAGTTCAGCGTGCCCTTGATGGCCACAACCGAGTCATCCTGAATAACCTCCGAGCACTTGTCGTACACGTTCGGGAAAACCACGACTTCCGTGATTCCGTACAGGTCCTCTAGGTCGACGAACGCCATCATGCGGCTGTTCTTCGTAATCAGCGTCTTCTTGCTAGCGATCATGCCCGCCATGATTACCGGCATACCATCGTAGATAGGCGATTCAGCCTTCGACATACCGCCCTCTTCGCCCATGCTCTCCGCCACATGCACAAGGTCATCGCTAGTAACGGAGGAAATCCTCCTGAGCTTGTCCTTATACGCGTTCAGCGGATGGTCGGTCAGGTAAACGCCGAGCATCTCCTTCTCCATCGCAAGCTCGATGTTCTTCGGGAAAGGCTCGACCTGCGGGAGCTTCTTGCCCACATCCGAGCTCGCCATCGCGTCGGAAGCCATCTGGAAAAGCGAAATCTGCCCTTCTAAGTTTTTCTTGGACGAATTCTGCGCCGACTCGATGAGCGAGTCGCAAACCGCAAGCTTCGCCGCTCTGTTGCCCTCGAGGCAATCCAGCGCTCCCGCCTTTATCAAAGACTCAATCGCGCGCTTATTTATCTGCGAAATCTCTAAATTATTTATGAACGTGAAAATGTCGCTCGGCTCGCCCTTTTCTTCGCGAGCAGTGATGATTGCGTCGATTACGTTCTGCCCGACGTTCTTCGTGCCGAGCAAACCAAATCTGATCTTGCCGTCCTCAACCGAGAACTTCGATTTACTCTTGTTCACGGACGGCGGCAAAACCTCTATGCCCATGTCGTTGCAATTCCTGATATAGCGGGCAA
>CAVGSW010000111.1:1698-4360 GCA_963631945.1 Flexilinea sp. | reverse complement strand
GCTGAGATTTCTGCCTTGAAGGAACAGGCTGGTGCGGCGTATGATGAAGGTCTCACCGAGGGTATTGCACAGGAGAAGCAATCCATCGCGGAGAGAATGCGGGCGAAAGGAATGTCCGAGGAGGAGATTTCTGAGCTCATCGGCTAAGACCGCTCTGCGCGGTTTGCGTGCATAGAAAATACATTCAAAAAGCCCTTGCAATGTCAAGGGCTTTGGTATATAATTCATGGTGCGAATTTATGTTTTTTCTTGGGTGGGTAAGTCGGTATGGCGAGCCGCGCCCGGAGAGCATGAAAATTTTAATAAAGTGGGGTGAAAAACACATGGCAAACATCAAATCCGCAAAGAAAAGAATCAGAGTAATCGACAAGAAGACTGCAAGAAACAGAAGAATCAAGAACCATCTTAAGGCTATCTTGAAGAACTTCGAATCCGCAATGGCTGAGGGTAACCTTGAAGTTGCAGAGGAAAAGTTAAGACTTGCAGAGAAGAAGCTTATGCAGGCTGCAGCAAAGGGAACTATTTCCAAGCACGCTGCTTCCAGAAAAGTTTCCAGACTGACGAAAAGATTCAACGCTGCAAAGGCAGCAAAATAAGTCTCACCCGTCCCCACCAGTGCATAAGTTAAATGCACAGAATGAGCAAAACCGACCTGTGGATGTGTCTCCCACAGGTCTCGTGAACTAAAGCCCTTGAAAGACTTTTCAGGGGCTTGCTTTCAAAATGGGCAAAAATTATCCGGCAAACAGCAAACAGAAGTATAGAAGAAAAGAAAACAAAAGGAAATTAAACAAAAATGTTATTTAGCAGCAAAAAAGTCGACCCGACCGTCGCAAAAGTTTGCGAAATCACCGGTTGGCGCACAAACAAAGCTGAAAAGCAGATGGATGCGGCCAGGGAGCTCGGGCTCACCTACAAGCAGTACCTGAAGCACGAAGCATGGAATCTCAGCGATGCAGAAATTGCAGAGCTCGTCGAGAAAATCCGTAAGCGGAAAGAAACCAGCGAAAAGGCGATTACAGAAGTCTGCGAGAAGACAGGCTGGGATCGCGAGGCCGCAGCCGAGGCGCTCAAGCAGGCCGCTGCATACGGAATTTCTAGGAGACAATATATCAGCAATGCTGCCTACGACCTATCAGAAGAAGATTTGCCAGTTCTCGCAGAAGCGCTTGCAACCGCAGATCAGCGGCGCGCAGATGGACGGAAGTTCTACCTCGACACGGTCTGCCGCAAGACAGGCTGGGATGCCGAGAAGACGCAGTCAGAAATCAATCGTTTCCGCGCTATGGGGATTTCTAGCCTCAAGTATGTCCAGAATTCGCTTTGGGAACTCGAAGGCGAGGAGCTAGACATGGCCCTGAAGGAAATCACAGACCATAAGAACACTACCGCAGAGAACAAAGAAACCTACCGCCAAGAGATTATGGCGATAACAGGCTGGAACGAAGCCAAGATGGACCTAGAAGTTCTCAAGAGTAGAAACAACTGCGGCTCTTCCTACGAAGACTTCCTCGTTTTCAAGTTCTACGAGCGCACGCCAGAAGAGCAGCGGCAGCATGTCACGCTGGACATGTTTATTCGCATGCGCCTGACATATAACGACCACCGCATCGCAAAAAAATATTTTGATGATAAGGCAAAGTTCAACGAGACATTTGCTCCACATATACACCGCCGCTGGTTCGTCAACATGGATCTCACGTTCGACGAATTCATGGCTAAGACCGCAGGGATTAGCGATTTTCTGGTAAAGCCACTGGCGAAAACCCAGGGAATAGGCATCCACAAATTGCATCTCACGGATGACCCAGAAGAGCGGCGCAGCGCCTATGAAGCACTGATTCAGGAAGAAAAATCAATAATAGAAGAATACATCACGCAGCACGAGGCGGTCGCGGCATTCTGCCCAGCTTCCGTCAACACGTTGCGCATCACTACATTATATAAGGATGGCGAATGCCATTTCCTCTACTCCGTCTTTCGTATGGGGCGAGGCGCGGTCGTGGACAACTTCCATGCGGGCGGCATAGCAGCTTCCGTGGACCCTACCACTGGCGTAGTTCTGACGGACGCAGCAGACCTTTCGTCGAACACGTTCGCTGTGCACCCGACGAGCGGCCTCACCATCAAAGGATTCCAAATCCCGCACTGGGACCAGATTCTGGACACGTGTCGCAAGGCCGCACCGATTGTCAAGGAAGTGCAGCTGGTCGGCTGGGACTTCGCAATCACTCCAGACGGTGTGGACCTCATCGAAGGCAACCCTGGCGCATCCTACATAGTTGCGCAGATTCCGAACGTGTCTATTCGCAAGGGTCTTCGCAGCTGCATGGTTGACCCGTATCTCGAGTTGCCGTATTAATTGTTTATAAAATAGAAAGGTATGGAGAATTATGTCATTACATATCGGAGCCGAAAAAGGCCAAATCGCAGAGTCCGTCCTCATGCCGGGCGACCCGCTGAGAGCAAAATTTATCGCAGAAACATTCCTCGAGGAGCCAGTTCGCTACTCGGAGATTAGAAATATGTACGGATTCACCGGTCGCTACAAGGGCGTGCCAGTTTCCGTGCAAGGAAGCGGCATGGGCATGCCGTCCATGGGAATTTACTCGTGGGAGCTCATCACGGAGTTCGGCGTGCAGAACCTGATTAGAATCGGCAC
>CAVGSW010000111.1:0-1078 GCA_963631945.1 Flexilinea sp. | reverse complement strand
TTGACGGAAGCGAAGAACAGCTCGAGGCAATCAGAGCGCTCGCAGTTGAAACCGGCGAGATGATTAAGCTGAACGAAGAAAAACTCCCAGGCTGCTACTACTACCGCACAGACCCGAAGGACGTTGCCCGCGACGAGAAGCGCACGGTCATCTGCACGACAGAGGAGAAGGACGCTGGTCCGACGAACAACTGGGTTCAGAAGGACGAAATGTACGCGAAGATGCGCAAGCTCTACGACGGAGCTATGGAAGGCCGCACGATGTACGTAATCCCGTACTCCATGGGCGTTGTCGGCTCCCCATTCAGCAAAATCGGTATCGAAATCACCGACTCCATCTACGTTGTTCTTTCCATGAACATCATGACGAGAATCGGCGACCCAGTTATCGAAGAACTCAACAAAGGCGCAGACTTTGTTAGATGCCTGCATTCCAAGGCAGAAGTTGACGCAGAGAAAAAATACATCGCACAGTTCCCAGAGGAGAACACAATCTGGAGCATCAACTCCGCTTACGGCGGCAATGTACTGCTTGGCAAGAAGTGTTTCGCGCTTCGTATCGGTTCGGTACTCGGCAAGCGTGAAGGCTGGATGGCAGAGCACATGCTCATCCTTTGCGTAGAAGCTCCGAACGGCGAGAAAAAATACATTTCTGCTGCCTTCCCGAGCGCATGCGGCAAGACAAACCTCGCAATGCTCATTCCGCCAAAGCACCTCAGAGAGGCTGGCTACAAGGTTTATACGATTGGCGACGATATCGCTTGGCTGAGAATCGGCGAAGACGGCAGACTCTATGCAGTTAACCCAGAGAACGGCTTCTTCGGCGTAGCTCCTGGAACTAACTCCAAGACGAACAACAATGCTTTGATGACTACAAAGAAAAATACGATTTATACGAACGTTGCTAGAAATCTCGACGACAACACAGTTTGGTGGGAAGGTCTGGATGTTCCAGCACCTGAGAACGGACTTGACTGGCAGGCTCAGCCTTGGAACGGCAAGGAAGAGCAGGCGAAGAAGGCTCGCGGCGAGGAATTCGTCAAGGGCGCTCATCCAAATTCGAGATTCACAGCTCCTGC
>CAVGSW010000110.1:0-4391 GCA_963631945.1 Flexilinea sp. | reverse complement strand
CCTTCGCCTACCTCGAAACGTACAACCTTTGCGATTGAAAGGTTCTTGTCTACGGATTCAAGGTATTTAACAACGGACTGCTTTCCGTCCTCTGCTCTTACGTAAGTCTGATCCATGAGGCAGATCTCCTTGAGCTGCTTCTTTACACGACCCTCAACCATGCCGGAGAACATCTTGTTCTCAGTGATTGCAGCCTTTGCAGCAACAGCGAGCTCAGCAAGCTTTGCCTTTGCTTCCTGTGAAAGGAAGTTTGGAAGATAGTTGAAGTTGAAGCCCTTGTCTTCTCTCTTTTCCTTGAGAATAGCAACGTCTTCGTCACCCCAAACACCATCAACTGCCTTGTCAAGAAGGTCGTTGAGTATCTGCTTAGGAAGTGTGAACGGATCGTTGAGTGCGCTCTCAAGAGTGATTTCCTTCAGCTTAGCAAGTTCGTCAGCGGAAATGTCGCTTTCCTTAACGTACTGCGGATTCATTGCAGCAACCTGCATTGCAACGTTAGTGAGAGCTGTCTTGTTAGCCTCGTTGTCTTCGCCGCTACCAACTACGATAACGCCGATTCTGCCGCCGCCGTGAACGTAGGAAGTAACTACGTCGCCGCTAGCCTTAGCAATTCTTCTAACGGACATGTTTTCGCCGATCTTTGCGATCTTTGCAGTAAGTGCATCAGCAACTGTACCGCCTTCGAAAGCCATAGCCTTGAATGCATCCATATCTTCAGACTCTGCAGTGAGTGCAAGCTTAGCGAGTGCATCTACGAACTCTACGAACTCTTCGTTCTTGGAAACGAAGTCAGTCTCGGAGTTAACCTCTACGATAGCAGCTGACTTGTGATCATCGGAAAATGCGATCTTTACAAGACCTTCTGCAGCAACTCTGCCAGCCTTCTTAGCAGCCTTTGCGAGTCCCTTTTCTCTCAAATAGTCAACAGCAGCTTCGATGTTGCCATCAACCTCAACAAGTGCCTTCTTGCAATCCATCATGCCAGCGCCTGTCATTTCTCTTAATTCTTTTACCATCTGAGCTGTAACAGCCATTATTTTTTCCTCCTCAAATAAACCCGTGAATTATTCTTCTACTGGAGCTTCTTCAGCTTCAGCCTCAGCTTCTACAGCCTCTGCCTCTGCTTCTTCTGGAGTTCCTTCATCAAAGCTCTCGCCCTGATTTGCTTCGATGATAGCGTCAGCCATTCTGCTTGCGATAAGCTTTACGGCTCTGATAGCATCGTCGTTTGCTGGGATTACATAGTCAACATCGTCTGGGTCACAGTTAGTGTCAACGATACCAACGATAGGAATTCCAAGGATTCTTGCTTCCTTAACAGCGATTCTTTCCTTCTTAGGGTCAACGATGAATAATGCGCCAGGCATTCCCTTCATGTCCTTGATTCCGCCGAGGTACTTCTCGAGCTTCTCAGCCTCAGCCTTGAGCTTGATAACTTCCTTCTTAGCGAGCTTCTCAAATGTGCCGTCTTCTTCCATCTTCTGGATGTCAGCAAGTCTCTGAATTCTCTTAGCGATCGTCTTGTGGTTAGTGAGCATGCCACCGAGCCATCTTTCGCTTACATAGTACTGACCGCATCTTGCAGCTTCGTCCTTAACAGCCTGCTGAGCCTGCTTCTTCGTACCAACGAAAAGTACTGGCTTGCCAGATTCGCCAACTGTTCTCATGAAGTCGTAAGCTTCGTCGATCTTCTTAACTGTCTTCTGAAGGTCGATGATGTAGATTCCGTTTCTTTCTGTGAAGATGTAAGGAGCCATCTTAGGGTTCCATCTTCTTGTCTGGTGTCCAAAGTGAACACCTGCTTCGAGTAATTGTTTCATTGTAATTACTGCCATTTTGTTCCTCCTGGTTTTCTCTTCCACCGCCTTGCGAGCTATACCGCTTGCCTCTCGGCATCCTTATTTCAGGATATCGCGGCAACCATCTCAAAGGAGCGGTGTGCTAAATTTCTGTATGCACAAACATACATCAGACATTATATATCAAAGCCCGCATGATTGCAAGCATTTTCGAGCAATATTTCTCGTAATTTTCCCGATTTTTTTCAATAAAATCACTGCCGCCCGTCACTTCAGTTCCGCCTGCTTCATATAGTCGATAAAGGCCTGCTTCGTCTTCAGATAGCTCGTCCTCCCGATAAGAAACTCGAACCCGTTTATGAAGGAAATCGTCTGATTCCGCACCGAAAAAACATAGTCGAGGTTTATCACTATGCGCTGCGTACACTGGAAAAACCGCTGCTCTCCCTCGAAGTACAGGCTGATGTCCGAAATCTTCGCGTATATGTAGAAAACCTGGCTCGGCGTGACGATCTTGACGCGGCGCCCGTCGGCCTGAACGTAGACGATGTCGCTCAGAAAAACCTTGCAGCAATTCGTTCTGTTGACTACCGGTAAAAACTTCTCCATGTGCTCACCTCCACTTGAAGCAGAAATCGATTTGGCCGCTCGCCTCCACACGAAATCACACGTTATTTCAATTTCGGTTTCGGCTCACCTATATTATCGCACACTCGCAAGCAAAAAGGGAAAAAATGTTTCGACATGTTTCGACACAATCTGCGGTCTTCCGCGCGGCCGCAGCGGAGTGCCTAGTGGCACTCCGCTGCTCGCGGTTCACGCCGGGTAACTGTGGGAACCGCGAGCGCCGCATGCCGCACAGTCAACCAAGGCGGCATGCGGCCGCGGCCACCTACAGTCTGCGGGTGTACCGCCGCATAGCTATTGCAACATAGCAGGCGACGGCGAGCTCCGTAATCGGCATCGCAAACCAAAGCGACCCCGCGCTCACAACCGCCGGCAGCACCAGAATCAAAATCCCGCTGATTACAAGCCCCCTCGCAACCGAAACGATGAACGCAACGATAGGCTGCATAATCGCCTGGAAATAATAAGTCGAGAATATGTTAAACGGCAGCAGCAAGAACGAAAGCGCATAAGCCCTGATAATCGCAGGGGCCATTGCCAGAATCTCGTCCGTCGGCGACATGAATACCCTGATGTAGAAATTCGGGCACGCCATGCTGAGTCCCGTCCAGAACAGACCGAATATCGCAGTCGTGATGAGGGCGAGTCTCAGCGTCTGCCTGATTCTGTCGCCCTTTCCAGCCCCAAAGTTTGCAGAGATAATCGGCTGGCTCGCCTGTCCAACGCTGTACGCGCAGCACTGCACGAACGTGCTTACCTGAATGACAGGTCCGTAAATCGCGAGCGCGTTCGCCCCGAGATACGCCATAATCTGCCTATTGAACAGCACAGTCAAAATCCCCATCGCGACGTCTATAAAGAATGTAGCAAAGCCCGTCACAGAAATTTCGCCGAGCTTTGCAAATAAGTTCTGCGGGGCGATGAGTCTAAGCGTGTTCTTCTTCTTGAAGAAGTGCGACATCATCACAACGAACGAAATTGCCGAACCAATTGCAGTTGCAAGTCCTGCGCCGTATATGCCCATGTCGCACGGGAACACGAAATAATAATCCCCGAACACGTTGAAAATTCCGCCTGAAAGCACGCCGAACGTCGCAAGCGCTGGATCCTTATCATTCCTGAGAAATGCCGCCAGCATCTGGTTGAACAGAAACAGCGGGAATACATACTTGATTGGCTTCATGTATTCCTTCGCCAGCACGAGCAGCGACTCGTCCGCCCCGAAGAACGTCAGAATTCCGTCCTCGAACACGATTACACCGATCCAAGCCAGAATCGACAAAATGATTCCGCCAATCACCGCAGTCGTGAAATACTGGTTCTCGATGTCAGCATTCTTCGCCTGCCTGCGTGCTTTCGCTGGAATGGTAGTGTTCGGCTCGTCGGTCGCGCTCGCACCTCCGCCCCCGCTCTCGCGCCTTGCTCTCTGCGTGCTGAAAATTACGCTGCCGCCGATACCCATCAGAAGTCCGAGGCTGTAGATGATGTTCCACACAGGCGCAACGACCGCGAGCGCCGCAGTGCCGTCCGGCCCTTGATACTGCCCGACCATGGCAGTGTCCACAATCGAATAAATCGACGAAATCACGGCACTGCCGAACGCCGCCGCCAAATATTTACAATAAATAGACTTGATATTCCCATTCAGAAAATCCATAGTTTCCTCCGATTCACACAGTTTCGATCGCCCGCAGAGAAGCTTGAGCTTGCCCACAGTTCAGAATTGGTATCTCTGCGTTCTGCACTGCGGGCGCCCGCGGCGGCGGCTGTCCAGCCGCCACTCCGCGGTTCGCACAGCTAACCAAGGCGAACCACGGAGCTCGCCGCATGCCGCACAGTCAACCAAGGCAGCATGCGGCGGCCGCGGGCGCCCCAGCACAATAAAAAACGGATAAGAAACGGATATCTCAATCCGCCTCTTATCCGGCTGTTTGCTTCATATGAGCAACTCGCCCTCCGAGCGTC
>CAVGSW010000109.1:0-4474 GCA_963631945.1 Flexilinea sp. | reverse complement strand
TCGTTCTTCTCGCGAATGAACTCCATCAAATTCTCTTCCAAGTTCGATGAACCAGCGCAGTCGATGCAACTAGCCTCGATCTTGTGCGTAGTCTGCAAAATTTTCTCAAGCTCCATTACGCGCTTGCGCAGGCACTCGATTTCTACTGCAACAGGATCCGGAAGGTCGACCTGGTCCATGTCCTGAGTCGTGCTCTTGCCGTTTCTCTTGACGATAGTGCCTGGAATTCCGACAACCGTACAGTTCGGCGGAACTTCCTTCAGCACGACAGATCCCGCGCCAATCTTGACATCGTCGCCAACCTTGAATGGTCCGAGAACCTTGGAACCGCTCGATACGATTACGCGGTTGCCGATGGTCGGGTGACGCTTGCCTGTGTCTTTGCCCGTGCCGCCCAGCGTAACGCCCTGATAAATCGTAACGTCGTCGCCGACTTCCGCAGTCTCACCGATGATTACTGCCATGCCGTGGTCGATGAAGCATCTGCGGCCGATCTTTGCACCTGGGTGAATTTCTATTCCAGTAAAGAACCTCGCGAGCTGAGAAATTACTCTTGCCAGGAATGGGCAGTGATGCTTGTACAGCCAGTGCGCTGGTCTATGCAGAATGAGCGCCCAAATTCCAGGGTAGCAAATGAGCACCTCGAATCCGTTTCTCGCTGCTGGGTCCTTATCTACTATATTTCTAATATCCTCTCCGACTTCTCTGAAAAAAGCCATCCTTCCTTATTCCTCCACAATCTTAATTGTCTTGATTACCTGTTTCTCAAAAGGCTTGTCGCGGAAGTCTCTTCTAACTGCAACGATCTTATCTGCTGCTTCCATACCCTCGGTAACCTTGCCGAATGCCGCATACTGTCCGTCGAGGTGCGGTGCGTCCGCAACCATAACGAAGAACTGCGAGCCAGCTGAATCTGGCATCATCGAGCGAGCCATGGAAAGCACGCCGCGAGTGTGCTTCAGGTTGTTTGCAACACCGTTAGCTGCGAATTCGCCCTTGATCGTATATCCTGGGCCGCCCGTGCCATTGCCCTGCGGACAGCCGCCCTGAATCATGAAGCCTGGAATAACTCTGTGGAAGATGAGTCCGTCATAGAATCCCTCTCCTGCCAGCTTCTCGAAATTTTCAACTGTAATAGGCGCGATTTCTGGATAAAGTTCGCCCTTCATCACATCGCCGTTTTCCATCTCAATGATAAACTTTTTCATACTTTTCACCTCGTTTTATGTTTTAGGAGCAGAATATCGCTCCGAGTATTCCCATTAAAATTATGATTTTGATTGTCCCGAGCTTCGTCTTGCTCATGAGAACGACCGTCGCCACGCACAGAATCGCAGGTATTACCTCGAACTGCGCCGCGAAATCCGATAGGCTAGTAAACACAGCCTCACCACTCTCAAACAAAGCCGTTTCCCCGATGAAAACAACTGCCGAAGCGAGCATTCCAACGGTCGCAGGTCTGATTCCAGTAAACGCTCCGCGGATGAGCGGGCTTTCCTGATGCCTGTCTATGAATCCAGCTACAATCGCTACCAGAATGAACGACGGAATCGCAACGCCCGCTGTGGCCGCCGCGGCTCCGCTTACGCCCGCAATCTTGAATCCCACGAACGTCGCCGCGTTGATAGCAATCGGTCCCGGCGTTGCCTGCGATATCGCGAACAGATTCGCGAACTCGCTCGCGGACATCTCGCTGAACATTAGCGCGCTCTGATATATGAGAGGCAGAATCGCGAGTCCGCCCCCGAAGCCTATGAATCCGATCTTTGCAAAGGCGAGGAACAGTTTCAAGTATATCATCACTTGCTCGCCCCCTTTGCATCAGAGGCTTTTTTCGCCATCAACAGTGTATAGGCAATTCCGACTGCTATGCTTCCGAGGATTACCCAGACAGCATTCACATCGAAGAACGCTACGAGCACGAACGCAATGAGAGCAACTATCCACTCGAACGCGCCTTTGCCGTTAAGCACCTGCTTGCCTAATTTATATGCCGCAAACGCCACCAGTCCAGTCGCCGCTGCACGGATACCTGCCATGGCTCCCAGAACGTATGGATTTTCGGCTATTGTATCTAAGAATAATACCACCAAAATGATAATTACAAACGATGGGATAATCGTCCCAGCCGTTGCAATTATAGCACCTGGCAGACCTTTGAGCTTGTAGCCGACATATGTGGACATGTTCACCGCGATTACGCCAGGAAGGCCTTGGCTGACCGCTAGGCAGTCAACCGTTTCTTCCTCCGTGAGCCAGCCTTTCTCGTCGCAGACTTTTTCCTGCAGGAGCGGCACCATTGCCATGCCCCCGCCTATCGTGAACAGTCCAAGCTTGAAGAAAAGCACGAACATTTCCCAATATAGATTCTGTGACTTTTCGTTTTGCTCGCTCTTATTTCTCAAAATAACATTTACCTGATTTCTCTGCATTTACGATTGCGATAGCATCTGCAATTGCCTCGTCTACGCTCTTTTCGCTCTTGTCAGCGTCGCGGCGGAGTTTGTACTCTACCTTTCCTTCGCCTGCAAGCTTGCCAACAGTGATTCTAACTGGAATACCGATCAGGTCAGCATCCTTGAACTTAACGCCTGGGCGCTCGTCTCTGTCGTCCCAGATAACTTCAACGCCAGCTGCTGTGAGCTCGTCGTAAATCTTCTGGCTCACTGCATCCTGCGTCTCATCGCCTGGCTTAACCTCAGTGATGATAACGTGATATGGAGCAACTGACATAGGCCAGATGATACCGTTGTCGTCGTGGTTCTCAGCCATGTCGATGATTGCCTGGAATGTACGGGATACGCCGATGCCGTAGCAACCCATCCAGATTGGCTGATCCTTCTGATCTTCGTCCTTGTAGAAAGCCTGCATCGGCTCGGAGTACTTGATTCCGAGCTTGAAGATCTGGCCAACTTCTACGCCTCTTGCGTGGCGAACTGGGCTGCCGCAGTTCGGGCAAACGTCGCCTTCCTTCAGCATCTTGAGGTCGCAGACGATATCGCCCTTGTAGTCGCGGCCGTAGTTCATATTGATGTAGTGATAATCCGTCTCGCAAGCGCCTGCGCACAGGTTCTTAAGTCCTACGAGCTCGCTATCAACTACGATCTTGCAATCGTGCAGGTGCATAGGGCCTGTGAAGCCGCCAACGCAACCTGTTGCAGCTGACATCTTCGCTTCGTCCGCAAATGCAATAGCATATGCTGGGATGTCAAGCGCATTAACTAACTTTGTCATATTCAGCTCTCTGTCGCCGCGGATGAACGCTGCAACATAGCCTGTTTCCTTGCCTTCCTCGTCGTATGTCACGAAGAGAAGTGCTTTGATAGTCTGTGTTTTGTCGAGGTTGAGGTATTCTGCAACCGCGTCGATCGTCTTTGTTCCTGGAGTGTGAACCTTCTCGAGTGGAAGCATCTCTACGTCGTCCTGAGCTGGTGCGTCTACGCAAACGGCTTTCTCTACCGTAGCTGCGAGATCACAGTTATCGCAATATGCAATTTCTGACTCGCCGTATTCGCAAAGCGCTGTGAACTCGTGGGAGTTCGAACCGCCGATTGCGCCTGTGTCTGCCTCAACTGGGCGGAAATTCAGTCCGCAACGTGTGAACGAATTCATGTATGCTTCGTACATTTTATTGTAGCTTACGTCCATGCCCTCTGGGTTAATGTCGTAAGAATAGTTGTCCTTCATGATGAAAACACGCGAACGCATCATGCCGTAGCGTGGGCGCGCCTCGTCTCTGAACTTATCAGTGAACTGGTAGAGCATCTTCGGGAGCTGTCTGTACGATGTGATGTCTTCCTTGGCAATCTGAGTGTAGATTTCCTCAGCTGTTGGTCCAAGGCAGAAATCTCTGCCGCTTCTGTCCGTGAGTCTGAACATCTCTGGGCCGTATGCCGACCATCTGCCGGATTCCTTCCAAAGGTCGCCTGGCTGAAGGATCTGTGAGTACATTTCCTCTGCACCCTGTGCGTCCATTTCTTCTCTGATGATCTGCTCAATCTTGCGGATTGTTCTCCAACCCATCGGCATGTAGCAGTAAATACCTGCAACCGTTCTCTTGATCATGCCCGATCTAAGGAGCAGGATATGGCTTGGAATTTCAGCTTCGTTTGGCACTTCCCTAAGTGTGTGGAAATGCATCTGTGACATTTTCATATTTTTTCACCTCTACGCTTAATTTTTGATTTTATTTTTTGTTTAATATGCAAACCGCCTCACTGGCTATTCCCTCTTCGCGTCCTGCGAAGCCCAGCTTTTCGGTGGTTGTTCCCTTGATATTGATTTGGCTTACGTCGCAGCCGATGACGCTGGCGATATTCTCGCGCATCTTCGGGATGTACCCTGCAATTTTGGGTCGCTGTGCTATGATGGTTATGTCCGCGTTCACCAAGAAAAATCCCTCATCCCGCAGCAGTTCGACTACATGCTGGAGTAATTTCATGCTCGATATTCCGCGGTATTTCTCGTCGGTGTC
>CAVGSW010000108.1:0-4500 GCA_963631945.1 Flexilinea sp. | reverse complement strand
AATTACTCCTCAGTCATGGCTGGTACCGTGCCAGCTCCCTTTTAGCGAAGCCGAGGTGCTAAGTGTACAGATACAACGACAGCGGGAGCCGAGAGACCTACGAAACTGACTGCCCAGTGAGGCATACTCCTTGTTTCTCGCCTCCCCTAAAGGGGAGGTGCCGAGCGACAGCGAGGCGGAGGGGTAATTGACTACTCCTCCGTCTCCTCGTCTGCGGTCGCCTCGAGTTCGTCGATTGAGTACTCGAAGTTGTCGAGGTAGTCGCCTGTTACCAAGTATACGTCGCTTGCACCGTCGAGCATTGCGTAGTAGGCATACGCCGTGCTGTTATAGTCACCCGTCAAGATGGTGTACGTCATGCCATCTGCTGTTTTGACTGTAATTGTGCTGTCGGGTTCAGCGAGTCCGTACTGGTCGTAATCCGTCACACCAGTCAAAACTTGATCCGCAGTTATGCTCGAAACCGCCGAGGCCATAGCCTCTACAGTTGTCTGGTCCAGCTCAAAGCTCTCGTCATCCGTCCAAACCCACTTGTACTCTATGTCACTTGCCGAATCGTCATCCGCAGTCTCCTCAGTAGTATCTTCGGATTCGCTATCTGTCGTTTCCGTAGCATCGGAATTAGCTGCATCAGCATCCTCGGCCTCGACCTCTATTCTCTTGACTGTGTATGTCTCGTCTCCGTAGTTCCATGTCATCTCAACTGGCTCGCCAGCGGACACGAACTCGATATCAGCATTTGCCTCAGCCTCCGCAGCCTCCGACTTGGCAACTAGGCTCTTAGTCAACGCATATCCGCCGACCGCAACCACCAAACACCCCAGTAGCACCAACAACTTCGTCGACCTACTCATTTTCTTCCTCATTACTTCTTCCTCCGCTTCATCCAAACCACAACGCCAGCGATCAGCGTGCCGAGCGGAATAACGATAACCATGAGCATCGTCCAGCGACCCGACTGAGCCGAAGTCAACGTCAAGTAATCATACGAAATCGTCTTTGCGTGGATGCTGATTGTATCCTCCATCTCGCAAAGCCATCCGAACGCATTCGTCACGAAATCCATGTCCGCGCCAGATACGAGCTGGTCAATCTGCTCACTGATAAGCGACGTGCTCGTCGTCCAAACGATCTTTGCCTCGCCAGTGTCCGTCTGGTCAGTGATTGCAACGGCCAGAGCGAATCCACCATCAGACTCGATATCGCCATCCTCGAATGCCGCCTTTGTTGCATTGACTCCGTCAGCCTTTGAATATGCCTCGGAAGTCGTCGAAAGAAGTACATCAACCTCAACATCGTCGTCTGAATCGTTCGTAACCTCAAGTCCCTGCGCGATAGGCATCAAGATCTGATAGTTGCCCTCGATAATCGGATCCGTGATGTCGTGGCTCGTGATAGCCGGAACCAGATAGTTCGGATAATTCGACATGTAGTAATTTCTGTTCGACTCAACAACCATGCCGTCAACCGCGCTAACTCCGCGCTCCTCCATGATTGACTCGAGGTTCGTCAAATTCTCATGCTCGCAGTCCGTGAACAGCATCAAATTGCCGTTCGACTCAAGATATGACTCGATTTTCTTTACCTCGTCCTTGGAAATATCAGAAGCCGGGCTATAGATAAGGAGTGCTTTGCAATCCTCAGGCACGGAATCCTCCGTCAAAAGATTGAGGCTTTCCAGGGAAATATTCTCATTTGTGAGAGCCTCAGTCAAATTGTCAGGAATCTCCTCTTCGCCGTGTCCCGACAGGTAGTAAACCGTCGCCATCTCATCCGAAGTTACAAAGTTGATAGCCGATGTCAGCTCGCCCTCACCATTGTACTCAGTAACAGTATTGTAGTTTTCGTCATAGCTTGACTCGTAAATATCGTAATAGCTTACATATCTTGACTTGCCAGTAGCTTCGCACTTTACAACCAAGCTGTTGTTGTAAATGTCATCGCTCGTGTATTGATATGCAAAGTTAGGATTTTCGACTGGGTCAATCTTCTCGATTGTGATGTGCTTGCTGAGGTCTTCGTATCTAGCCAAAGTCTTCTCAAGCGTCGAATCCTCGTTGTTATCCTGTACGATCCAGTAAATCGTAACATCGTTTTCCAATCCGCTAACCACTGTCTCCGTTTGCTCTGCGAGCTCGTAAAGGTCGCTGCCCGAAAGGTCAAACTCAGTGAACTTCTCTGGGAGGGTGGATACCAGTAAGTTTATTACAACCAAAATTGCCAGCACGATTGCTGTAGCTCCAGCCGTATATGTTCCGATTTTGAACCCCTTCTTGTGCACAATCGCCTTGATGTCCTCAACGATCGATGTGTGCTGTGCTTTTCTGCGAGCTTTCTTCTCTTCTTTTGTGAGCTTTGGCTTTTTCTCTTTTGCTTCCTTGAATTGCTCGCTTGACTGAGCCTGTTCATTTGACTGAGCCTGTTCATTTGACTGAGCCTGCTCGCTCGCGTAATTCTGGCCGTTCATCTCAGCCTGCTCGCCTTGCTTTTTCTTGCCGAACATTAGCTCCACCTCCTCTTCTCACATGCCTGAATCGTCAGGAACACGAAAAATCCTATCACGGACAGGAAGAGTACGATTGATTTGATATTCAAAACTCCGTACACAAAGTCGTCCATCAGGTCAAACAGGCAAAGCTTTGTCAAAAGCTCGCCGCCTATCGACAGGTAACTCGAGAGGCTACTTGCAAAGAAATCGAGCAGCAATACCAGGAAAGTTCCTCCAGCCGCAAGTGGCAGGCTCTCAGTGAGTGACGAAATGAACATTCCGATTGCCAAAAGCGATGCTCCAAGCAAGAAGAAACCAATATATGTAACGAAAATTGTTCTAAATGACACATCTCCGTAGAAATTGAGGATTATCGGGTAGATGCATGTCACGAGCGTAGGCACTGCAAACACTGCCAGGAGTGCAAGGTACTTGCCGAGCACAACCTTTGTCATTCCGATTGGGAGTGAGTAAAGGAGCTGGTCTGTGCGCTGTCTGCGTTCCTCCGCAAAGCTCTTCATCGTGATTACAGGTACGATCAAAAGGAAGATGAATGTCATGTTTCCAAGTACGTATTCGTAGTTTGCATATCCGCCAACTAAGCAGACGCTCATCGTGTAAATTCCAGTAAAAAGCAGTAAAAATGCTGCGAAAAGGTAGCCGGAAACCGATGTAAAGTAGGAGCGAAATTCACGCTCAAATATTGCTTTCATTATTCTGCGACCTCCTCTTTCTCTTCTGCTGCTGCGGCTGCTACGGACTCTTCAGCGGCTGCCTGTACAGGTTCCGCAGTCTCCAGAGCCTCTTCAGTAGCTGCAATCTCCGGCTCGGCAGTCTCCACAACAGGCTCAGGTTCTGCAGCCGCTTCTGTAGCAGCTTCCTCCGCAGTAGCCTCAACCGCCGGCTCTGCAGCCGCTTCAACTACCGCCTGTACTGGCTCGGCTGCCTTGACTGGTTCTGTTGGCTCTGCTACAATCTTCGCAGCCTCGCCGAGTGCGATACGCTCTACCTGCTCCTCCGACATCTCGCCAGTGAGCTCCAGGAATATCTCCTCAAACGTCATCGGTGCATACTGCTCTTCGAGGTGCTCTGGCGTATCGCTTGCCACGAGCTTGCCCCCTGCGATGATGAGCAGTCTATCGCAAATCGAACGAACTTCTGACAAGATGTGACTGCTGAGGATTACCGTATGCTCCTTGCCGAGCTCGCGAATAAGGTCTCTGATTTCTATAATCTGTCTCGGGTCAAGTCCGACCGTCGGCTCGTCGAGAATGATAATCTCTGGACCACCGAGCAGTGCCTGTGCGATTCCAACACGCTGCTTATAGCCTTTCGACAAGTTCTTGATCAAGCGATTTTCCACGTCCTCAAGCTGCGTAACAGCCATTGCAGCTGCGAGCTGATTCTCGATTGCCTGGCGAACCGCCTTTTTATCCTTCCACTCAGCGCCGTGTCCGACACCCTTTGCCTTTGCCACAAACATCAGATACTCGCGAACCGTCATGTCCTGATACAGCGGCGGTATCTCTGGCAGGTACCCGATGCGGCTCTTCGCCTCCTGGGCATCCTCATAAATGTCATAACCATCGATTGTGACCGAGCCCGACGTTGCCGCCAGACAGCCCGTGATAATGTTCATGGTCGTCGATTTTCCAGCACCGTTTGGTCCCAAGAATCCGTACACATGACCGCTCTCGATGGTAAAACTTAGGTCGTCTACGGCGATGTGGTCACCATAGCGTTTGCATAAATTCTTTACCTCAATCATCTTGCATAATTCCTTTCGTTAACTTCCCCTTGTAATCCCTTTCGTAAAATTCCGTACATATAATAACCGTTGGAATTTCAAGCGTCAAGAGCCTCGTGCAAATTCACATTCAATATTCATACCCCCGCCACCTATGTGAAATTTCCTCCGCAATTCCGACAAACTCACCACGGAAACGCCATATTTTGTACTAGCTACCCGCCGACACATTCGCTACAATTGAACCGAATTCACACCATTCCTT
>CAVGSW010000107.1:0-4533 GCA_963631945.1 Flexilinea sp. | reverse complement strand
ATGTAATGGATATCTACAGAAATCGTTATGAGGGCACTGAGTATGATATGAGCAAAGCTGAAAATGCTGGCAGACGTCCTATCGGCGTTACTCGTCAGTCCGATGTTCACATCATCCAGACTTATACTGATCTTCCTACTGACACTTGCCAGCTGCAGTGGCTGTGCATGGGCAATGCGGAGCATTCCGTATTCATCCCGGCTTTCAGCGGAATCACTGATACGCACAAGTCTTACAAGATCAACAGCAACGATTACAGCTCCAGCAACATGTACTGGGCTTGCAAGAGAATCTGCGGTATCGCTGAGATGGACAGAGAGTTCCTCAGCCAAGGCGTAAAGGATTACTGGAAGGCTCAGGAGCAGTCGATGTATAACAACCTCAGCAAGGACATGAAGAACCTGAAGAAGGCTTACAAGAAGAGCAAGAAGGAAGGTCGCGCTTATGCTACTAAGCTCGCTAAGAACTACGCGTCTACTCAGCTTTCGAACTCGAGCAAGCTTTACAAGAAGTTGTTGTTCACGGCTACTAATAATGTAAATGATAGAACTAATAATGCTCGCAAAACTGTTTTTACTATGAGTGAGGAATAGGCACAGCTGTGCCCGAGCGTTGGAAGGCCCCGCACCGGTGGTGCGGGGCCTTTGCGTTGCTGTGCTGTTCTGTGCTATTCTGGGAGTTTCGGGCTGACGTAGACCGTGCGGTTGTTCGTGAAGATTACCATTCCTGGCTTGGCGCCAGCTGGTTTTTTGACATATCTGATTGGCACGTAGTCAACCGCTACGTTCTCGGATGTGCGGGCCTTGCTGTGGTAGGCGGCGATTGCTGCGGCCTCCCAGACAAGTTCTTCGCCGAGCTCGTCGGCAGTAAGACCGCCTGTCTTGACTATTACGTGCGAGCCGGGGATATCCTTCGTGTGCATCCAGATGTCGCCCTTGGAGGCGGTCTTGAATGTCAGGATATCGTTTTCCTTGTTGTTCCTGCCGACGAGCACTTCCATGCCGTTCGACAGGGTGTAGTGATATGGCTGAGGCTTGTATTTCTTCTCCTTGTAGCCGCCATTCTGCTTGCGGCGGCGGACGTAGCCAGTTTCTATAAGTTCGGAGCGAAGCGCTTCTATCTCTTGGACATCATCTGTGTTCTCGAGGTACGTGAGCACGGATTCGAGGTACTGAATCTCACCTTCGTTTTCTTCTAATTGTATCTGCTTCTCCTTGATCGCGGTCTTCGCCTTGCCGTAGCGCTTGAAATACTTCTGTGCGTTCTTGCCGCCGCTGAGCTTTTCGTCGAGCGGAATCTTGACAGTGGAGCCGTCGTAGTAGTTCGTAACCTCGACGGACTTCATGCCTGGCTCAATCAGGTGAATGTTCGCTGTCAGGAGCTCACCGTAGAGGCGGAGATCCTCGGAGTTTTCGGCCTTCAGGAGGTCTTCCGAGAGCCTCTTCTTCTTCAGGTACATTTTGTCGAGGGACGCGGTGACCGCCTTAATCAGGTCGTGCGACTTCTGCTTGCCCTGGTTCGATGATGTCTTCTTATCGAAGTAGAATTCCATGGCGGCGCTGATGTCGGGGAACTCGATTACTTCGCATGTTGACTCGAGCTCGGACAGGGGGACTGGGTAGAAGTCGACCGGACCACCTCGGCGGTCAGGGGCGCCGGCCTGGCCGCCGCTGCTGCTCGTCAGGTAGACGCGGGGAGCAGCAGCGCGCTGGCCGCCCGCTGAGTCCGCTGTGGCGGCCAGCGGCGTGCGGCCGCTGCTCAGGCTTGGTGCGGCCGCACGCGCGGCCTGGGCGGCTCCACCAGTTTCCTCGCGGGAGCCGCCCGGCGCCGCTGGCTGGCGGCCCTGGTCAACTTCGCCGCCGCCAGCCAGCTGGTGCTGGCCGCCTTCGGCTGACCCCGTCGCGGCCAGCACCCGGCGGAAGAACTCGCACCGCGCCTGACCCTCGAGCAGCGCGAGCTCTTCCGCCAGCGCCGGGCTGATGCCCCCAACGCGCCCAAGAATCGCCTTCCCATTAGCCGGCAGTCCCGCCAGCTCCTCATCAGAAATCTCTGCAAACGGAATCTTGTCCTGCACGGGCGGATACTGATAGATCAGACCAGGCAGGAGCTGGCGCACACGATTTACATCGAATCCAACGCGCTTAATCGAGTCGATAATCTTACCGCTCGCAATGTCCACGAGTATAATATTGCTGTGCTTGCCCATGATTTCGAACACAAGCTTCTTGGACATAGTAAACCCGAGCTCATTGAGCGTCTCCATGTAGATTTCGATGATACGCTCCGAGCCCTTCTGCTCAATCTGAGTGATGCGAGCGCCCTGCAGGTGCTTACGCAGGAGCATGCAGAACGCGAGCGGGTTCGGCGGGTTCACAGGATTCTCAGTGATAAATCCGACGCGAGCGTGCGCCGAACCCGCCGAGGCCATGAGCCTCAGGTTTCCATTCTTAGTGTGTATATGAAAAACAAGCTCATCGGCCTCAGGCTGATAAACTTTCTCAATCTTTCCAAGTAGTATTTTTTCATTCAAATCGCGAACCACCGCCCGCGTAACAATTCCATCAAACGCCATTTTTGTTCTTCCCTCTTCTGAAATTCTCTCTTAATTATAACTTTTCTTTATCCGCAAGTAAACCCTCCGCCGAAGATATATTTTCTCGATTTCTAAGATTATCTCCTGCAAGCCACTTGCAAGGCACGCGGTTTTCGGTTACAATAATATGCGGAATCATACAGAAATACGACAGAGAAAAGAGGTAAAATAGGTATGATCAAAAGCATGACAGGCTTCGGCCGAGCAGAATATTCCGACGGTGCGCGCAACATCACGGTGCAGATCAAGTCGGTGAACCACAGATACGCGGACATTTCCGTCAAAATGCCTTACCGCTACGGCTTCGCAGAGGACAAGGTGAAGGCAGCCATCAAAGAAAAAATCAAGCGCGGCAAGATTGACGTTTCCATCATGGTAGAAAACATCGCAGACGCGGACGTTACAATCAAGCTGAACAAAGAAATCGCACGTAAGTATTACGATAGCCTCGGCGAGCTGAAGGACGAGTTCGGCTTGACGGATACAATCAGCCTTTCACAGCTCGCAGGTTTCCCAGACGTACTCAAGGCAGTTCCAGATGTTGAGGACGAGGGCGAAATCACGAAGGCAATCCTCATCCCGGTTGCAGAAGCAGCCAAGAACCTCGACGAGATGCGCACAATCGAAGGCCAGAAGCTCGCAGAGGACCTCATCGAAAAAGGTCACACGATCAGAGCCCTCCTCGACAAAATCGCAGAGCGTGCGCCGCAGGTTTCCATTGACTATAGGGACAAGCTCAGAGATAGAATCGCGCAGCTCCTCGACGGCAGCGTAGAAGTGCCGGAGGATAGAATTTTGGTGGAGGCAGCGATCTTTGCTGATAAATGCGCAATCGACGAGGAAATTACGCGCCTCGGAAGCCATCTCATCCAGCTTGAGGACATAATCACGAAGAGCAGCCAGCCTGACGGCAAGAAGCTCGACTTCCTCGTTCAGGAGATGAACCGCGAGGCGAACACGATCGGCTCCAAGGCAAATGACATCACGATTACTGGTCATATGCTGCAAATCAAGAGCGAGATAGAGAAAATCCGCGAGCAAGTTCAAAATATCGAGTAAAATCGGGCAAAATATCAAGCAAAATATCGGGCAAAGCACTTGAAACAAAGCCCCGAATGTGATAAAATATCAGTTCAGAGTTAGACGATTTTAGGAGATTTTGATGAATATAAACACTCAGCATTCAGGAAAATTATTTGTTCTATCAGGACCGTCTGGAGCTGGCAAGGGCACGATTTGCACGGAATTACTCAAGCAGACCGACCTTGAGCTTTCGATTTCCATGACGACGAGAGCTCCCAGAGAGGGCGAAATCCACGGCGTTCACTATTATTTCGTGAGCGAGGACGAGTTCGTCGATAGAATCAACAACGACGGGTTCCTTGAACATGCACAGGTTTACGGCAGACGCTATGGGACGCCGAAGGAACCGGTGCTCGAGAAATTAGCCAAGGGCATTGACGTGATTCTGGAGATAGACATCCAGGGCGCGCTCAAGGTCAAGGAGAATTACCCTGACGGCGTGTTTATCTTTATCTTGCCACCGTCGATGTCGGAGCTCCGCAAGCGCCTCACAGGCCGCGGAACGGAGACGGCAGAAGCAATCGAGATGAGGCTCGGAGAGACGCTGAAGGAATTATCTTTTATCGAAAAATACGATTATTGCGTAGTCAACGGCGAGCTTGGCGAGGCGGTATCTCGCGTCAAATCAATAGTAATCGCAGAGCATTCCAAGGTCAAAATCACGGCTGAGGAGCTAGTCAAGAGATATAAGGAGGAAGAGTAATGTTATATCCATCCATTAACGAGATAAGAAAAAAAGCAGATAGCAGATATACGCTGGTTATCCTTGCAGCAAAGCGCGCGAGAGACATCATCGACGGCAAGCCGATTCTCTCAGACGTAGACATCGATAGACCAGTTTCCATCGCAGCGCACGA
>CAVGSW010000106.1:0-4566 GCA_963631945.1 Flexilinea sp. | reverse complement strand
CGACGACGAGGCTCACCCTATGGACCTCGACTTCGTAAACGCACTCGAAGTTGGTCTTCCTCCAACAGGTGGTCTGGGCGTTGGTATCGACAGATGCATCATGCTCATCCTTGACCAGCCATCGATTCGTGATATCGTGCTGTTCCCGACTATGAAGCCAATCGGTGCTGAGAAGAAGGACGGTGCAGAGGCAAAGAAGGTAAAGAAGCCTGATTATTCAAAGGTTACAATCGAGCCGCTTTTTGAGGACGAGGTTGACTTTGAGACGTTCAGCAAGTCTGACTTCCGTATCGTCAAGGTTAAGTCCTGCGAGGCTGTTCCAAAGAGCAAGAAGCTCCTGAAGTTCGTGCTTAACGACGGAACAGGTACAGATCGTGTAATCCTCAGCGGTATTCACGAGTACTACGAGCCAGAGGAGCTCGTTGGCAAGTCACTGATTGCTATCACGAACCTGCCACCGCGCAAGATGATGGGTATCGATTCCTGCGGCATGCTTATCAGTGCTGTATATCAGGAGGCTGGTGAAGAAGGACTTTACCTGCTCATGGTAGATGATGATATACCGGCAGGCTCGAAGCTGTACTAACCCCTCAGTCACCTGCCTACGGCAGGTGCCAGCTCCCCTTTAGGGGAGCCGAGAGACAATGGCAAGTGGCATTGTCGGGGAGCTTATAGAAAAGAGAAAATCGCTCAAGAAGATTCTTGAGCGATTTTTTACTATTGTTAGAGGCACCCCTGTCAAGGGGAGCTGTCACCGAAGGTGACTGAGGGGTTAATAACCCTTCCACCGCAAGCGGTCCCCCTCCCCTGATCAGGGGAGGCTTCAAAGGTCCGCCACATCGATTGTTTTTATTCCTGCGTCGGCGAGGAGCTGGGCGAAGATGCCTTTGCCGGGGATTTTGGTTCCTGAGAATGTGCCGTCGTAGACCTCCTTTGTGCCGCAGCTTGGACTGCGGGACTGCAAGATTGCGAGGTCGACATCGTTATCCAGTGCAATTTTGAGTGCCTTTGCTGCACCCTCGCGGAATTCCTTATCTACGCTTACGCCCTCGCGGTTGATAACTGTCCCGTCTTTGATTTCTGATGGGACTCTCGGAATCGGAAGACCGCCGAGAGATTCTGGGCACACGGCTATGACCTCGTGCCCGCTGACGAATTTCATGACCTTTTCTGAATAATTGTTCCCACCATTATATTTGCAATTTTGCCCCATAAGGCAAGCACTGACTAGTATTTTCAAAACGAACCTCCAAGGCTACTCGATGATGCGACCGTCCGTCGAAATCGTTACAACCTGCCATGGGATGAACTTGCCGCTGTTCTTGAGTGCCGTGATTGCAGCGTGCTCAAGCCCTCCGCAGCATGGAACTTCCATGCGAACTACCGTTACGCTCTTGATGTCGTTGTTTGCGATGATCTCTGTGAGCTTCTCGGAATAGTCAACGCTGTCGAGCTTAGGGCAGCCAACGATTGTGATGTGACCCTTGATGAACTTCTCGTGGAATGCACCGTAAGCGTAAGCTGTGCAGTCTGCTGCAATCAGAAGCTTTGCGCCATCGAAGTACGGAGCACGCGTTGGAACGAGCTTGATCTGTACTGGCCACTGAGAAAGTCTGCTTGGCTGCTCAGCTGGAGCTGCCTGTGCGCTGCCTGCACACTCGCACTCGTCTTCCTCGTGATGGATTGACTTTGACTGTGTGCCTGGGCATCCGCAAGGAAGAACGTCTGGATGACCTGCCTCCTGAGCCTTCTTTGCCTTGTTTGCGAGAACCGCTGCCTCGTCGTAAGCTGCAGCTTCTCTTTCTACGAATGTGATTGCCTCAGTCGGGCAAGCTGGCAGGCAGTCGCCGAGACCGTCGCAGTAATCGTCTCTCATGAGCTTTGCTTTGCCGTTAACCATTGCGATTGCGCCTTCGTGGCAAGCCGCTGCACATGCGCCGCAGCCATTACACTTTGCTTCGTCTATCTGTATAATTCTTCTTTTCATTTTTGCACCTCCAAATTATATTTTGATTGTATTTGATTTGATTTTTCAAGGCTTTCTTGTAATCTTGAAGCTATTATAGTATAATATTTTCGACAAATCGGTTGAATATTCAACAAAGGAGAAAAATTCATGAAAAATTTTATTTCTGTCATCAAATCGTCGAAGCTTTTTTCGGGTATCGCAGAGGACGAGATAAATGCGATGATGTCGTGCCTACGGGCGAGAAAGCAGGAGTTCCCCAAAGATGCGTTCGTCATGCGTGAGGGTGATGTGACGGAGGAAATCGGGCTCGTGCTTGCTGGCAGCGTGCTCATCATTCAGGAAGACATCTGGGGAAACAGAAATATTCTCTCCAAGCTCGGACCAGGGCAGACGTTTGCGACGGCTTTTGCTTGCGCACCCGGAAGCGCCCTGAACGCGAGTGCTGTGGCCGAATCGGCAGCCACGATAATGTTCCTCAACGTTAGGCAAATCATGACGACCTGCACGTCGGCTTGCGAGCACCACACGAGGGTAATCAGGAATCTCCTCGGCGAGCTTGCGGAGAAGAACATCGGCAATGGCGAGAAGATTGCGCACATGGGGCAGAGAACGACGAGGGATAAGCTCATGTCGTACCTGTCGGCAGAAGCTCGTAGACTCGGCAAGTACGAGTTCGACATTCCGTTCTCACGGCAGCAGCTTGCGGATTACCTCGGCGTAGAACGCAGCGGGCTTTCGCTCGAACTCAGCAAGATGCAGGCGGATGGGCTCATAAATTACAAGAAAAATCACTTTAAGCTCAATGTATAGGCGTTTTGCCCCTTGCGTTTGTGCGGTTAAATGGGTATAATGTAATGTGGACTTTAGCTCCGAGCGCCCGCGGATATGCAGGGCGGCAGGAGAGAATATATTTACAAGAAATTTTACGAGAAGAGGAAAATAGCGATGAATAATGTTTTGCTCAGAGAGCTTTTTAGAAACACAGAGAAATACGGCGATGCGGAGGTTACGGTTCAGGGCTGGATCAGAAACAACAGAAACTCGAACAAGTTCGGTTTCATCGAGCTCAACGACGGCTCGTTCTTCAAATCCGTGCAGGTCGTATACGAAGACGAATTTTTGGACAATTACGAGGAGATTGCGAAGGCTTATGTCGGCTCAGCGCTCGAGGTTACAGGTATCGTCAGCCTCACGCCGAACGCAAAGCAGCCGTTCGAAATCAAGGCTCGCAAAATCACAATAGAGGGACCTTGCACACCGGACTATCCGCTTCAGCCGAAGCGCCACTCCATGGAGTTCCTCAGAGAGATCGGATACCTCAGACCGAGAACAAATATGTTCAGCGCAGTATTCAGAGTTCGCTCGCTCGTTGCATATGCGATTCATAAGTTCTTCCAGGATCAGGACTTCGTTTATGTTCACACTCCTGAGATCACGGCTAGCGACGCTGAGGGCGCAGGCGAAATGTTCCAGGTAACGACGCTTGACCTTGACAATCTGCCAAGAACAGAGGATGGCAAGGTTGACTACAGCCAGGACTTCTTCGGCAAGAAGACGAATTTGACTGTTTCTGGACAGCTCGAGGCAGAAATCTTCGCACTCGCATTCAGAAATGTTTACACATTCGGACCGACGTTCCGCGCGGAGAATTCCAACACGGCTCGCCACGCATCCGAGTTCTGGATGATAGAGCCTGAGATGGCTTTTGCTGATCTCAATGACTACCTTGACGTTGCTGAGGACATGATCAAGTACATCATTAACTACGTGCTGGAGAACGCACCAGAGGAAATGCAGTTCTTTAACTCGTTCGTTGACAAAGGACTGCTCGCAAGACTCGATAACATCGTAAATTCAGACTTCGGCAGAGTTACATATACAGAGGCTGTTGATTTGCTCAAGAAGTCGGGCAAGGAGTTCCAGTATCCGGTTGAGTGGGGCATCGACCTGCAGACTGAGCACGAGCGCTACCTGACAGAGGAAATCTACAAGAAGCCAGTTTTCGTAACGGATTATCCGAAGGACATCAAGGCGTTCTACATGCGTCTGAACGACGACGGCAAGACAGTTGCTGCTGCTGACCTTCTCGTTCCAGGCGTTGGCGAAATCATCGGCGGCTCGCAGAGAGAGGAAAGACTCGACGTGCTCGAGAAGAGAATGGACGAGATGGGTCTCAACAAAGAGGATTACTGGTGGTATTGCAACCTCCGCAAGTTCGGCGGAGTCAAGCACGCTGGCTACGGCCTCGGCTTCGAGCGTATCATCATGTACGTGACGGGCGTTCAGAACATCCGCGACGTCCTCCCATTCCCAAGAACCCCGAAGACGGCAGAATTCTAAAGGTTTCGGCAAAGTAAGTTATAGTTAAATTTGGAGGTGCATTTGATGGATGGCAGGACAAAAGGATTCGTTGCGACGGTTGTGTCGGCGACATTCTTCGGGTTCATTCCATTGATGGTTACGGTAATTTCAAGCGGCGGAGGGAGTACGCTCCTTGCCGCTTTTTATCGTTTTCTGCTTTCGCTGCCAGCACTGTATATATATCTGAAGATAAAAAAAGTTCCGCTCGGGATTACGAAGAGGCAGGCACTCGATGT
>CAVGSW010000105.1:0-4621 GCA_963631945.1 Flexilinea sp. | reverse complement strand
CTGTACCGCACGCAATCATGGGCGACTTCAGAGATCTCATCAAGGAAGACAAGAAGATCGTTAAGTAACGAGCCTTAATTTATATGTGCGGGCGAGGCTCGCAAAAACTTCATTCATTTCAAAAATATATCTTAGTAAAAGTAGTAGAGACAGTAGAAAGAGAAAAAGAATTGGTTTAATATGAAAGGAAAATAAAAGGATGAAAAGAGAAGACGATTTTGCGGTAAGAAGACAGCACTTGGCTAACCTTACTGACGAAGAGCTTTACAACAGATTCTGGGAGTTAATCGCAAAGGTTGACGATCCGCTTCTGGAGCTCGGCTACAAGAACACAACCCCGTCCGTAGAACGTGCGGTTTTGCTTAGAATGGGCGTATCATCGCTTGATTGCATGCCTATCGTAAACCACTGCATGGACCACGGTCTCATGGGCAAGGGCGCAGGACACTGCGTTTACAAGTTATCGAAATTAGAAGACATCTCTATCCGCGACGCCTCCATCAAGCTCGCAAAGGGCGAAGGCTGGGATAAAGTTGTAGCAGCATTCAAGGGAGGTAAGTAAGATGATTTTGAAGCCAAACGAAAAATTAGACGTTGTTGAATTACTTAAGGACCTTGACAAATACGAACCGAGAAGAAGAGAATGGGTTTGGAGAGAAAGAGCAGAGGATCAGCACCTTGGACAGTTCGAATATCACGACATTTCCAAGAGCCTGAAGAACTCAGTTCCGCTTCCTCCAGCAAAATTCCTGGAAAATATTGACCCGCAGCCTATGCAGACAATCACAACAGAAATCGCTTCTGGTAGATTCGAAGACGACATCAGAAGAATGAGAATGGCAGCATGGCACGGCGCTGACCACCTGATGGTAATCAGACACATGGGTCAGTCCCACATTGACGGACTGATGGAAGGTACTCCGCAGGGTATCGGCGGCGTTCCTATCACTCGTAAGCAAGTTAGAGCACAGAGAAAGGCTATCGACCTCATCGAGGATGAAGTTGGTCGTCCAATCAACTACCATTCCTACATCTCCGGCGTTGCTGGACCTGATATCGCTGTAATGTTCGCAGAAGAGGGCATCAACGGCGCTCACCAGGACCCACAGTACAATGTACTTTACAGAGACGTTAACATGGTAAGATCCTTCGTAGACGCTTGCGAATCAAAGAAAGTTATGGCTTGGTCTGGCATGCTCCAGATCGACGGTGCACACAACGCAAACGCAACTGCAAGAGATGCTTGGAAGGTAATGCCTGAGCTCATCGTTCAGCACGCTATTAACTCCTACTTCTCAGAAAAAGTAGGTATCAAGCCAGAGAACATCTCGCTTTCTACAGTACCTCCAACAGCTACACCTGCACCTTGCATGTATATGGACCTTCCTTATGCAGTAGCTCTTAGAGATTTCTGCGGCAGATACAAAATGAGAGCACAGATGAACACGAAGTACATCCAGTCCTCCGCTCGTGAAGCTACAGTAACACACGTAATGAACATGTTCATTTCCAAGCTGACTAGCGCAGACATCCAGTCCACAATCACACCGGACGAGGGCAGAAACGTTCCTTGGCACATCTACAACATCGAGGCTTGCGATACAGCAAAGCAGACGCTCATCGGACTTGATGGCCTCATGGAAATGGTTGAGCTGAAGAAGGACGGACCGCTCAGAGAGAACGCAAGAGAGCTCAAGGAAAGAGCAGTATTATATGTAGAAGAAATCCTCGAAGTTGGCGGATATTTCAACGCTGTACAGGAAGGCTTCTTCGTTGACTCCGGCAAGTATCCTGAGAGAAACGGCGACGGTATCGCTCGTAAGATCGACGGCGGCTTCGGTGCTGGCTTTATCTTTGAGAGAGACGAAGACTACATGGCTCCTGTAACTGCTCACTACGGCTACAACAACGTAGAACAGTACGGCGGTGACCCAGCTGACCCTGCTGCACTCATCGGCGGATGCACATTCGAAGACAGAAGCAAGATTGTTTACATCGACGAACTTGACGAAGAGGATAACGTAAACAGAAGACTCGAGAAGGTTGCTAAGTACAGAACTGGCGAATGCATCACTCCAGAAGTTGAATGGTGCGGCGACAGAGTTATCATGCTGACTATGATGCTTCCTACGAACAAGAGAGTTGCTGAGGCTGCAGCTGTTGAACTCGGCAAGAAGCTCGGCCTCGTTGACCCTGAGGTTATCTCCGCAGAGGTTATGCAGGAGGCTGAAGGTACTAGAATCGAGCTCAAGGGCAGAGTTGACTTTGACATCGACCTGACGACTCTGGAAGTTCCACCTGAACCATACATCATGAGCGACAAGGAGCTCTATGACGAGTTCGAGGGACACGAACACATGAAGGTTGTTTGCGGTACTGTCGGCGACGACGAGCACTCCGTAGGCATGAGAGAAATCATCAACATCAAGCACGGCGGAATCGAGAAGTGGGGTATCGAGTGCGTATACCTTGGCACATCCGTTCCAGTTGAGAAGATTGTTGACGCTTGCATCGAGGAAAATGCTCAGGCTATCTTGGCTTCCACGATTATCTCTCACGACAACGTTCACTATAAGAATATGAAGAGAATCCACGAGCTTTGCGTAGAAAAGGGTATCCGTGACAAGGTTATCATCTGCGCTGGCGGTACTCAGGTTATCCCTGAAGAGGCAGTAAAGACTGGAATCGACATGGGCTTCGGCAGAAACTCGCACGGTATCGACGTTGCTACATTCCTCGCTCAGGAAAGACAGAGAAGAAGAGGCGAGGTTCCTCACGGTTTCAGACCTGAAGACCTCAAGCAGGAGTAGATTTTCTTCGGAAGTTGTGGTAAGATTTTGATAGCGATGAGTTAAAAAATCTTACGCAAGGCAAATTATAGAGAAGAAAAACGATTAGGGGCTTGGGCAGCTTGCTCAAGCCCTTTTTTAGAAAGGATGACATATATGAAAGTAGATGTTTTGGTAGCTGAAATCGGCTCGACGACGACGGTTGTAAATGCGTTTAGGAATTTGGATGGGGATAATCCTGAGTTCTGGGCGCAGGGGCAGGCTCCGACTTCCGTGCTGGAGGGAGATGTCCGCATTGGTCTGCAAGGTGCAATCGACAATCTTTGTCAGAAAATGGGGATAGATAGCCTCGAATACGACGAGATGCTCGCTACATCT
Organism: Flexilinea sp.; assembly: GCA_963631945.1. Lineage (GTDB taxonomy): Bacteria > Bacillota > Clostridia > Peptostreptococcales > Anaerovoracaceae > CAG-238. Next base: position 1,454 of record CAVGSW010000105.1, on the reverse strand, counting down.
TCTGCTGCGGGCGGACTCAAGATGACCGTTCACGGGCTCGTATATGACATGACTGCCAAGGCGGCTCGCGAGGCGGCGCTGGGGGCAGGCGGAATCATCCACAATATCACGGTTGGCAGACTCAGGAGAACTGACATTGCCAAGATCAAAGAAATCAACCCGAACCTGATTCTCATCGCAGGCGGCGTGGATTACGGCGAGAGAGATACGGCAATTTACAATGCTGAGATGATCAGGGCGATGGGGCTGAAGACGCCGGTTGTCTATGCGGGCAATGTCGAGAATCAGGAGGAGATGAAGCTGATTTTCGATGAGGAAAGCGGGCAGAGGCTTTATCTGGTGGATAACGTTTACCCGAAGATCGACACGCTCAACGTCGAGCCGTGCCGCAAGGTTATTCAGGAGGCGTTCGAGGATAACATCACGAAGGCTCCTGGCATGGAGCATGTGCGTGACATGGTTAACGGACCGATTATACCGACGCCAGGTGCCGTTATGGAGTGCACGAAGCTTTTGTACGATTGCATCGGCGATTGCATGACTATCGACGTAGGCGGTGCAACAACTGACGTTCACGCTGTGACGGAGGATTCGGATGCTGTTGCGAGAATCCTGACCGCACCGGAGCCAAAGGCAAAGAGAACGGTGGAAGGAGACCTCGGTGTTTATGTAAACCGCATGAAGGTCATCGAGTCCATCGGCGAAGAAAAATTACGAAAAGAATGCGAGGAATCGCTTCATATAGACTTGGATAAGACCTTGGAGACGTACAAGGCTATCCCTAAGAACGATGACGAGTTCAAGCTCGTCGAGAGGCTGACAAAGGAAGCAGTGCTCAGGGCTGTCGAGAGGCACGCAGGGTCGATTAGATATGTATACGGACCGACTGGCAGGCAGACGCTTGCAGAGGGCAAGGACCTGACGCAGATCAAGTACATCGTCGGCACTGGCGGCGCACTGACGAGACTGCCGCACAGAGTAGAAATCATGGAGCTCGTGCCGCAGGACAACGAAACGGGCATGAAGCTCTATCCGCCAGAAGCTGTCAAGATTCTGGTAGATAACGATTATATCATGGCATCGCTTGGTGTACTGTCAAAGACGCATAGGCAGGGCGCAATCAAGTTGCTCGCAAAGAGCCTTGGCATGGAGCTCAAGGAAAACGAGCATGTTGTAAACAAGGCGGCGTTCATCGAGGAGCTGCAGAGGCTTTCGGCGGCTCGCAAGGCAAAGGACGAGGAGACCCAGAAGCACATCGAGGAGATGGAGGCAATGGGCTACGACCTTTCGGATTACAAGGCGGCGCTCGCTGAGCAAATCGGTGGTGCGACAGCTGAAGAGGTTGAGGCAGCCAAGAAGGAAGCTTTGCTAGGTGATCGTACTGTAAAGAAGGGTGCGGACTTGATTGAGAATGCTGGGACTGCGGCAGGTGCGAATGGCTCAGGCTATGGTAG
>CAVGSW010000104.1:0-4770 GCA_963631945.1 Flexilinea sp. | reverse complement strand
GCTTCGAACGGCGAAAATTTTAAAAAACTATAGCGCATTGCTCGAAAATATTGTAAAATAAATTCACTTGCTGAGGAGGATTTTCTGATGGATAAAATAGATATGAACGCATTTCAATACAATCCAGAGGCGGTGAAGACGCTTAGAAAAGAGGGCATTGCTGCGAGGGATTATCTTTCGGCTGAGGAGAGGAAGGAAAAGTCTGCGCTCGTCGTGGAGAGAATTCTCGCTTCTGAGGAATTCCGTGAGGCCGAAGTCGTGATGATCTACAAGGCTGTTCGCGGGGAGGTTCGGCTCGAGGCGTTAGAGGATGCGAGCACTGGTAAGCATCTCGTGTATCCGCTGTGCGTAAGCAGGACGGAGATGATTGCGCTGGAGCCTCAGGGCGAGGATGCTTGGATGCACGGTAGCTACGGCATCACGGAGCCTGTTCGCGAGAAGTCCATCGAAATAAATCCTGACGATATCGACCTTGTCATCTGCCCTTGTACGGTTTTCGATGAGGATTGCAACAGAATCGGCATGGGCGGCGGATATTACGACCGCTATCTTGCGAAGTGTAGCAATGCGAAGATTGTTGCTGTTGCTTTCGAGGCACAGAAGACCGAGCAGATTCCGCGTGCTGAGTGGGATAGGCCGATGCAGAAGGTATTTACGGAGTCGGCGGTTTATACGAGCAGGTAGGACGGAAAATGAAAACGGAAAAAATGCTCTCTTGGGGCCAGTGAAGCTGGGTGCGGGGGAGCATTTTTGATTGGGGCGGCTGGCACACTTCTTGCGAAGGCTGCTCGGGTGCTCGGCCTTCCGCCGCAAGAAGTGTGCCAGCCGCCACTCCGAAATTTTTCTTGGCAAATTGCATTGTGTGCCTTGAAAATGATTTGCGAATTAGGTATAATGTATTGATAGAAAATTTTTTCTGATAATTGATATTTTTGATATAAAAGGAGATAGAGATGGGATTTGCGACTGAAGTAGGAATTGACCTGGGCACGGCGAATGTGCTCGTGTACATAAAGGGCAAGGGCATCGTGCTGAACGAGCCTTCCGTTGTTGCGATTAACAACGACACAGACGAAATTCTCGCAGTTGGCGAAGAGGCGAAGCAGATGCTCGGCAGAACGCCTGCGAACATCGTGGCAGTAAGACCGCTGCGCGACGGCGTTATTTCGGACTACGACATTACAGAGAGAATGTTGAAATACTTTATTAGAAAGACATGCGGAAGCGGCAGATTTTTCAAGCCGAAAATCATGGTTTGCGTGCCGAGCGGCGTTACGGAAGTTGAGAAGAGAGCTGTTCGCGAGGCGGCAACGCAGGCTGGCGGCAAGGAAGTTTACCTCATGGAAGAGCCAGTTGCTGCAGCAATCGGTGCGGGACTCGACATTTCCAAGCCAGACGGCATCATGGTAATCGATATCGGCGGCGGCACGACGGACATCGCGGTTATTTCGCTGGGCGGAGTCGTTGCAAGCACTTCGGTTAAGATTGCGGGCGATAAGTTCGACGAGGCGATCATCAAATACATCCGCAAGGAGCACAAGCTGTACATCGGCGAGAGAATGGCTGAGGACCTGAAGCTTGAGATCGGTTCAGCCTTCCCAGAGGATGAAGTCCGCAAGATGGAATGCCGCGGCAGAGACCTCGTTACTGGACTTCCGAAGAGCGTCGAAGTTACATCGGAAGAGATGATGGAAGCGCTCGAGGAACCGCTGCACAGCATTTGTGAAGCTGTTCACGGCGTGCTGGAGATTACGCCGCCTGAACTTGCGGCTGACATCAGCAATTCTGGAATCATTCTCACTGGCGGCGGCGCACTGCTGCACGGCATCGACAAGAGAATCGAAGACAGAACGGCTATCAAGGTAATAATTGCAGAGGACCCAAAGTCTTGCGTTGCAGTTGGAACAGGCAAATCGTTAGATGTCCTGGAGAAGCTGGAAAGCAACTCGCTTAACAGAAGGGCACCTTATCTTTAGAGAAAAAGTTTAGCGTCCCTTCGGGGGCGCTTTTTTCGTAGGGAGAGAATATATTGAAATTAGAGTTGATTGCGACTGCGACCTTCGGGCTCGAGGCGGTCGTAAAGAGAGAAATAGAAAAGTTAGGATATAAGATTCTGAAGTCGGAGGACGGCAAGATTACGTTCCTCGGCGACGAGCGAGCTATCGTGCGCGCGAACCTGTGGCTGAGAGCGGCCGACCGCGTGCAGATCAAGATGGCGGAGTTCATGGCATATGAGTTCGAGGATCTCTTCCAGCAGATGAAGGCGATTCCTTGGGAAGAGTGGATTCCAATCGATGGCAAGTTCGTCGTGAACGGCTCATCGGTCAAGTCGAAGCTTTCGAGCGTGCCAGCTTGCCAGTCCGTAGCCGAGAAAGCACTCATCGAGCGCCTGAAGGAATTCTACTACGTGGATTATTTCGAGAAGACGGGCGCAAGCTACGATATCAAGATTACGATTCTGAAGGACAGGGTTACGGTGACGCTGGATACGACGGGACCAGGATTGCATAAGCGCGGCTACAGGCAGCACAGCGTCGAGGCACCTATCAAGGAGACGCTGGCGGCTGCAATGCTGGAGCTCTCGTTCTGGAACAAGGATAGAATACTCACCGACCCATGCTGCGGTTCGGGGACGATTCCGATTGAGGCGGCAATGATCGCTCGCAATATCGCTCCTGGAATCAGCAGGAGCTTCGTGAGCGAAGAGTGGGAGGCGATTCCTGCTAAGCTCTGGAAAGAGGAGCGAGCGGCGGCCTATGCGGCAATCGATAACGAGGTGAATCCGAAGATTTTCGGGCTGGATATCAACCCGCAGGCGATTGCCGCGGCAAGGGCGAACGCTGAGGCTGCAGGGGTCGACGATTGCATCAAATTCGCCGCGAGCGACGTTGCAAACATGAGAACGAAGAGTCTCTCTGGAGTTGTTGTCACGAACCCACCTTACGGCGAGCGTATCGGCGACAGAGAGGCGATTGAGAAGATATACCAGGCTTACCGAGATTTCTTCGGGGCGAACCCAACATGGTCGCTGTTCGTTATCACGGCGGATAAGACGATTGAGAAAGCGCTCGGGCGGCCTGCTGACAGGCGCCGCAAGCTTTACAACGGCCGCCTCGAAGTCTGCTACTATCAGTATCACGGAGTGAAACCATGAAAATAATCATTAACCACAACTCGAAAATTCCTACATACATGCAGATTGCGGGACAGATTAAGCAGGAGATTCTGACGGGCGAGCTTGCAACGACTGGGGTTTTGCCATCAGAGCGAGCCCTGGCGCAGATGCTCGGCGTGCACAGAAACACGGTTTCCAAGGCCTACGCCGAACTGAAGTCCGAGGGTGCAATCACCTCGAAGCAGGGCGTAGGATATATAGTTGCAGAGCAGCGCAAGGCCGAGCAGGACGACCATCCGAAGAAGGTCAGCTGGAAGGCGGAAATCGCTGACCGTTATCTCGACATGGAGGTTACGTTCGACGATATTTTCCAACGCTTCGCAAGCAAAGACAAGATTTCCATGGGAAGCGGATTGCCGAGTCCTGGCATGTACGACGAGAAGGACGTAGCGGACAGGCTCGCTCGCATGATTTGCGACGAGGGCAAGACGCAGTATTTCTACAGCCCGTACAAGGGCGACACAGCTCTGCGCAAAGCTTTGGTTCCATTCCTCGGAACGAAGGGCATCAAGGCGACGACTGGTCAGATTCAGATTCTCAGCGAGACGAACCAGGCTATCGACTTTCTCGTAACTCTGCTCGTTCGCCCAGGGGATACTGTTGTCATGGAGGAACCTGTATCGCCTGATGCGTACAGGGCGATGGAGCTCGCTGGCGCTAGGATTGCGACAGTGCCAGTGGACGAGGACGGAATGGATACGGATGCGCTTGCGACATTGCTCGAGAGAATTCATCCGAGATTCATATTCGTGAATTCGAGTTTCCACGATCCGACGAGCACGGTTCTCAGCATTGAGCGCCGCAAGAAAATCGTCGAGCTTTCAAATATGTATAGGATTCCAGTCATTGAGGAGGACGCGGCCTCGGAGCTCGTGTACGACGGCATCAAGGTGCCGCCTATTAAGTCTTTCGATACGCTGGGGAATGTGATTTACGTATATTCGTTTTCTTTGACGTTCGTGCCTGGACTTTCGCTGGCGTTCGTCGTTGCTGACCGCGAGCTCATAGAGAGCCTGAGCTACCTCGTGTCCGTGCGCATGATGTCCATCGACTGGACGACGCAGAAGCTGCTCGCTGAGTATCTCGAGGACGGTAGCTACTACAGATTCCTCGACTCGTTCCGAGAAAATTACAGCAGGAAGCAAGCACTCGTATGCGAGACACTCGACAGGCTGGCGCAGTATGGCGTGTCATATTTCAAGCCGCGCGGCGGAGTTTACATCTGGTGCAAGCTGCCCGAGGGTGTTGACAGCAAGGAGTTCGTGGAGAAGGCGTACAAGGCGGGCGTTTCGTTCGTTCCAGGCGGCGTGTTCTATCCGTTCAAAAATGCTGGCCGCGACCATATCAGGATCAACTTCACCTATGAGAGCGAGGAGCGGATTGCGGAGGGATTGCGGATTCTGGAGAAGGAAATTGCGGAGCTCTCGAACTAGCGATATGCGCGATTGAATAAAACTGAAGCCTTCCTGTGCGGGAAGGCTCGATTATGCGGCGGTTGGCACGGCTTTTGCGACATCAGGCCCCGAGCCTCAATGCAAAAGCCGCGCCAACCGCCGCCCAAGCACTGGCACACGAAATATAGTCGTGGCTGGTAC
>CAVGSW010000103.1:0-4786 GCA_963631945.1 Flexilinea sp. | reverse complement strand
GCATCATGGCAGGCGGCGCAGACAGCATGAGTACAGCTCCACACATGGTATTCGACGCAAGATACGGCAAGAAGTACGGCCACATGGAACTCAGAGACTCTATGTGGGATTCGCTCACTAACCTCGGCGTTGGCCCAGCTATGGGTATCACAGCAGAGAACGTTGCTGACGAATACAACGTAACAAGAGAAGAGATGGACGCATATTCGCTCCGCTCCCAGCAGAGAGCTGTTGCTGCAATCGATGCTGGCAAATTCAAAGACGAAATCATCCCTATCACGGTTCACGGCAAGAAGGGTGACGTTACATACGATACAGACGAATATCCAAGAAGAGACGCAAGCCTCGAGAAGCTCGCAAAATTAAAGCCAACGTTCAGAGAGGACGGAAGAGTTACAGCAGGTAACGCATCCGGCATGAATGACGCAGCATCTGGCGTAATCCTCATGAGCGAAGAAAAGGCTAAGGAGGTTGGAGCTCCAATCCTTGCTAGAATAGTATCCGTTGCAACTACAGGCGTTAGACCAGAAGTTATGGGTATCGGTCCTATCAGCGCTTCTCAGAAGGCACTCAAGAAGGCTGGCCTTACGATTGAAGATATCGACCTGTTCGAGATCAACGAAGCATTCGCTTCTCAGTGTATCGCTTGCGCTAAGACTCTTGGAATCGACCAGGATAAGCTAAATGTAAACGGCAGCGGAATCTCCCTCGGACATCCAGTAGGCGCAACGGGTTCAAGACTCGTTATCACGCTTATGTATGAGCTGAAGAGACGCGGCGGCAAGTACGGCCTCGCATCGCTTTGCGCAGGCGGCGGCATGGGAACTACAGTAATCATCGAAGTTCTGTAATCCGTGCTTTGATTAAAGTATAGCTAGATAATTTACGAAACATAATGGAAAAAAGAAAATCTGATTTTATATATGACAGCGATATAAACACGCCGCAAAGCATAGTTTACGCGTTACAGAATCTGATCATATTTATGGCCTCGGCAGTTGTAATGCCAATTGCCGTTGGCTATACGCTCGGATTGGATCAAGTGAGCGTTGCGCAGATGCTCCAGAGAACGTTTTTCCTCTGCGGTGTAATGACGTTCCTTCAGGTTAAGTGGGGACATGGTTTCCCCATCCAAGATGGTCCTGCGGGACTGTGGTCGGGCATGTACATATCGCTTGCGGGTATTACAACCGCAGCAGGCGGTGACCTCGGGAACCTGAGAGCTAGCCTGGAATGCGCTTTGCTGATTTGCGGAATATATGTAATGCTGCTTGTCTCCACAGGCCTCATAAATAAAGTAGGAAAATTTTTCACGCACAACATAAACGGCCTTGTGATTATCTTGATGTCCTTGCAGATCAGTGCGAACATCATGAAGGGAATTACGGGTAGCGACAGCGAAGTTACGACGTTTAAGATAAAGAGCGTTATCGTTGGAATATTCACTCTTCTGTGCATTCTGATGATACTGAAATTCGCTAAGGGCTTCATCAAGAGCATCGCGACGTTCATCGGTGCTACGGCAGGCTGGATTCTGGCGATTTTCATGGGACTGAGCGCAGAGACAGTGTCTGGCTCGGATAGTTTTGTTGAACTACCGCAGATATTTGCCTGGGGCACGCCGAAATTCGATGTGAGCATTACTATTACGTGCCTCATCGGCGCGACGGTTTTGCTGTCGATGTGTTTTGCTAGCATAGAAGGAATGGGGCAGACGCTTGCAGATGGAGCGAGTGAGCAGGAGATGAAGCGAGGAGTGTTCTTCCACGGACTTGCCGAGTCGCTAGCTGGCGTGTTCTCTACGATTGCGTTCATGCCTTACGTATCGTCAATAGGCGTTTTGGAAATGACGAGAGTTGCTGCGAAGAAACCGTTCTACATCGTGTCGGTTTGCATGGTTTTGATGGGAATTCTCCCTGCGGTTGGAGTTTTCTTCTCGGGACTGCCGAACTGCGTTGGGGACGGAGCACTTTTGATAATATTCGCAATGTGTTTGACACAGGGGTTCCGCGAAATCATGCAGGGCGGATTCGACAAGAAGTCCGAGTATGTCGTTGGAATTTCAATGATGATTGGCGTGGGAATTATGTTCCTGCCGACGGGAACTTTTGATTATTTACCGTCCGCGATTTCATCGATAGCTTCAAACGGAATGATTGTAGGCGTTATCGTCGCATTCGTGCTCGAGCGTCTGCTGAAGGATTTTAAGTAAAAATCATAGTATGAAAGATAAGTAAAAAGGAGAAAAACTATGGCAATCAAATCAGGCGCTGAGTACATCGAGAGCCTCAGAAAAATGAACACAAGAGTTTACATGTTCGGCGAGAAGATTGACAATTGGGTAGACCATCCAATGATTCGTCCGTCCATCAACTGCGTTGCAATCACTTACGACCTTGCAAACGACCCGCAGTATGAAGACCTCATGACGGCAACTTCCAACCTCACAGGCAAGAAGATCAACCGTTTCACGAACATTCACCAGAGCACAGACGACCTTATGAAGAAGGTTAAGATGCAGAGACTTTGCGGACAGAAGACTGCATCGTGCTTCCAGAGATGCGTAGGTATGGACGCTTTCAACGCAACATACTCCACAACTTACGAAATCGACAAAAAATACGGCACACACTATCATGAGAATTTCAAGAAATTCCTCGAATATATCCAGGAGAACGACCTCGTAGTAGACGGCGCTATGACTGACCCTAAGGGCGACAGAAGCAAAGCTCCTCACGCACAGAACGATCCTGATATGTTCGTAAGAATCAAGGAAAGAAGACCAGACGGTATCGTAGTTCGCGGTGCAAAGGTTCACCAGACTGGTTCCGTTAACTCCCATTGGCACATCGTAATGCCTACACAGGCTATGAAGGAAGAGGACAAGGAATATGCAGTATGCTTCGCTTGCCCATCCGATGCTGAGGGACTTTACATGATCTACGGCAGACAGTCCTGCGACACGAGAAAGCTCGAAGAAGGCGCAGACGTTGACCTTGGTAACAAGAAATACGGCGGCCAAGAAGCTCTCGTAGTATTCGATGACGTATTTATCCCTAATGAATATATCTTCATGGCTGGCGAATGGGATTTCGCTGGCATGATTGTAGAAAGATTCGCTGGATTCCACAGACAGAGCTACGGCGGCTGCAAGGTTGGCGTTGGCGACGTAGTTATCGGCGCTGCTGCACTCGCTGCTGAGTACAACGGAGCAGACAAAGCTTCCCACATCAAAGACAAGCTCATCGAGATGACTCACCTCAACGAGACGCTTTACTGCTGCGGTATCGCTTGCTCAGCTGATGGACACCCAACTGAATGCGGTAGCTACATCATCGACCTGCTCGAAGCTAACGTATGTAAGCAGAACGTTACAAGATTCCCTTACGAAATCGTTCGTCTCGCTGAAGATATCGCGGGCGGCCTCATGGTTACAATGCCGAGCGAGAAGGACTTCAAGAGCGACCTTCCAGTAGGCAGAAACGGCGAGACAATCGGCGAAGTTTGTAACAAGTACTTCGCAACTAACCCTGAGAAGTGCACTACAGAAGAGAGAATGAGAGTTCTCAGATTCCTCGAGAACATCTGCCTCGGCTCCTCTGCAGTTGGCTACAGAACCGAGTCCATGCACGGCGCTGGTTCCCCACAGGCTCAGAGAATCATGATCCAGAGACAAGGCAATATCGAAGGCAAGAAGCAACTTGCTAAGGATATCGCAGGGATTAAATAATTATATTGCTAACAACATTTCATAACTAAATAATGCACCAAAAGAAGCGACCTGTGCAGGAATGCATGGGTTGTTTCTTTTTTTGAAAAATTTTCAAAAAAGGGGTTGACAGTTGAATGGTTGTTCAATTATAATGTGGGTAACAGTTGAATGAACGTTCAACTTTAGAAATGTAGGCGCACGCAGAAGACGGATGCGGCGTGCGCCGATGCTAATTTAGTGATTATATGCCTGGCACGGAGCTTGCAACCACACGCAAGCTCCGTGCCAGGCGGGAAATACGGAGGAAACAAAATGAAAAAGACTTATTTACTTGAGGGACTGGATTGTGCGAACTGTGCAGCTGAGGTCGAGAGAAACGTTGGCAAGCTCGACGGAGTTAACTCGGCGTCGGTGAACTTCTTGACGCTGAAGATGGTTCTCGACGTAGAGGAGGAGGGCTTCGCGGACACGTATAAGGCAATCGTAAAAACTGTCAAAAAGACGGAGCCGGACGTAGAGATTAAGGAACTGTAATTTTTGGGAGTGCAAGTCCTCGTAGGCGGCGGGTACCGTGCAATCCTCCTGGAACGTCCTCGTCGCAGTGCACTTTAGGCACACGCGATTTGCTTCACAGAGAGTGAGACAAACTTGGCTTTAGAACAGTGTCTCACTCTTAGCTGCTCAGCCGCATCGCTTAGTGCAAAGTGCATAGCTGCTCCTGCGGTATGTTCCGCTCGGATTGCAGAACCCGCCGCTGGCATCTTGATCGCTCTTGCGGGAAAGCACTCCCCCAGAAACAGTTCAGCTCTACTCAACTGCAAATTTGAAAGGTAGCTTCTCGGAGGCATCTCTGAGTATATTGCATAGATGTCTCCGAGAAGCAATCTTATAGATATTAAGAAGGTGAGAATGTGAAAAAGAGAATTAGAAAATTGATTATAGCGGCGGGGCTGTATGTCATCGCTCTGCTGATTCCGGCTTCGATCGTTTATGGCGAGTACATCAAGCTGGCGGTTTTCCTGGCGGCTTATCTCGTCGCTGGGTTCAAGGTTCTGCGGAAGGCTTGGATGAACA
>CAVGSW010000102.1:0-4796 GCA_963631945.1 Flexilinea sp. | reverse complement strand
GTAGCTGCACCAGTCTGTGACTGTTCAGCGATCTTCTGTACTGAAGCATAGTCGCCAGAAGTGTAAACTTCTGTGATCTTGCCGATTGCAATACCTACTACGAGGCCTGCGATGATAGCGATTGCATATGTATAGTCACCGAGCATTGTCTTGGAAAGAACGATTGTAGCGATGATTACGATGATGCCGCTGATATATGTACCCATGTTAAGAGCGTTTGCAGGGTTGCCACCTTCTTTACCTCTAACGAGCATGATTCCGATTACGGAAGCAAGGATGCCGATAGCGGAGATGATGAGTGGGAAGATAGCTGCTGTAGTTTCTGTGAATGTAGCTGTCTCTGCTGCTTTTTCAACTGCAACTGCTGCAAGTGTTATTGCGGAAATGATGGAACCAACATAGGATTCGAAAAGGTCGGAACCCATACCAGCAACGTCGCCTACGTTGTCGCCTACGTTATCTGCGATAACTGCAGGGTTACGAGGGTCGTCTTCTGGGATGCCAGCCTCTACCTTACCAACGAGGTCAGCGCCTACGTCAGCAGCCTTAGTGTAGATACCACCACCAACTCTTCCGAACAGTGCCATTGAAGAAGCACCAAGTCCGAAACCAGTTACGCACTGAACAACTGTTGCAAGGTCAAGAACGCATACTACGATGCCAAGTCCAAGAAGACCAAGGCCAGATACGCAAAGACCCATTACAGCGCCTGAACGGAACGCAATCTTGAGTGCCTTGTTCATGCCAGATTCCATAGCAGCGTTTGCTGTTCTTACGTTACCAAGAGTAGCAACCTTCATACCGAAGAAACCTGCAAGAACTGAAAGCAGTGCGCCGAATACGTACAGAATCGCTGTTGTCCAGTTGATGCAAATGCCGATTAACAGGAATAACACTACGATAACGATAGCCATCGTCTTGTATTCTCTTCTGAGGAATGCCATAGCACCTTCTCTGATGTAGCTGGCAATTTCCTTCATTCTGTCTGTGCCCTCGTCAGCTTTCTTGATCCATGCGGAGAGGCAAAATGCCACAAGCAGGCCAATCGCAGCTGCGATGACAGCAAAATAACTTGTCATGTTAAGATACCTCCTATCCACTTAACGTCGAATAAGAGGCACAAATAAGTACCTCTTGCCGTAAGTGAAATATTAAAATTAATAAATTAAAAACTAACTAAAATTGCATTTCGTCATGCCCAGCCGATTATCCGAATATTATTCGAAAAGCGTGATGATAACCAGTGAAAGCACTACGAACAGGATAGCACCAACAGTGGTGACCTTCTCCAAAATAGCCTCGTAGCCTTTGCTCTTCTTCTTGCCGAACAGCTGCTCTGCGCCACCTGCGATGGAGCCAGATAAACCTGCGCTGTTACCGGACTGAAGGAGTACGCTGGCGATCAAAACAACACATGAGATTGCAAGCAAAATCATTAAAAATGTTTTCATCATATACCTCCCGTTTTTGTAACTTGTTGATTATACCACAACTTGTATACTAAAATCAAGCTAAAAATTGACAATTTCAATAAATTTTGCGGGATCTAAGCTCGCACCGCCGACCAATGCCCCATCTATCTCCTCCATATTGAGGATTTCCGTTGCATTTTCTGGCTTGACGCTGCCTCCGTACTGGATTACAACCTCGTCAGCCGTGTCTTCGTCGTACAAATTCGTGATTTCGTCGCGAATGACCTCGCACATGTGATTTGCTTGAATTGGAGTGGCTGTTCTGCCCGTGCCAATCGCCCAAATCGGTTCGTATGCGATGACGATTTTCTTCACGTCTTCTGCTGGGATTCCGTCGAGCGCATTCGCTACCTGCTCAGCGACGAGCTTGTCTTGGAAGTCGTGTTCCCTCTGATAAAGGTCTTCTCCCACGCAGATTATCGGTGTGATTCCCGCTGCGATGAGTGCCTTTGCCTTCAGGTTCACAGTCTCGTCCGTTTCGTTGAAGTACTGTCTTCTCTCGGAATGTCCGACGATGCAATATTTTACGCCAATTTCTGCGAGCATCGGAATCGAAATTTCTCCGGTGAAAGCGCCTTCCTTCTCGTAGTGAACGTTCTGCGCCCCTACTCCGATTCCAGTGCCCTTGAACTCCTCCGCCAGAGCCTCAAGCTGCGTGTACGGAGCGAAAATCGCAACCCGCACATCGCTCGGTACGTATATTTTCTTGAATTCCTCAGCAAATTTTCTTGCCTCAGCGGTAGTCTTGTACATTTTCCAATTTCCCGCTATGAACGGATATCTCATAAATTTACCTCTTTATTTAATGTAATTCTTCAGGTGCTTCAGCGTCCTGACGAGCTGGCAAGTGTAGCTCATCTCGTTATCGTACCAAGCAACGACTCTAACCTCGTAGATGTGCGTGCCGCATTGCTGCGCGAGCGTCTGTGTCGCATCGAAGAGCGAGCCGTAGCTCATGCCTATGATGTCCGAGCTTACGAGTTCCTCTTCAGTGTATCCGAAGGATTCGTTAGCAGCTGCCTTCATCGCTGCATTGATTCCCTCAACTGTAACGGAATCCGTCATGTCCTTCAGCGTCGCATCGAGGATCGTGATTGATCCCGATGGAACAGGAACGCGCTGCGCTGAGCCGATGAGCTTGCCAGCGAGCTCTGGGATTACGAGGCCTATAGCCTTCGCTGCACCTGTCGAGTTCGGCACGATATTGATTGCACCCGCTCTCGCACGTCTGAGGTCGCCCTTTCTGTGCGGTCCGTCTAGCAGCATCTGGTCGCCCGTGTATGCGTGAATCGTCGTCATGAATCCCGTGCGGACTTCCCTATAGTCATTAAGCGCCTTCGCCATAGGAGCGAGGCAGTTCGTCGTGCAGGATGCGCCAGACACGATATTATCGTCCGCCGTCAGCGTCTCGTGGTTTACGCCATACACAATAGTAGGAAGGTCGTTTCCTGCTGGCGCCGAAATGAGAACTTTCTTTGCGCCCGCATCGATGTGCGCCTGCGATTTTGCCTTCGATGTGTAGAAGCCTGTGCACTCGAGCACAACGTCTATGTCGAGTTCTTTCCATGGCAAGTTCTTCGCGTCCGCTTCCTTATATATAGGAATTCTCACGCCATCTACGCTTATCGAGCTCTCGTCAAACAAAACCTCGTGTCCGCGATATGCGCCTTGCGAGCTGTCATACTTCAGCAGATGCGCGAGCATCTTTGGATCCGTCAGGTCGTTTATCGCAACAACCACCATATCCTTATCGTCGAAAATCTGTCTGAATGCCAGTCTACCGATTCTACCAAAGCCGTTAATAGCTACTCTTACCATAGTAAACCTCCTGTCTAATCATCAAAATCTATCAAATACACCTATATATTAGTCGCTTGCAACCTCCATTGTTATCTGGCGATTGCAAGCTCTATCTACATTATTTTATTTGTCCTGAATTACTGCAACTCCTGGAAGCACCTTGCCTTCGAGGAACTCGAGCGATGCACCGCCACCTGTTGAGATGTGCGTCATCTTGTCCTTCAGGCCGAACTTCTCGCATGCTGCTGCGGAATCTCCTCCGCCGATTACTGTAACCGCATCGGATGCTGCGAGCGCCTCAGCTACTGCCTTGGTTCCAGCCGCGAAGTTATCCATCTCGAATACGCCCATAGGTCCGTTCCAAACGATAGTCTTCGCATTTGCAATCTCAGCCTTGAAAAGCTCAACTGACTTAGGTCCAATATCCATGCCCATCATGTCTGCTGGCATGCTTTCCTTATCGAATGTTCCAATCTCAGTGTCGTTCTTGAATTCCTTGCCGCAAACCGCATCTACTGGAAGGAGAAGCTTAACACCGAATTCCTTATCCTCTGCGATGAGCTCCTTTGCGAGATCGATATTGTCTGCATCGAGAATCGATGTTCCGATTTCGTAGCCCTCAGCCTTGAAAAACGTGTATGCCATGCCGCCGCCGATAATCAGCGAGTCTACTTTCTTCAGCAGGTTCTTGATTACCGGGATCTTGTCGCCGACCTTTGCGCCGCCCATGATTGCCAGGAACGGACGCTCAGGATTGGAAACAGCATCTCCGAGGAACTTGACTTCCTTCTCGATAAGGAAGCCAGATACACATGGAAGGTAATCCGCAATTCCCGCTGTGGAAGCGTGTGCGCGGTGCGCTGTTCCAAATGCGTCGTTTACGAAGATGTCTCCGAGTGATGCGAGTTCCTTCGCAAACTCTGGGTTGTTCTTCGTCTCTTCTTTTCTGTATCTAACGTTCTGAAGGAGCATTACCTGGCCTTCTGCGAGGCTGTCTGCCGCCTTCTTAACTGAATCGTCTACAACTACATCGGATGCGGCGAACACTACATCCTCGCCGATGAGCTCAGCGAGCCTCTTTGCAACAGGTGCAAGCGAATACTTCGGATTCGGCTCGCCCTCTGGTCTACCGAGGTGCGACATGAGGATAACCTTCGCGCCGTGTTCTCTCAGATAGTTGATAGTTGGAAGTGCGGATACGATTCTGATGTCGTCAGTGATTTTGTCGCCGTCGAGCGGAACGTTGAAATCGCATCTTACGAGCACTTTTTTTCCTTTTACATCTATGTCTTTAATCGTCTTTTTCACTTTTTATTTCCCCCTACTGCTCGTCAACAGATGCCATGTGCTTCAGCATGTTCAGCAGGTTGCTGGAGTAACCGAATTCGTTGTCGTAGTAAGCGATGAGCTTGAAGAAATGGTCGTTGAGCTCGATCGTCTGTCTCGAGTCGAAAATCGAAGTGCAAGGATCGCCTACGAAATCGCCGGAAACAACCTCATCGTCAACATATTCGAGAACGCCCT
>CAVGSW010000101.1:0-4859 GCA_963631945.1 Flexilinea sp. | reverse complement strand
ATGGATTTCGTAATGGAAGTTACTGAGCAGATGGTCTACAAGGCACAGATGCTCGTAAACGGCTCGCCAATCCTGAAGTATCAGGGCAAGGAATTCGACCTGACTCCACCTTGGAAGAGACTGACTATGTCCGATGCGATTAAAGAAATCACGGGCGTAGATTTTGATGAAATAAAGACTGACGAAGAAGCGAGAGCTGCTGCAATCGGCCAGGGCATGGACCCAGAAGAAGTTAAGGAACAGACGAGAGGCAAGATCCTCGCTGAGATGTTCGAGGAATACTGCGAAGAAGTTCCTGGATACCTCGACGGACCTGTTTTCGTAATCGGCCACCCAGTTGAAGTTTCGCCGCTCGCAAAGAGAGACCCTAAGGACCCGAGAATCACGAGAAGATTCGAAGCATATATCAATGGTTGGGAAATCGCAAACGCTTTCTCCGAGCTGAATGACCCAATCGACCAGTACGAGAGATTTGCTGAGCAGCAGAGACAGCTCGACTGCGGCATCGACGACGAGGCTCACCCTATGGACCTCGACTTCGTAAACGCACTCGAAGTTGGACTTCCTCCAACAGGCGGTCTCGGCGTTGGTATCGACAGATGCATTATGCTCATCCTCGACCAGCCGTCCATCCGTGACATCATGCTGTTCCCGACGATGAAGCCAATCGGTGCAGAGAAGAAAGAAGCTGCTGAGCCGAAGAAGCCAAGAGTTCTCGAGAAGGCGAAGATTGGCATCGAGCCTTTGTTCGAGGAATACGTTGACTTCGAGACATTCTCGGCTTGCGATTTCAGAGCAGTTAAGATCAAGGAATGCACAGCAGTTCCGAAGAGCAAGAAGCTCCTGAAGTTCGTCCTTGACGACGGAACTGGCACGGATAGAATCATCCTCTCCGGCATCCACGGATATTATGAGCCAGAGGAACTCGTTGGAAAGACTGCAGTTGCAATCACCAACCTTCCACCGCGCAAGATGATGGGCGAGGACAGCAACGGCATGCTTCTGTCCTGCATCAACCAGTACGACGGCGAAGAAATGCTGAACTTCATGATCCTCGATGATCAGGTTCCAGCCGGCGCAAAGGTATACTAAAAGAGATACAAATTTTAATTTAATACGCTGTTAACAATTCAGCCCTGCAGAATAGACTCTGCAGGGCTGTTTTGCTAACGAGGCGTGCGCGTCAATGAACTGCGGCTGCCACCATATATTCTTTACTTGTAGAGGTCTTCCAGGGTCAGCAATGTGACTTCTCCTCTTTCTTGAGCCTCCAACAAAGCAGGGGTAAATCCGCCTTTTGAGAAAATGAAGTAATGGAACACGCCATCTTTGCGGAATACAGAAGCATATTCTCGAATTAGTTCCAGTTCATCAATGCCGATTTTTTCGTTTCTGTATTTGCAGGAGCCAATCAAATATTCGTTGCCCTCCACCGGCGTTCCGACGATATCGATTTGCACTTCTTTTCTAGTTTTAGGATCTGTTCCCCACCACTGTCCAACTGCATTGAGCATGATTGGCAAATCCTTTGCATAACGGAGCAAATACTCCTGACACATTTTTTCGAAGACAAGCCCCATATAGTCAGGGTAGTATTTTTTTGCCGCTTGCTCGTAGACGAGACTCATACGGCCTGCACTAATCACGGACATATTTCTCGGAACAAAACGATACCAGAAGCGGAAGAAATTATCGTCTATCATATAGATGGTCTTTTTTCCTGGCTTTTCCGTAATCGGCGTTTCCTTCTTCAAAATCCCCAAATCCAACAGCACTTTTAGGTACTTCGTGCATATGCCAGATTCCAGGCCGACCTTGGTAGCAATCTCATTCAAGCGGCTCGCTCCGCCTGCGATAGCAGAAATGACCGAATTGTAGATTGCTGGCTCCCGCAATTCTTGCTTCAAAAGATTTTCTGGCTCCTCAAAAAGGTAACTAGATGTACTGAAGAAATTTTCCAAAAGTGCCTTATCCAAATCATCCTCTATATCCAATTTGTTGATATAGTGAGGGATACCGTCGGTTACTCCATACAAAAGCGCCTGATCCTGCACGGACAGATTCGTGTGGAACTGCGTCATCTCACGATAAGTCAGCGATTTTATTTTTAATTGCGCGGTGCGGCGCCCATAAAGAGGACTTTCATAGCCCAACACCTGATTTTCCATAAAGCTCATGGAGGAGCCGCATAGAATCAAGTAAAGCTGTCCATTCTGCCATTGATGGTCGATAATGTGCTGCAGACGCGAGGAAATGGATTTTTCCGCTTTTGCTAGATAAGGATACTCATCAATTACGAAAACCAGCCGTTGCTGCTTCGCCATCGTTGTAATCTCCTCCAACGCATCATCATAACTTCGGTAGGTTGGCGCAACAGGACTGTCCGGGTTTTTGCAAGCACAAATCGCCTTGGACAATGCCTCCAGATTTTCCTGCGAAGAAGCACTTAAAGCAGAAAAGTACACCGTAGGTTTTCCCTTGCAGAACTCATTTATCAGTGCGGTTTTCCCTACACGGCGTCTGCCATAGATAACGATACATTCGAAATGCCCTTTTTCGTATCGCTGATTCATCGTTTGCAATTCTTCTTCTCGACAATAAAACATAGCATCCTCCATATCATGCAAATATCAAACTCACGAGTTAGTATATCATAAGTCTATTATATTCATTTTCCCGAAAAAGTCAATATTTTTTACGCAAACACCAGGAAACCAGAAAAAATTTTGAAAAAAACTAGGCAGAACATGTGTTTTATGTTAAAGTAGAGATATGAACAGATACTACATCGCAATCGACCTCAAGTCGTTCTATGCCTCGGTGGAGTGCAAGGACAGGGGGCGCGACCCGCTGACGACGAACCTCGTTGTGGCGGACAAAAGCAGAACAGAGAAAACAATATGTCTGGCGGTGACCCCGTCGCTGAAGAGCCTTGGAATCCCTGGGAGGGCAAGGCTTTTTGAGGTTGTCCAGAAAGTCACGGAGGTTAACAATCTGCGGAGGGCGAAGGCTCCGAGGCGAATGCTGACTGCGAGCTCAGACGATATCAACCAGCTGAATGCGGATCCTTCGCTGGCGGTGGACTATATCGTCGCGCCACCGCGGATGGCTCGCTACATGGAATACAGCACGAAAATCTATAACATTTATCTGAAATACGTGTCGGCGGATGATATTTTTGCTTACTCTGTCGACGAGGTTTTCATCGATGCGACGAGCTACCTGAAGATTTACAACATGACGGCACATGAGCTTGCGATGCGGATGATAAAGGATGTTCTCGCAGAGACTGGAATCACTGCGACAGCGGGCATCGGCACGAATCTTTATCTTTGCAAAATCGCTATGGATATCGTGGCGAAGCACACAGAAGCGGATGCGGACGGTGTGCGAATCGCCGAGCTCGACGAGATGAGCTATCGCCGTCAGCTGTGGGAGCACAAGCCGATTACGGATTTCTGGAGGGTCGGCCGCGGCTATGCGAAGAAGCTAGCGGAGCATGGCATGTACACGATGGGCGACGTTGCGAGGTGTTCCATCGGGCGGCCGGGCGAGATGTATAACGAAGAACTGCTGTACAAGCTGTTCGGCATCAACGCGGAGCTGCTCATCGACCACGCATGGGGCTGGGAGCCTTGTACGATGAAGGAGATCAAGGCGTATCGTCCCGAGACGAACAGCCTCAGCACAGGCCAAGTGCTCAGCGAGCCATATGACTGGGCGAAGACGCGCCTCATAGTCTGCGAAATGGCGGACCTTCTGACGCTCGACCTTGTGGACAAAGGCCTCGTCACCGACCAAATCACGCTGACGGTAGGCTATGACATAGAAAATCTCACGAACCCCGAGCGCCGCAAGAAGTACAAAGGCGAAATCACAATCGATAGATACGGCCGCCAGATCCCGAAGCACGCGCACGGCACGGCGAACCTCGGCTCGCACATGTCCTCGACGAGCAGAATCTTAGAGGCAGTCACGCAGCTCTATGACAGGATAGTCGACAAAAATCTTCTCACGCGCAGGATAAATATCACCGCGAATCACATTGTGAGCGAGCAGGCTGCGGAGGCGAGCAAAGGCCCAGAGTACGAGCAGATGGACTTGTTCACGGATTACGAAGCGAAGGACAGAGAAAAGGCCGACGAACAGGCTGAGCTCGAGCGCGAAAAGCTCATGCAGCACACGATGTTAGATATCAAGAAAAAATTCGGAAAGAACGCGATTTTGCGCGGATTCAACTTAGAGGAAGGCGCCACCGCCAAGGAACGCAACGAGCAAATCGGCGGGCATAAGGCCTGAGGAGGGACAGAAATTGAACGAAAACAAAAAAACCAGGTACGACGACATAATCGACCTGCCGCACCCGACATCGCGCAAGCACCCGCGCATGTCCATGCACGACCGCGCCGCCCAGTTCTCCCCATTCGCAGCTCTGGTAGGCTACGGCGACGCCATCAAAGAAACCGAAAAAACCGCGATTGATGAATATTCTGACTGATGTGCGGATGATAGCTGTTCAGCTTCACCATTCGTGGGAAGTTCTTCGCGCTCTTGCGGGAAAGCACCCACCGAGAGCAGCTAACATCCGCCTTGGCACGAGCATCCTGGGGCCGCTCGGGTCAATCACTCACCGTTCACTCCCCTCGCGGCTTAGCAACGCCTAAACCCCAGAATTTCCAACATGTGTAAGCCACTTGTAAAGCAATAAAGCTTGTTAAGAAACTGTTAAGATTGCCGAAACCGCTATTTTCTGCGATTTTCCGCTTGACAAATCGGACTGGGGGGGGTATGCTGAAGTCAAGAAAATCGAATAGGGCAAAGCTGCCAAAAGGCAGTGACGCAAAGCTATAGGGCCTGAA
>CAVGSW010000100.1:0-4907 GCA_963631945.1 Flexilinea sp. | reverse complement strand
GACAGTTATATCTAGAAGATGGAAGCCTGTACGAGGGCGAGGGCTTCGGCGCGGCGGCAACGTGCGTCGGGGAGCTTGTTTTCAACACTTCCATGACAGGCTATCAGAAAATTCTCACCGACCCATCTTATTCGGGGCAGATAATTACGATGACATATCCGCTCATCGGCAATTACGGCATTAACGATGAGGACAACCAATCGGACAAAATCTACGCATTCGGGCTCGTGGTCAAAGAGCCGTGCGATGAGCCATCTAATTATAGATGTAAGAAAACTTTATCCGAATGGCTCGTTGAGATGGGAATCCCGGGCGTTTCGGGGCTCGATACGAGACAGATTACGAAGAGAATCAGAAAACAGGGAACTGTCAAGTGCGTTATTTCCACAGAAAATAAAAGCGTAATGGAACTGAAGAAGCTCTGCGACGAAGCTGAGCTGCGCGGTGACTACATGAAGGAAGCTTCTTGGGCGGCCGCGAAGTACTCAGACTTCGGCATCAAGGGCGGCTTAGCGGGCGGCTGCGCGGCCGCCGCTGGAGTGTGCTCGGGGGCGGCGGCCGGAGCGGCGGCTGCCTCAGGTTGCGTTGGAGCAGCCGCCGCAGCTGGCTCATCGCCAGCCGCAGCCGCCAAGTACAAGGTAGCAATCCTCGACTTCGGCATCAAGCAGTCCATCTTAGACGACTTAGAATCCTACGGCTGCGGAATCAAGATCTTCCCATATGGCTTCACGGCTGAGGAAGTTCTGGCAAGCAATCCAGACGGCGTTTTCCTTTCGAACGGCCCTGGAGACCCAGAGGAAGCGACGGAGGCAATCGCAGAAGTCAAGAAGCTCATGCAAGCGAACAAGCCAGATGGCAAGCCGCTTCCGATGTTCGGCATCTGCATGGGTCACCAGATCCTCGCACTCGCAGCGGGCGGCGAGACATACAAGCTGAAATACGGCCACCGCGGCGGAAACCACGGCGTATATAATAAGGAAACAGACCGCAGCTACATCACATCGCAGAACCACGGCTACGCGGTCAAGGCTGAGAGCATGATCCTCAAGAACATGGATGTGACAGAGGTCAACCTGAACGACAAGACGGTCGAAGGCATGAAGCACCGCGAGAGACCGATTTTCTCGGTACAGTATCACCCAGAAGCAAGCCCAGGACCTTGCGATAGCAAGTATTTGTTCGAGAAGTTCACCCAGTTAATGGACGAGTAACACATAGTTTCGCATATATATAATGTAGGAGTAAAAGCAAGAAATGGCAAAGAATCAGATAAAAAAAGTTTTGATAATAGGCTCAGGTCCAATCATAATCGGCCAGGCGGCGGAGTTCGACTACGCGGGCACGCAGTGCTGCAAGGCGATCCGCGAGGAGGGCATCGAGACGGTGCTCGTCAACAGCAACCCGGCGACGATCATGACGGACGAAGGCATCGCAGACAAAGTTTACATAGAGCCGCTGACGTTCGAGGCGGTCGAGGCAATCCTCAGAAAGGAAAGACCTGACGGAATGCTCGCAGGTTTCGGCGGACAGACGGGTCTGAACCTCGCAATGGAACTTGAGGAGAAGGGCGTGCTCGATGAGCTCGGAGTTAAGCTCCTCGGAATAAACAAGGAAGCAATTGAAAAGGCCGAAGACCGTGAGAAATTCAAGGAACTCATGCAGGAGATAAATGAACCTATCCCAGCATCAGAGATTGCAACATCGCTCGCTGAGGCCCAGAAAATCGCCGAAGAAATCGGCTATCCGGTAATCATCCGTCCAGCATTCACGCTCGGCGGCACGGGCGGCGGCATCGCGAAGAACGACGACGAACTGAAGAAATTAGTAACGCTCGGCATTGAGAAGAGTGCGATAGGACAGGTTTTGATAGAAAAATCCGTTGCGGGCTGGAAGGAAATCGAGTACGAGGTAATCAGAGACGCGAAGGATAATTGCATCATCATCTGCTCCATGGAAAACCTCGACCCAGTTGGCGTTCACACGGGCGACAGTATCGTAGTTGCGCCGACTCAGACGCTTGCAGACCACGAATATCAGATGCTCAGAAACTCTTCGCTGAAGATAATCCGTGCGCTGAAGATTGAGGGCGGCTGCAACGTTCAGTTTGCGCTCGACCCAGAGACGGATAATTACATTGTTATAGAAGTTAACCCTCGTGTAAGCCGTTCGTCGGCCCTCGCATCCAAGGCGGCAGGCTATCCAATCGCCAAGATTGCGGCTAAGATCGCGCTCGGCTACAGCCTTGAGGAACTGAAGAACTACATCACGGAGGAATCGAGCGCTCTGTTCGAGCCGACGATGGACTACTGCGTTGTAAAGTTCCCGAAGTGGCCATTTGATAAATTCAGAACTGCATCCAGAAAGCTCGGCACGCAGATGAAGGCGACGGGCGAGGTTATGTCGATTTGCAGAAGCTTTGAGAGTGCGCTGCTGAAGGCGGTTACATCGCTTGAAGTTAAGTGCGACGGCCTGCGCGTTCCGTATGTTACGGGACTTAGCGACGAGGGACTCGTTGAGAAGCTCGCAGCATGTGACGACGAGAGAATCTTCGTTATCGCAGAACTTCTCCGCCGCGGCATTATGACCGAGGACGAAATCCACGAAAGCACGAAGATCGACCCATGGTTCATTTCCAAGATCGCAAGCATCGTAAACATGGAAAAGATGCTCGCATCGACAGAAGTAACGCCGGAGCTCATCGTGAAAGCCGAGAAAATGGGCTTTACTGACTCAGAAATCCTCAGCTTCACGGGCATGAAGGGCAACGCTCTTCGCGACCTGCGTGAATACAACAGAATTTTCCCAGTATATAAAATGGTAGACACTTGCGCCGGCGAGTTCGAAGCGGCGACACCTTACTATTATTCCTGCTTCGATACGGAAGACGAATCCGTGCCGACTGATAGACCGAAGGTTCTGGTCGTAGGCTCCGGTCCAATCAGAATCGGACAGGGCATAGAGTTCGACTATTGCTGCGTTCAGGGCGTTTGGGCACTGAAGGAGCTCGGCTACGAGTCGATTATCATCAACAACAACCCTGAGACGGTCAGCACGGACTTCGACACAGCGGACAAGCTGTACTTCGAGGCGCTCCACATCGATGACGTTATGAACGTAATCAAGAAAGAAAGACCTTACGGTGTTATCCTGCAGCTCGGCGGCCAGACGGCGCTGAACCTTGCAGAGGGACTTTCGGAGCGTGGCATCCGCATCCTCGGAACGAGCAATCGCTCAATCGACCTTGCTGAAGACCGCGAGAAATTCTCTGACCTCTTGCAACAGCTTGAAATTCCAACGCCGCAGGGCGGTGCAATCACGCACTCAGATCAGGCAGCTGCAATCGTAAATCAGCTCGGCTATCCGCTCATCGTTCGTCCATCGTTCGTAATCGGCGGCAGAGCAATGCAGGTCGTATACAACGACGAAGAGCTTTATAAATACCTGAAGGAGGCAGTTTCGCTCTCCGAAGAGCATCCTGTTCTCATCGACAAATACGTCGAGGGCGTTGAGTTCGAAATCGATGCAATCGGCGACGGCGGAGACCTGCTCGTACCAGGCGTAATGCAGCACATCGAGCGTACAGGCGTGCACTCGGGCGACAGCATTTCGGTTTATCCGGCATACTCGCTGCCAAACGAAATTGTCGACAAGGCAGTTGAATACACGAGAAAGATCGCAGAAGCGCTCAAGGTTTGCGGCCTCATGAACGTTCAATACGTATATGACGGCAAGGAAATCTACGTAATCGAGGTTAACCCTCGTGCTTCAAGAACAGTGCCAATCCTCAGCAAGGTTACAGGCGTTCCTATGGTTAAGATTGCGACGGCAGTAATGCTCGGAGCCAAGCTGAAAGACCTCGCATGGGGCGTTGGCCTTTACAAGAAGTCTGGCTACTACGCAGTCAAGGTTCCAGTATTCTCGAACGCTAAGCTCACTGACGTAGACGTTGCGCTCGGACCTGAGATGCGTTCGACTGGCGAAGTTCTCGGCCTTGACACGAACCTCGACATGGCTCTGTACAAGGGCCTCATCGCATCAGGTATGAGAATATTCGAGAAAGGCGGAATCTACATTTCGCTCCGTGACCACGATAAGACAGAGCTCGCAGCCAAGACCATGAAGGAATACGCTGAAGAGGGCTTTGATATATACGCATCCGCAGGAACGAGCCACTTCCTCGCAGAAAACGGCGTTCCGTGCAAGGCGGTTCCATTCAGTGATGTGAGCGACATGATCGGCGAGGAAATCCAGGTAATCATCAACGTTCCGCAGGTTACGAACAAGATTTCCACGGACATGTTCCCGCTTCGTAGGCAGGCAATCGAAAAAGGCCTTCCAGTGCTCACATGCATGGATACAGCCGCAGCTTACCTCGCAGCCCTCAAGCTGAAGAAGCAGAACATAACGCCGGAATACCACGCGATTTTCGGCTAGGAAAATAAAAATAAAAACAAGTCTGAAAAAAGGCGAAAAAAAGCTTGACAACGCCGACAGCATAGAGTATAATTATCAATGTTGTCGGCGATGAACTGCTGACAGAAGCGTTCCGAGGTAGCTCAATGGTGGAGCAGGCGGCTGTTAACCGCAAGGTCGAGGGTTCGAGCCCCTCCCTCGGAGCCATTTTTTTAAAGAAGCCCAAGGGCGAGAACCCGTGAGGGTGTGACACAAAAGCGCGCCGGAATGGCGGAATTGGCAGACGCACAGGACTTAAAATCCTGCGATCCTTACCGATCGTACCGGTTCGACCCCGGTTTCCGGCACCACCTTTTTCTTAGGTATGCTCGGGAGCTCAGAGCGCAAGCGGGGCATACAAACAACTTGATATCGCGGGGTAGAGCAGTTGGTAGCTCGTCGGGCTCATAACCCGGAGGTCGGAGGTTCAAGTCCTCTCCCCGCAACCACGAATT
>CAVGSW010000099.1:0-4933 GCA_963631945.1 Flexilinea sp. | reverse complement strand
ATTCAAAAACCGCATGCAATAATTTTTGAAAGGAAACAAAAAATTCAATACAAGGGAGAAATAAAAATGGAACCGAAAGAAAAACTCGCAAACTCAGAGAAGGTTGCGAAGACACCAAAGATTTGTCACACTTTGATAGTCTTCGCCATTCTCATTGGAATCATGGCAATTGCCATCATCAAGTACGGAGTTGACGTACACGTGCCGATGTTCATCGGCGTAATCGCAGCGGCTTGCATGGCGCTGTACCTCGGCAACAGCTGGGACAAAATTGAGCAGGCAATGATGCACGGAATCTTCAATGCCCTGCAATCAATCGTAATTTTGCTGATCGTCGGCATCCTGATTGGCGTTTGGATCGTAGCTGGCGTAGTACCTTCGATGATTTACTACGGACTGAAGCTGCTTTCACCGTCGGTATTCCTGGTAGCTGCAGTGCTGATTTGCTCGATCACTTCGCTGGCAACAGGTACATCCTGGGGCACGATGGGAACTATGGGCCTCGCACTCATCGGAATCGCTATCGGCCTTGGAATTCCAGCACCTATGGCAGCTGGAGCAATCATCTCTGGCGCATACTTTGGTGACAAGATGTCGCCGCTTTCTGACACGACGAACCTCGCACCTGCAATGGCGGGCACGGATGTATTCACACACGTTAAATTCATGATGCTCCCAACTACAATCGCTTACGGCATCACGCTCATCGCATTCGCAGTTATGGGAATCAGCTATGCAAACAATGGCGGCACAGCAGACATGTCCGCGGTTACTGAGATGAGCGAAGGCCTCGCAGCTAACTTCAACATCAGTCCGCTTCTTCTCATCCCGCCGCTAGTTGTAATCGTTGCAGTTGCAATGAAGGTAGCTGCAATCCCTGGCATCACGCTCGGCATCATCGCTGGCGGAATCATGGGCATGATTTTCCAAGGAGACGCATCCTCATTCGGCGTTCTACTCGATGCAGGCATGAACGGAAACGTTAGCGAAACAGGCGTTGAAGCGCTCGACTCGCTGCTTTCATCCGGTGGTATCGTTAACATGATGAGCTCAATCGCGCTCACAATGATCGCTATGATGTTCGGCGGAATCATGGAGGAAACAGGCATGCTCGAAGTTCTCGTTAAGAAAATCGTCAACATTGCGAAGACTCCAGGCACGCTGGTTCTCACGACAGAGCTCACTTGCCTTCTGAGCAACGCAACTATGCCAGAACAATACATTTCAATCGTTATCCCTGGCAGAATGTACGCTGAGACATATAAGGAAATGGGTCTGCACCCGAAGACGCTTTCCAACGCACTCGAGAGCGCCGGCACTGTAACATCGGCCCTCATTCCATGGAACACATGCGGCGTATTCATCCTGGCAACGCTCAACGTAGCTACTGTTGACTACCTGCCATATGCGCTCTTCAACATCCTGATGCCTATAACCGTTGCAATCATGGCATTCATGGGCTATACGGTTGCTGACAAGGACGGCGTTCGCATGAACAAGTCGGCTCAGGCAAAGAAAAAATAAAAAATTTCAAAAAAGGGGTTGCATTTTTATTCAAGATGGTGTATAGTTAACCACGTTGTTAGAAATAACCCATAAATAACAAATCAAATATAAAAAAATGAAGATTAAATCACGAAAGGAAAAAGAAAAATGAAAGCTTCAAAAACACTTAAGAAAATTTTGGCAGTATCACTCATCATGATCCTCGCACTTTGCACATTCACGGCATGCGGAGATTCAACATCAACAGACGACACATCAGCTGACACAGAAGAAATGACAACATTGGTATTCGGTACTTCTGCAGACTACGCTCCATTCGAATTCATGTATCCAGATGACAACGGCGACATGGTTTACGGCGGCATCGACGTTGACGTTGCACAGTACATCGCAGATTATATGGGAGTTGAGCTTGAGACTGAGAACATGTCTTTCGACAACCTGCTCACAGCACTTAACAAGGGTCAGTTCGACATCGTACTTGCTGACATCGAAGCAACTGATGAGAGAAAAGAAGCAGCTGACTTCTCTGATCCATATTTGACGGAGCTTGCACCACAGTTCCTCGTAAAGAAAGAGAACGCTGACCAGTATCAGTCCTACTCAGACTTTGAAGGCAAGACAATCGGCGCACAGACAGCTACAACAAAGTATGACATCATCAGCGAGATTCCTGATGTAGACGCAGTTGCACTTCAGAGCGTACTCGACCTCGTAAAGGAAGTTTCCTACGACAAGGTTGATGCAATCCTCGTAGATGGTTCTGTAGCTCAGCAGTATCAGGCAAGCAATGACGACCTCGTAGCACTCAGCTTTGACGAACTTGGCGAATCCGCAGAGGTTTGCGTAGCGGTAGCAAAGGGCGACCCTAAGGGACTCCTTCCTAAGATCAACGAAGCAATCGCTAAGCTCACTGAAGAAGGAAAGATTGACGAGTTCAAGGCAAGCGCAGAAGAAAAGGCTGACATCTTAGAGGAAGTTACAGCTGAAGAGTAATACCTAATTATAGTAGAAAACAATTTACACGAGCCTTAATCTATGATAAAATAACCGCATGACTGTTATGGTGATGCGGTTATTGTACTAAGTGAGATAATTCGAATTATAGCCTGAAACTCTCGATTATATCGGATTCAGGCGTATATTTTTGAATAAATAAAGTAAACTTGAAAGGAAATAAATCTATGTTTTGGGATTGGTGGCAAAGCCTGTTCGCAGATATGCCTGCGTCCGCTTTCTTTAACTTCAAATTCTTGCCCAAATACGGTTCTGCAGTAGTTCAAGGCGTTGAGTACACGCTCATTCTTTCTGTAATATCCGTACTTTTGGCTATAATACCAGCGCTGCTGCTTGCAACGATGAGACTAAGCAAAATAAAACCGATTAAGTGGCTTTCTGGAGCGTACATCGCGATATTCCGTTCGACGCCTATGCTCGTTCAGCTCACGATCATCTATTTCGGCGTATTCAATTATATAGTTGTGCCAAAGATGACGCTTTTCGGGTTCATCGATTCCACGAGATTTATTCCAGGCATTGTGACACTGGCACTGAACAGCTCCGCTTACGTCGCAGAAATCTTCCGTGCAGGAATCCTTGCGGTAGACAGCGGGCAGACGGAGGCGGCGCGCTCGCTCGGACTTTCGCAGGCCCAGAGCATGAGGCTCGTTGTACTCCCGCAAGCAATCAAGAACGTACTCCCAGCACTGGCAAACGAAGTCGTCACAATGGTTAAGGAAAGCTCGATTTGTATGTTCATCGGCATGGCGGAAATCATGTGGACAGCTCAGATGGTAGGCGGCTCTACATACATTTCCGTAGGTCCGTTCATGCTTGCCGCGATAATTTACTTCATAATCAATTACCCAACATCAAAGGTCATCGAGCACATCGAAAGGAGGATGCGTCGTGGAGACAAACGCTAACGTCATTATTTCCGTAAAAAATTTAGTTAAGGAATATAACAAAGGCGAGGTTGTCGCACTAAGCGGCTGCAATCTCGATGTAAAGAAGGGCGAGGTTGTTGCAATCATCGGACCTTCTGGCTCAGGCAAATCAACGCTTCTCAGAAGTTTGAATATGCTCGAGGAGCCTACAAGTGGCGAAATCTACTTCGATGGCGTGAACCTCGCGTCCAAGGAAGTTGACATAAACAAGCACAGACAGAAGATGGGCATGGTTTTCCAGCATTTCAACCTGTTCCCGCACAAGACAGTTATCCAGAACATCACGATGGCGCCTGTGACGCTCAAACTCATGACTGAGCAAGAGGCTGAGGAGCAGGCGATGAAGCTCCTCCAGAGAGTAGGACTTGAGGACAAGAGGGACGAGTTCCCGAACATGCTCTCCGGCGGACAGAAGCAGAGAATCGCTATCGTGCGTGCGCTCGCTATGCAACCAGAGGTTATGCTGTTCGACGAGCCGACATCTGCACTCGACCCTGAGATGGTTGGAGAAGTTCTCGACGTTATGCGTGAACTTGCAGCTGAGGGCATGACGATGTGCGTTGTAACTCACGAGATGGGATTCGCTCGCGAGGTAGCTGACCGCGTGATCTTCATGGACGGCGGAGCGATTTTGGAGGAAGGAACTCCAGCTGAGCTCTTTGATAACCCTAAGGAGGAGAGAACGAAGAGCTTCCTCGAGAAGGTTCTCTAGAATCTGAAGTATATAATAAAGAATTTGAGACCGAATTTCTGACGAACTTATTTGAGAGTTCAGAGGGAATTCGGTTTTGTATTTACTGTAATTTTAGCAAAATCTTAACGTCAGCGTGATAGAGGACTAATGAGACAGCCAATAGGCGTTAATGGAGCGCTAAAGTTTTGAAATTTCAACGTTTTAGGGCACTTTGCGCTGGGGTTTCACCTTGAAACTAAGGTGCTTTTTTGTTATAATCTTTCTTTGTCAGACGACATCTACTTACTACTTTTACTTATTACATTTTTACTACTTATACTTACTATTACTATTTTATTTAAGACAAGGAGAGATGAATGGAAAGTTATGTTTTCTTCTTAAGTATTGCTATTATCATGCTAACGACCAAAATCCTCGGTGACATGACGAACAAAGTCAACATGCCGCAGGTTGTCGGCGCGTTGCTTGCAGGTATCGTTATCGGGCCGTCGTGCCTGGGACTCGTCGAGCAGACGGACTTCGTGGCGAAGACCGCGGAAATCGGCGTTGTGCTCCTCATGTTCACGGCTGGACTAGACACGGATATGGAGCAGCTGAAGAAAAACAGCGTTGCGTGCTTCGTAATCGCTGCAATCGGTGTAATCGTGCCGCTTATTGGCGGTACAGCTGCTTATTACTTCTACTTTGAGGCGGGCCTGCATGATTATACGAGCATCCTGAAGGCAGTGTTCATCGGTGTTGTGCTCACTGCGACATCTGTTAGCATCACGGTCGAGGCGCTCCGCGA
>CAVGSW010000098.1:0-5174 GCA_963631945.1 Flexilinea sp. | reverse complement strand
TCACAAGAGCGTTTATGAGGCGATTTGCAACAATTATAAGCTGCTCGAGAAGGCGAGTGTTGGCAGGATTCGTGACGACTTTACGGACATTATGGCTTCGGGCGATGCGGGCAGAGGGCTTAACATGCTCATGGACACGGGTCTGATCAGAGTTATCCTCGGCGAGGACCAGTTTGCTAGACTTACGCGCAGAGAAAAGAGCGATTTGCTCTCACTTTGCGATGGTATTGACAAGACACACAGGGTGCCTGAGAGAAGACTTGGCTTGTTTTATTCTTTGATTGATAAGAAACGTTCGATGCCGTCGATTAGCAAGCTTGACTTTGACCCAAAGACGCATCAGCATTTGGTTGACGCAGTGCACGATATGCCGAAGCTTTACTTTACGACGAGGACGGAGGCTCTCAAGAAGTTCATCTACAAGAGAGGCATGGAGAGGTACGAGTATCTGCTCAATTTGGAGAAGGCGCAGAGAATTGCGCTCGGGTTTGACTCGCAGCTCAAGATCGAGGCGAAGATGTATCTGCTCAAGGAAATTCAGCAGAACAACGAGGTTATTTTCGTGGAGGATCTTGCGATTGACGCGAACGACTTGATTGAAGAGGGCATTTGCACGAAGGAGAATGCGGACAAGATGCTCAGGATGCTGACGGAGTCGACACATATCAAGCCGAAGCAGAACACGAGGGAGGAGCTGCTGAGGGTAGCGAAGAGGTATAAATGGAACAAGATTGCCGCGATGGGCAGAGGAGTCAAGTGGTTGAGGTAAAAGAAGAAACGGTAAATACGAAAATGGAAGCGGCTGGCGATGGACAGCTTGACGGACTTCCAGATACTGGAAATAAGGAAAAGGAAGCCGCTGAGAGTGGGATTTTCGAGACGCTTCCAGAAGATGGAAATTCAGATAAGGAAGTAGAAGAAAAAGGTGCCGCTGGAAACTCGGAGGCGGATTTAGAGGCGCTTCCAGAAGATGGAAATTCAGATAAGGAAGCAGATGGAAGCGAGGAAAGAGGAACCGCTGGACAGTCTGTGGCGGATTTAGAGGCGCTTCCAGAAACTGGAAAAGATGGTGAAATAACGAAGATAAGCCAGGTTACCCCGGAGGTGACCTGGTTTTTGCGCACTCTTGGGCTGACGAATTACTATATCATCAAGATTTTCAACTTGGTGGGCGATGCTTGTCAGGCTCTCATCGAGGACAATCCGTACTGGCTACTCGAGGAATTTCCGCGCATGGGATTCGCTCGCGTTGACGAAATTGCACATATTCTGGGCGTTTCCGATGAGGATAGGAATAGAATCGAGGCAGGGATACTGCTTCGGATGCGGTTTTATACTGGCGAGGGGCATGTGTTTGCAGATTACGATGAGCTCGTGCATACGGCTGCGGAAACACTTGGGGCTGGCGGCGAGCTGGTCGAAGATGTGATAGAGGACATGGTCTTCGACGGTAGGCTTCAGCTCGCCGATGTGGACGGACGCCGTGTTGTGTATTTTTATGGATATTACAAAGCGGAGTGCGGTATTGCATCGGCACTGGCTGCACTGGAAAACCCCGACGGCGGCCTGGCGCCAGTCGGTGGTGACATGGATGCACTCATTGCAAAGGCTGAGGCCGAGGCAGGTGTTGCTTTTTCGCCTGAGCAAGCCGAGGCCGTTAGGAACGCAATGCTCGCCGGTGTTTCGATTATAACGGGCGGACCAGGTACAGGAAAGACTACTATTATAAATGGTCTGATTGCGATTGCGGAGGCGAGCAAGCTCAAGGTGGCACTGGCAGCGCCGACTGGCAGAGCAGCCAAGAGGATAATGGAAACGACAAAGCACTTCGCATGTACGGTGCACAGGCTGCTCGAGTATTATTACGACGAGATGAGTCATTACATGGCGTTTGGTAGGAACTCGGAGAAGCCGCTTGAGCAGGATATTGTAATTATCGACGAGGCTTCGATGCTGGATTTGCTCTTGATGGAGGCTCTGTGTGATGCGCTGAGGCCTGGCGTGCGATTGATTCTGGTTGGTGATAGCGACCAGCTTCCGTCTGTTGGAGCAGGTAACGTGCTCGCTGACCTTATCAATAGCGAATATTTCTTTACGGCAAGGCTCACGCAGATATACAGGCAGAGCGAGGCGAGCGCGATTGTGCTCAATGCACACAGAATCAATCGCGGGGAGTATCCGAAGTTCGAGGGCGATTTCAAGCTCACGAGCAAGTACAAGCAAAAGGATATCGTCAGCAGCCTAGTTGAAATCGCCAGGCAGTATGACCTAGAGAATATGCAGGTAATCAGCCCAACCAAGAAGGGAATTGTGGGCACGCACGAGCTAAACAAGGCAATGCAGGAGGCTTTCAATCCAGCGGAATCGGGGCGGGATGAACTGAAATTTGGGAGCGTGGTTTTCCGTGTCGGCGACCGCGTGATGCAGATAAAGAACGACTACAGGCTTGAGTATAGGGTGATGGAGGAGTCGGGGGACTGGCGGAAGGCGGCTCCGCTGTTTAAGTCGCCGGACGGGAAGCCTGACGGCAAGGGCGTGTTCAATGGTGAGATTGGAACGGTCGCGGCGATTGATACGGAGCATAGGACGGTGACTGTCGTGTACGACGGGTGCCGCTGGGTGGAATACCAGTACATGCAGCTTGAGGAAATAGAACTCGCCTATGCAATCACCGTGCACAAGAGCCAAGGAAGCGAGTTCGGGACAGTCATAATACCGATGACGTGGTTTCCGCCGATGCTTGCGACCCGAAGCTTGATATATACAGCGATAACCCGCGCAAAGAACGAGGTGTACATAATCGGCACCCCGTCGTACCTGAACGCAATGGTCGACAATAATGCGTCTGGTAGCCGTAACTCGGGATTGTCAGAGCGCCTCGTAGGGTTGTATAGGGGGATGGAGTAGGCAGAGCGGAAAATTCGAAGACCCCTCCGCCTCGCTGTCGCTCGGCACCTCCCCTTTAGGGGAGGCGAGAACAAGATGGCGGAGAGGTAGCAGACGAACTGGAAAGATGTGTAATACAAGGGCATAAATAGGTGTGGAGATTATGGATTTTAGATGGTTGAATGAAAAGGCGGAGGCACTGGCGGACTTTGTGTACCCACCGGCGACGTATTGCATTGCGTGCGGAAATTTCATTGATTCGAGGCGCGAGTATCTCCTGTGCGACCATTGCATCAGGCATATCGATTGGGGACTAGTGGAGTTGGATGTCGCCGAACAGTCGAGACAGATGGGGTGGGAGATCCCGCTGGATTCGGTGCGTGCGTGTTACGGGTACGGACTGTACGGCCGCCGCGTTGTATTTGAGCTCAAATACAACGGCCACAGTTATGTGGCCAGGGTCCTTGGCCGCATGCTGGCTGACCGGGCGGCGAAGGACCCGGCGGCGGCCGATATAATCGCCTGTGACTTTGTCACAGGCGTACCGATTAACGAGCAGAAGGTTAAAGCCAGGGGCTTTAACCAGGCAGAGAAAATCGCACATTATTTTTGCAAGGAAACGGGCATGCGGCACGTTTCCGACCTTTTGATACGTCAGAAGGCGACCACACCGCAGAGAGCACTTTCACCGCACGAACGTTATGCGAATCTTGAGGACGCATTTTGCTTGAACGCAAAGGTCGCCGCAAGGACGCAGGCGATTTTCGCAAAACAAATAAGGAAAAATCCGTCAGAAGACGAAAAGAAAATTAGCAAGAATTACAAGAACCTAGAAAATCAAGGAAAAGATTTTTCCGACCTTTTAAATAATAATGAAGGTTTTCAATATCCAAAGAGTGAAATGGGGAAATTGGATATTGAAAACCGACCGCTCGAAGGCATGAAGATTCTTTTGATTGACGATATTTACACGACGGGAGCGACCGCAAGCCACTGTGCGAGAATCCTTCGGGATGCGGGTGCAGCCGAAATCCACATGCTCGTCGCAGCCGCCGGTCGTGACAAATCACAAAATCAAGAGGAAAATTTCTTATAAAAAAATAATCGCTGGACTTGCAATCTAATGCGATTATTTTTAAAGAACACTTAGGTTAGCCGTTTTCAGCGGCTCCTCTTGACATCATATTACCACAACCTTTTCAAAAAATGCAAAAAAAAATTTAAAGTATATCTTGCGCATCGTATCTGCTCGCGGTAAAATTAATTAGGTCGCCTGTGTCTGTGGTTGAAAATCCAAGCCAGGTACGGGCAAAGGGATCCACGTAAGCCGTGACGCAAGAGATCGCGCGGTGAGCATGGCGTACTTTAGAAGTAAGTCCTCCGAAAATCGGGTAAAGGCAAGTGTGGGGGCAAAGACCAGGTCAGGCAGGCGACTATTTAAAGCGAAAAAGTGTCAAAAAAATCACAGAAATTTCGATTTAGGACTATTCAAACACCACTATATGTGGTATAATGATTTCAAGAAGATACTATGTTCGGCGTTGCCGCAATGTAGAAATCATTGAACCACAGCTTAATAACCTGGATTAATAACTGGGCGGCTGTGGTATAATCATATCAAAAGATAACAAGAGTTTGCACGAAGCCTTGGGAGTGCAACTCCCGTAGGCGATAAGCGCAAACGAGAGGAGGTCATCACATGAAGATTATCGTAACAGGAAAGAACATCACAATCAGCGAAAAAATTCAGGACGCAATCGACAAGAAGTTTGAAAAGCTGGGAAAGTACTTTGCTGACGACATTCAGGCCAAGGTGATTATTCACCCAGAGAAATCCAAGGTAAAGATGGAAGCAACCATCGTAACCAAGGGGACAATCTTCAGGGCAGAAGAAGTTTCGCAGGATGTCTTCGATTGTATCGATATCGTTGCAGACAAGCTCCTTAAGCAGCTGACCAAGTACAAGGGCAAGCTGATGAAGAGAAACAAGTCAAAAGAATCCGTAAGATTCGAGATGTTGCCGGAGACAGAACCGCAAGAAGTTGGCGAACTGGTTAAGACAAAGAAATTCACGCTCGTACCGATGACGACGGAGGAAGCAATCCTTCAGATGGAACTGCTTCAGCACAACTTCTTCGTATTCCTTGACGAGGAGACAGACGAGGTCAACGTAGTATACAAGAGAAACGACAGCGACTACGGTATGCTGCAGACTAGAAGATAATACGCGAACACGCTTCGTCAAATCAAATAAAATTTAATAGATAATTCAGGGGTGGCTGAGCGCT
>CAVGSW010000097.1:0-5185 GCA_963631945.1 Flexilinea sp. | reverse complement strand
GCCGCCCTGAACGGCAAAGTCCAGCTCAGCTACATCTGCAACATCCAGAAATAGGATTACAACAAATAATGATAAAAAAAGGTTCGCGCAATGCGAACCTTTTTTGCCAAATTAATCGAGAGTGTCTTTAGAATGTTACAGTTTCTGGTGCTGCTGTGAATGAGCAGAATGTAGCTGTTGCATCCTTGAAGTAGTAAACAACTGTGTTGCCGTCATCTGGGTCATAGCTTGCCTTCAGATGTGGATAAGCGTCGAGCATAGCAACTCTTGCTTCTCTGCGATTGTCCTCTACAAGTGTGCCAGTAAGTCTGATCCACTTGTCCTGTCCAACCATTGCGGAAACCTCAACCTTTCCGTTTGCGTCAATCTGCTTTGCTACGTCCTTGGACTTGCCAGTCTGAACGTAGAGTTTACCATCGAAAACATTTACTGTTCCGAAAGGTCTAACATGTGGCTGGTCGCCGCAAGCAGTTGCGATATAGTAAACGCCAGCATTCTTCAAAAATTCATAAACTTTTTCCATAATAAATCCTCGCTTTCTCTAGCAATTTATTTCCATCGGCGTATCCCGCGCAATCGTATCCGCGCAGAATCAGCCCATGCAAATGAACATCTTTTACACCTTTATATATACCACAAAATCCCGAATTCCGCAACCGCCATCAAAAAAACATGTCATTGTACGAATTTCGAGTGAGAGGACGGGAAAAATTGGAGGGAAGGGTTGACGATGGGGGCGCGGGGGAGTATACTTTTTCGTTGTTAGAAAAACGGAAAGAAGGCGCTTTAGATGAGCGAGAAGAATAAGAAAATGGTGTCGGGGGCGATGGCGTTCATCACGCTGATGGGAATCGTCAGCTTGTTCTCGGACATGACGCACGAGGGCGCAAGGAGCGTGCTCGGTGAATATCTGAATCTGACGGGCGCTTCGGCCGCTACGATTGGATTCGTATCGGGCGTGGGCGAGCTTTGTGGATACTCGCTCAGGCTGATTTCGGGTTTCGTTGCGGACAAGACGAAGAAGTACTGGACGCTCGTAATCGGCGGCTACACGATGCAGGTGCTTGCAATTCCTGCACTTGCGCTTGTACCAGAAAACGGCTGGGTCATCGCGTGCGGCTTGGTTATAATGGAGCGAATTGGCAAGGCAATCAAGAAGCCCGCAAAGAACACGCTCGTAAGCTTTGCGGCTAGCGAGGTTGGCGTTGGCAAGGGATTCGCGTATCAGGAGTTCCTCGACCAGCTCGGGGCGTTCCTCGGACCGGTTATGCTGTTCGTAATCGGACTCATCAAGGGCACGGACGATTTGTTTGCGACATATAGGCTTTGCTTTGCGGTGCTTGGAATTCCAGCGCTTATCACGGTTGCACTCGTCGTCTTCTCCAAGGTAAAGTACCCGAACCCTGAGATGTTCGAGAAGGAAGAGGAGAAGACGGATGCGAAGTTCCGCTTCGAGAAATCCTTCATTTACTATATGATTGCGATTTGCCTGTTTGCGTTCGGATTCGCGGACTTTACGCTCATCACTTTGCATGCGGCAAAGACGCAGCTGTTCCCAGATGCTTCGCTGAGCCTGCTGTATGCAGCGGCGATGGCTGTGGATGCGTTTGCGGCACTTTTCTTCGGGTGGCTGTTCGACAAAGTTGGGTTGAAAGCGCTCATTTACTCGACGCTTTGCAGCGCGAGCTTCGCGTATTTCGTGTTCATGGGCAGTTCGCAGGTCATGATGGCTATCGGAATTCTGCTGTGGGGCATAGGCATGGGCGCGCAGGAGAGCATCATGAAGGCGGCGACGAGCCAGATCATTCCGCGGCAGATGAGAAGCACGGGCTTTGGGATATTCGAGACGGGCTTCGGAATCGCGTGGTTCCTGGGGAGCTGGCTGCTCGGCGTGCTGTACGACATGAGCCCAGCGTATCTGGTCATCGTGTCCGTGGCGGCGCAGCTCGCAGCAATCCTGTTTTACATAATCTGCATGAAGCAAAAGAGCAGAGAGTGAAGCCGGCGATAGATATACATTGACATACTGATGGAGAATAAAAAATGGCGATTATATTATTAATTTTAGGTTTTATAGCGAGTTTGGTGCCAGGGATTTTGATATATCTTTGGCTGAGGAAAAGAAAGCCGGAGGACCTTCAATACAAGGATATCTGCAAGAGTGCGTTGAAGCGAGGATTATTCTTATGCACGGGACTGGTATTCGTGCTGTCTTCGATCTTTTACATTATAGAGATGGTAATCAAGCTGCTTGGGGCAGGCGAATTAGTTATCGATGTCTACCACAAATTCATAGTTTTTGCTTTGGCGGAAGAACTCGTGAAATACTACGTCACGATGAATTTGATGAAGAAAAAGCCGTATCAATATTCGAGACTTGATGTTATATCCCTTATGATGATAGTAGCCTTGGGATTCGGGTTCCTGGAAGCGGTTGTGTATGCGGTCGGAGCCAATATCCCGACGATGCTCGTGAGAGGATTTACGGCAATGCACTGCGGCTATGGATTCATCATGGGATGCTTTGTCAGCAAGGGCATGCAGACAGGGAAAAAATCGTATACTTTGCTGGGACTTGGAATCCCGTTCTTGCTTCACGGGCTCTATGACTGCTGCCTGAGCGAGTCTCTTTGGGCAGTCAACGAGAACTTCGCGTATGTCTCGCTGGGATTAGCCATCTTTGCAATTTTCACATTGATTTTCGCAATCGTATTTATCCGCAAGGCTTCCGGGAAGCCCGAGTACACGGAGCCACTCCGCGCTGCGAATTGATTAAAAAAAATTGCGGGTTTCAAGTAAAAATGCTTGACAGGGGGCGGCGAGTGTGGTAAGGTAGATGAGGTGTCAAGGCGGATGGGTTGACAGACCCGTGCAGAAAGAGGCGGAGCTATGAGACTAGACAGTATCGAGAGCATTGAGAAAAACAGCCTTTTGTATGACTTTTATGGGCAGCTTTTGTCGAGCCGCCAGCAGGAGGTCATGGCACTTTACCACGAGGAAAACCTTTCGCTGTCGGAGATTGCGGCGGAGTTCGGGATTTCGAGGCAGGCAGTCCATGACACGCTCAAGAAGGCGGAGCAGGCGCTCACGGAGTACGAGGATAAGCTCGGGCTCGTGGAGAGGTTCGAAAGCTCCAAGCGTGTGATTGCAGGCATTGACGAGAAGATTGACGAGCTGATCTCGCAGCTAAGCGGGCAAGATGAGAACCGCCAGATAACAGAAAAATTGGAAGATATAAAAGCCGTAATTGGCGAATTGGAATAAATAGGGTGCAATATGGCATTTGAGAGTTTATCGGAAAAATTACAAGATAGCTTTAAGAAGCTCAAGGGCAAGGGAGTCCTGACGGAGGCGGACATAAACGACGCCATGCGCGAGGTCAAGCTTGCACTGCTGGAGGCGGACGTCAACTTCAAGGTTGTCAAGGAGTTCGTCGCTGAGGTCAAGGAAAAAGCGCTCGGACAGGGCGTGCTCGAGAGCCTCACTCCAGGTCAGCAGGTCATCAAGATTGTAAAAGACCAGCTGGTAGAGCTCATGGGCGGAACGAACAGCAAGCTGACGTTTTCGCCGAGCGGATTCACCGTGCTTCTGATGGTTGGTCTTCAGGGTACTGGTAAGACGACGACTTGCGGCAAGTTAGCTTCGTACCTGAAGAAAAACGGCAAGAAGCCGATGCTCGCAGCCTGCGATATTTACAGGCCTGCGGCTATCGACCAGTTAGAGGTTGTCGGAAAATCCGTGGACGTTCCGGTTTACACGGATCGCGGGAACAAGGTTGCAGAGGATATCGCACTTGCAGCCCGCAAAGAAGCAGAACGCAAGGGTTATGACGTGCTCATCGTCGACACGGCAGGCCGTTTGCAGATAGATCAAGAGCTTATGGATGAGCTCGTTCGCGTCAAGAAGGCAGTCAAGCCTCACGAGATTTTGCTCGTAGTCGATGCACTCACAGGTCAGGATGCGGTGAACGCCGCTGAGGGATTCAACGAGGCACTCGGAATTGACGGCATCATCATGACGAAGATGGACGGCGACTCCAGAGGCGGCGCGGCACTTTCTGCCAAGAAGGTGACGGGCAAGCCAGTCAAGTTCATCGGTGTCGGCGAGAAAACCGACGCACTTGAGCCTTTCCACCCAGAGAGAATGGCAAGCAGAATCCTCGGCATGGGCGATATGCTTTCTTTGATAGAGAAGGCGCAGGAGAGCTTTGACGAAGAAAAGGCAGCCAAGCTCGAGAAAAAATTAAAGAAAAACGAATTTACGCTTGAGGATTTCCTCGACCAGATGGGCCAGATCAACAAGATGGGCGGTCTGGGCAAGATGATTGGAATGCTTCCGGGGCTCGGACAGGGCAAGGTCAGCGACGAGGATATCGAAAAGGGCGAGCAGGAATTCAAGCAGATGGAGGCCATCATTTACTCCATGACGCTTGAGGAGAGGCGCAACCCGTCAATCCTGAATGCGAGCAGGCGTAAGAGAATTGCGGCAGGCAGCGGACAGACTGTCAGCAAGGTTAATAATTTGATCAAAAAGTACGAGGATACGAAGAAGTTGATGAAACAATTCAGCAATCCAGGCTTTATGAAAAAAAATAAAAGATTAAAAGGATTATTTTAAGGAGGATTTACAAAATGGTAAAGATCAGATTAAAGAGAATGGGCGCACACAAGCAGCCTTTTTACAGAGTAATTGTTGCAGATTCCAGATCTCCTAGAGACGGCAAGTTCATCGAGGAAATTGGTTACTACAATCCAATGACTGAACCTAAGGAAATCAAAATCGACGCTGAGAAGGCTAAGAAGTGGCTCGGAAACGGTGCACAGCCTACAGAGACAGTAAAGACTTTGTTCAAGAAATCAGGAATTATCGAATAATAAGGAAACGGTGAAAGCTAATGACTAAATTGGTTGAAGCAATTGCAAAGTCACTCGTAGACAACCCTGATGATGTTGTTGTGACTGAGAGCGAGGGTCGCCAAGGTACGGTGATCGAGCTCAGAGTTGCCCCAGATGACATGGGAAAGGTTATCGGCAAGCAGGGTAGAATTGCGAAAGCTTTGCGTACCGTTGTTAAGGCTGCGGCCGTAAAAGCGAACAAAAAAGTGACAGTTGACATCGTCAAGGAATAGGCGATAGATTGCAAATTAGGGCACATACTACTTCGATTGGTATGTGCCTATTTACTA
>CAVGSW010000096.1:0-5261 GCA_963631945.1 Flexilinea sp. | reverse complement strand
GTCCGCCTGTATCTCTTGCTGCCTTGATTGCGAGTCTGAATGTCTCTTCGTCAACGTTCTTGTGGTAACGGAATGAGATACATGGCTCGTCTGTCTGCAGGTCGAGCATGCAGCGGAGGAATACTCTCGTCAGCTCGTTGCAAGCGTCGCTTCCGTCTGTCTTCTGGCCGCCAAGGATGATGTGCATCCAAAGTGGGCAACCTGGGTCTGCGTCGGATTCTGCGTTGCTACGAACGTTCCACATCTCCATAACCTTGAGCTTGAACTCGTGGATGATGTCTGCGAAATATTCTTCTGGCTTACCTTCTGCTGTTTCCTTCTCAAAGAAAGGATACATGTACTGGTCGTATCTGCCGAGGTTGTGGTCTCCGCCGGATACTTCCAGAGTGATTGCAAGGTGGTGGAACCAGACCATCTGAGTTGCCTGAAGGAATGTCTCTGCTGGATATTCTGGAACAACTCTGAGGTTTGATGCCATGGTGAGAAGCTCTTCTTTTCTCTTTGCGTCTGTGCACTCTGCAGCTTTCTTCTCTGCGAGGTCTGCATAGCGGTGTGCGAGAGTGATGATAGCTTCCATTACTATAATCATGGACTTCCAAGTGATTACCTGCTCCATGTCGTATACGTCTTTAATCTTGAACTCCTCGAGATTCTTCTTGCACTGGTCGATGTACCAACGATAGCCGCGCTTGATGAAGTGCTCGTAGTCAGGTGAGTGGTTCATCGTGGACTGGTTGGAAATGCCGTGTGTCATGATGCCTGCTGTGATCATGTCCTTCATGTCGTCGTCGAGCAGTGCATTCGTGTAGTCGCCGAGCGAAAAGCCGTGCCACTTCGTTGCGATTTCCTTAACCTCTGCGCGGTCTGCCTCTGAGCGGAACTGAAGGTTGTCGGATTTTCTCTTATCGAGCGTGTCGAAGTCGTCGTACAGCCACTTTGTCGTGTCTGGATGGAGAACTACTGACTGGATGCGGCTGCCCTGGTGGCCTGCCATCTGCTCATCGTCATCGATGAAAATCTCCATGTTCTCGAAGTAATATTTAACTGCCTTTGCCCTCTTCATGATGAAGTTGTCCATGCAAGGCTGACTATAGAATTCTGTGATAAGGCGAGCTCTATCGAGGTCGATAGTTGCTTGCGTGTTTCTTACTCTGTTGCTTAATCTTGCGATTCTTTCGGATAGCATAAAAATTATCTCCTTTCTTGGAAAAGAAAACCGAGGATGTTATCCCCGGCTTTCGATTTTGTCCGTCTATATGGCTCCCGAGGCGTATTGGCTTTGTGTTTTGCTAGTTAACCTCTTTGTCGCTAATCTATCTAGCGGATTAGCCTCTCTTCTTGAGTGCCACGCCCAGGTAATAGATACAAGGGCCGAACACGATTCCAAGACATAATATCATACTTAAAATCCACATAAAATTTGCCTCCTTCTACCTACTAAATTTATACCTGTTCCATGATCTGGTCTGGAACTTCTGGGAACTCTTCTGACTCTGGATCGTAGTAAACTCCGATTGTCTTCTTGTTGATGACTTTGTTGAGTCCGAACGAAATTGCGAGTACGATAGCCCACTGGATGAGCATTGTCATTGTGCTGCTTGTTCTGAATGGGTTGTACCACTCTGGATCCCAGCCGATGGACTGGATGAGCCATGCTACCATGATTACGATACAAGCAACTGGTGCAAGAAGTCCTACCAGATATTCGAATGACTTGCCGAGCTTCTTGTCGCTGACTGCGTTTATGAACTGGCGTATCTTCTTTGGACCGTATTTCATAGCGAACAGACCACTGAATGTGCCGCCGATGAAGATGCCGAAGCCCCATGTGGAATCCTGGTTGGAAAGGATGTCCTGGTTGAGGAAGCAAGGCAGTGCGATGATAAGGTGTCCTGCGAGTACGATTGCAACGGCTTTGCTTCTCTTGATTCCGCAGTCGATCAGCGGACCTGCGAATACTGTACCAGCTACGCAAACCGATGAGAATGCTGCGAATACGAGGCAAGCGAAGAACAGTGTTCCGAGGATTCTGCCGCCTGCTACGCTTTCGAACAGGTTGCAAAGGCCTACGAATGTAAGACCATTGTTACCGCTCTGTGCAAGTGCTACTGCGTCTTCTGTATTTCCTGCGAATGAGAATATGCAAGGAAGCACGGATAATGTTGCCAGCATTGCGAATGAGCTGTCGCCGAATGCCTGAACGTTTGCATTAACAACGATATCTTCTTTCCTGTCTGCGAACTTAGCCATTGTTACGCACAGCATTGTGCCTGCACCAAGTGACCAGAAGTCCTGAGTGATTGCTTCGAGCCAAATTGTTGGGTTAACCAGGTCAGCTGCTGTGAATGAGAAGGAATACTTGTAACCTTCTACGCCGCCTTCTCTAGTTGCTGCGAAGCAGATCATGATAATCAAGATGAAGAACATAGCTGGAACGATGAACTTCGTCATCTTTTCCATGATTGACTGTCTCTTCATAAAGAACCAAGCCAGTACTACGATTCCTACCCAGCAAACGCCTGTCCAAAGATCCTTGGATGCAACTGAGTTGAACAATTCCATCTTGTCTTCAACGCCGAAATAGCTGCCTGTTGCTGACATGAATGTGTAACGAACGCACCATGCTAAGATAACAGTATAATTGCAGTGCATTAAGAAATAGCACATTGTTGCGAATGTTCCCATCCAAGTATATTTCGGACCAAGTAAGTCGCGGAATGCTCCTGGTGCCGAGTGTCTGGACGCACGACCCATGAAGTTTTCGTTCATTACCAGTGGAATTGCAATAAGAATTAATCCGATAATTGACGCTACAACGAAGGCTCCGCCGTATGTACATACGAGTCTAGGATAACGCCACATGTTGCCGGTTCCTACAGAACCTGCTACGAGTACGCAAAGCAGACCGATTCTAGAACCATATCCGCTTCTTTTCTCTTCTCCCATGATTTTCTCCTCCAATCATTAACTAATAAAATCCATACATTTTTGACGCGTCCTGCCGTTTCTCTGCGAGGGTTTGCATATCGAACCTGCCAAAGAATCGGCTGATGCAATTTATTATAGCAAAGAGCGTGCCAAAGTTTATGGTCTTGTGATGTGAGTGTGAAAAAAAATGCCCAAGGTATGGAGTTTTCTTCACTCTCAGGGTTGCTAAGTTTTTGTAAAGTTTTGCACGTTGGGGCGGTGGGTGGGGTAGTTTGGGCTGAGGCTGGCCGCATGCTGGGGGTGGATACGAAAAGAATGTAATAATTTACACAGCTGGTGTGTAAATTATTACATTCTTGTGTGCTTGCGGTGTA
The DNA here is from genome assembly GCA_963631945.1 of Flexilinea sp. Classification (GTDB taxonomy): domain Bacteria; phylum Bacillota; class Clostridia; order Peptostreptococcales; family Anaerovoracaceae; genus CAG-238. The sequence goes on along the minus strand of CAVGSW010000096.1, from coordinate 1,959 downwards.
AAGTTTTACACGGCGGGCAGCGGACGCGGACTCAGGTGCCGCGGCCGCGGCGGCTGCCGCTCAAGGCTCTAGGGGCAGCCGCCGCCGTTGCTCCCGCTAAGTCGCTCGGGCGGAGCAACGGCTAGCCGCTCGCACTGCTGAGTCTGCCGAGGTGCGAGCGGCTGCGGCCGCATCAAATCTCTAGGTTATACTTGTGTAACATATTGTACATGGTCTTCCTAGAAACGCCCAGGAGCTTCGCCGCCTCGTTCTTGTTGCCACCTGCTAGTTCCATAGCCTCGTTGATCAGGGCTATGTTCGATTGCTCTACTGCTGCCTCTCGGGCGGCGATGCGGGACTCAGGGGTGGCTGGGTGGGACAGGTCGCCAGCGACGCGCGCGGCCGCAGCGGCTGCGTCTGGGGAGCCTGGGGCAGCCGCGGGCGTTGCTCCCGCTGCGCTGGTCCCTGGGGCGGGAGCAACGGCCAGGCCGTCCGCACCCGCTGAGCCTGCCGAGGTGCGGGCGGCCGCGGCCGCGCCGCTCGCTCCCGGTGAAATCGCCTCCGCAACATCCTCCGCAGTAACCATTTCGCCCTTAGCAAGCACCGAAAGCCTGTTCATAGCGTTCTTAAGTTCCCTAATATTACCTGGCCACTTATAGGCGAGCATCGCATCCTCAGCCTCAGGCGAAAGCACGAGTTTCTTCTCCTTAGAAATCTCCGCAATATTCTCAAGGAAGCGATTAGCAATTACAATAATGTCCCTATCTCTATCCCTAAGTGGCGGAATTGCAAGGTTAAGCACCTGCAATCTATAGTAAAGATCGCGGCGGAATGTCCCCTCCTCGACCATTTTCTCAAGTTCGCGATTCGTAGCAGAGATGATGCGGACGTTGAACGGAATCGACGTAGAACTGCCGATTCTCGTAACCGTATTCGTCTCCAGCACGCGCAAAAGCTTAGCCTGGAACGGAAGCTGAAGCTCCCCGATTTCGTCGAGGAACAGCGTGCCGCCGTCGGCAAGCTCGAATTTACTCATCTGTCCGTTCTTGGAAGCACCCGTGAAAGCCCCTCCAACGTAGCCGAAAAGCTCGCTCTCTATCAAATTTTCTGGGAAGCTCGCGCAGTTCAGCGCCACGAATGGTCCGTTGCTGTACTCGCTTGCATTGTGAACGGACTGAGCGAACAGCTCCTTGCCGACGCCGCTCTCCCCATATATATGCAGGTTGAAATTGCTCCCCGCGAAGTTCATCGCCTGCTGGATGCTCTTCTTGATTGCCTCGCTCTCGCCGAGAATGCTGTCGAACGTGTATTGCGCCGAGAATCCGACCATCTTCTTCGCTTTACGAAGGTCGGAATGCATCGAGTGCGCAACTTCAACAACGCCTCTGATTTTCCCGGTTTCGTCCGTCAGAGGATACATGTCGAATATGAGCATCTTCGCCTTGTGCGGGTCGTTTTTCCTGTAGAGCTTGACCTCCCAGTCCTTGAACGTCTTGCCGTATTTCACGACCTCAGGCAGAACCATTTTCTCCTTGTTCGCCTGCATAGCAAACACGACAACACCGCCCATGTTCTGTACCTCTTCCAAGGTCTTTCCAATCACGTCCTCAATGTTATCGATGAACATGTTGTCGCAATACTCTTGATTAGCGTAAACGAGCCTGAGATTTTCGTCGTATAGCGAAATCGCATTTTTCATCGTGTCGAGGCTCTTTAGCAAGAAAGTTTTGTCAAGTTCCTCATATAGCCCTCTAGTTCCCATTTTCGCTACCTTTTTTCCTATCAAAATCATTATCGCCGAGCGCATCCCACCCAAAGCGATAAATAGAGACAATAACGGAAATCATAGTGAAAGCGTCAGTCGCCGCACCACCGATTGAGCCATTTCCGAAGTTGTGAATGAACCATGCAGGTGATGAGCAAAACAGGTTCACAGCTCTAATCGTCCTCGCATTATTCGTCCAATACGCGATTGTGCTA
>CAVGSW010000095.1:0-5293 GCA_963631945.1 Flexilinea sp. | reverse complement strand
GGGAGAAGAGAACCGGACGACAGACGGGATGCGACGACGGCACGGGAGAGCACGGGGCGGGCAGGAGCTGCGGCAGGATGCGGCTGCGGGCGGGAGATTTTTCCTTTGCACGAATTATATGTATGTTGCGTGTGCACGGGAACCTTTGCCGGCGTAATGCAAGCGTCAAATACCGGGCGCATTGCGGCTCACAGCCCGCAAGTATATAGCAAGGGTACCGATACCATATCGCCGGTACCGGCACCCTTGTTCTTTAATAACTGTATATCAGCATGTGCCGCAGATTGCGCAGAGGATATCTGCAGCTCGTAATTTAATGAAGATTCTTGCAAAATTTCGCTTTCAAAATATACGCGGCTGTGATATAATAATGCCAACAGAGGGGCCTTGCGGCTTCACCAATTATTTGCTAGGCTTTGTAGCCTTGCCGCTCTTGGTGCTAGCAGGAGCGGCTTTTTTTATGCTCGAAATCGTGATCCGGATTCGATTTAACTCTACCATGACCTTCATTCTTACCGCCTCCTTCCTTCAAATCCAAACGGACCTTCTGAAAAGGGCTCAGCCGCTCGACCTCGTTAATGTTATTATAACATAAACTTATGTTCGAAACAAGAATTTTATATAAAAAATAATTATAATTTTTTGATGGCGGATACGAGGTCGGCAGCGGTGGTGAGCTGGTTGACGCGACCGCGGAAGGCGGCTGAGCCAGGCGCGCCCTTGAGATACCAGCCGACGTGTTTGCGCATCTCGCGAACCGCCGCATATTCGCCCTTGAGAGCGAGCACATCGTTGAAATGGCGAATCATCATTTCCTTTTTGTCTTCGAGGGTCGGTGCAGGCGGCGGTGTCTGCCCGCTCCAAACGGCGGCGAGCTCCTCGAATATCCACGGATTGCCGAGCGCGCCGCGCCCGACCATCACGAAATCGCAACCAGTCTCAGTCATCATACGCATTGCAGACTCGCCGTCCGTAACATCGCCGTTGCCGATTACTGGCACGTCGATTGCGTCCTTGACTGCGGCGATGACCGACCAGTCGGCCCTGTCGTTATAGAACTGTTCGCGCGTGCGACCGTGGACTGCAACTGCAGATACTCCAGCTGCTGCGGCTGCCCTTGCAACCTCGACTGCGTTGATGCTATTCGCATCCCAGCCCGCACGAATCTTGACGGTTACAGGCTTATCCGTATGCGAAACAGCAGCCTCAACCACCTTGTATACTAAGTCAGGATTTTTCATCAGGGCAGAGCCTTCGCCGTTCTTTACGACCTTCGGAACAGGGCAGCCCATGTTTATGTCCAGAATCACGTTCTTTCGTTCAGCAAGCTTTTCCGCTGCATATGCGATAATCTCAGGCTCATGCCCGAAAATCTGGAATGCAACTGGATCCTCACCATCCAGTATTTGCAAGAGTTTCTCTGTATTTTTATCCTTATACCAGAGGCCTTTGGCGCTGACCATCTCCGAGTACACGAGGGCGGCGCCCATCTGCCTGCAAATCCGCCTGAACGGTCCGTCCGTAATGCCTGCCAGCGGTGCGAGTATGAATGGGTTGTCTAACTTTACCGTCTTGCCTGATTTACTTGTGATTTCTAAATTTTTTTCTTTTATCGTCATTTTGTCGCCTATCATTAATTTATCGTCTACTACATTTTATGGAAATGCGGGCGGCTTGTCAATCGAAATTTTTGTGGCGTAAGGCGGAGATGTGTGGTACAATAGCGGTAGTTAACAGCAAAGGAGACAGCAGATGATATACACAGAATTTAAGGGTGAGAAGATTTCGCAGCTCGGCATGGGCACGATGAGACTTCCTGTAATTGACGGCGATAACACGAAGATTGATGAGGAGCAGGCGCTGGCGATGTTTGACTACGCTTACGAGCACGGCGTGAACTACTTCGATACGGCGTGGGGCTACCACGAGGGTAACGCGGAGCTTGTGACTGGCAAGGCGCTGGCTCGCTACCCGAGGGAGAGCTTCAACGTGACGAGCAAATTTCCGGGTTACGACCGCGAGAACTTCCCGAAGGTAAAGGAGATTTTCGCGCAGCAGCTGGAAAAGCTTCAGATTTCGTATTTTGACTTTTATCTTTTCCACAATGTTTGCGAATACAATATCGACAACTATTTGAACCCTGAGTTCGGGGTTAAGGAATACCTCGTGAGCGAGCGCGAGGCGGGCAGAATCAGGCATCTTGGCTATTCTGACCACAGCGGAATCGAGTGCTTCAAGAAATTCCTCGATGCATACGGCGATGTTGTTGAGTTCTGCCAGATTCAGCTGAATTGGCTCGACTGGGACTTCCAAGAGGCTAAGGAGAAAGTTAGAATCCTGAGCGAAAAGAACATTCCGATTATTGTCATGGAGCCGCTTCGCGGTGGCACTCTCGTAGAGCCAGCTGGCGGAGCAGAGAAGTGCTTCCGCTTCCTGCAGTCTATCCCAGGGATTGTGACGATCCTTTCTGGCATGAGCTCGATGGAGCAGATGCAGGATAATATCAGGATTTTCGAGACGAACGAGCCGATGGGCGAGGCTGAGAAGCAAGCACTCTTCGAGAAGGCGAAGAGCATGACGAAGGGCGTTCCTTGCACGGCTTGTCGCTACTGCACGACGTATTGCCCGAAGGAAATCGACATCCCTTACATGATGAACCAATACAATCAGGTTACGTTCAATCCAGAGAGCCTGTCATGGTACACGAGCATGGCAATCGGCGGCGTCGAGAAGGGCAAGAAACCTTGGGACTGCATAGCTTGCGGCTCCTGCAAGACGGTTTGCCCGCAGCAGATTGACATCCCGCACTATATGGCTGAGCTGAGCAAGAAGCTCGAGCAGTAAATCATATTCGGTAAAAACCGCTTTGACGCATTGTAACTGAGGATGCGTCAAAGCGGTTTTCTCATCTGAGCGATGGGGCGCGGCTGGCACGGTGCTTGCAATGATCAATGCAAGCACCGTGCCAGCCGCGCCCCCAAGCAACCCCTCCACCCCAGAGAACCCACCAACCGAGGTTCTCTTTTTTGTACCGAAAAAAAGCCACAACAATTTGCACATACTTCTTGACATCACCCGAGTGAAGCATTATACTTGTATACAGGTACGAAAAATGTACAAAGAATGCAGGCAAAGCTGTACACTGAGCTAACGCAGAATCATGCATTCACATGAATTCAATCGAAGCAACATATTCAGGAGGTAGATTATGCTTGAGATTTCCAACAAAACTAATTTGCTCGAACAGAATATTTACAAATACACTCTGCAGGACGTAGACGAACCGAACCTGTACAGAGAAATGTTTGACTACGAGGAAGTTCCGAAGATTGCGTTCAACCATAGGCGAGTGCCGATGAACATGCCAGAGGACATTTGGATCACGGACACGTCGTTCAGAGACGGAATGCAGTCTATGGCGCCGTACACGGTTAAACAGCGCGTAGACCTTTACAAATACCTCGCGAGACTGGGCGGCCCTTACGGCATCATCCGCCAGTCGGAATTTTTCATATACACCAAGCAGGACCAGGAAGCAATCGAGAAATGCATGGAGCTCGGCTACAAGTTCCCAGCCATCACGACCTGGATCAGAGCCAAGAAAGAAGACTTCAAGAAGGTCAAAGAACTCGAAATCGAGGAGACAGGCATCCTCGTTTCCTGCAGTGACTACCACATTTTCAAGAAGATGGGCATGAATAGACGCCAGGCGATTGACTTTTATCTGGCGACAATCAAGGATGCATTCGACGCAGGAATCGTGCCGAGATGCCACCTCGAGGACATCACGAGAGCCGACTTCTACGGCTTCGTGCTTCCTTTCGTAAACGAAATCATGGACCTTTCGAAGGAAGTCGGAATGCCAGTCAAGATCAGAGCTTGCGACACGATGGGCTACGGCGTTCCATATACAGAAGTTTCAATTCCAAGAAGCGTAGCCGGCATCGTTTACGGCTTGCAGCACTACGCAGGCGTTCCGAGTGACATGCTCGAGTGGCACGGACACAACGACTTCTACAAGGCGGTTGCGAATGCTTCGACAGCTTGGCTGTACGGCGCGAGCGCAGTTAATTGCTCGCTCCTAGGAATCGGCGAGCGCACAGGCAACATTCCACTAGAGGCAATGGTATTCGAATACGCATCGCTCAGAGGCTCGCTCGACGGCATGGACCCAACGGTCATCACGGAAATCGCCGAGTATTTCAAGAAGGAAATGGGCTACGACATTCCGCCGATGACGCCATTTGTTGGAGAAAACTTCAACGTAACGAAGGCAGGCATCCACGCAGACGGCCTCATGAAGGACGAGGAAATCTACAATATTTTCAACACGAAGAAGCTCCTGAACAGAGCACCGAGCGTTGCAATCAGTAACACTTCGGGCCTGGCAGGAATCGCATATTGGCTGAACGAGCACTTCAGACTCGAGGGCAAGGACAAGCTCCACAAGGATCACCCGCTCGTCAAGGAACTGAAGGAATGGACAGACGAAATGTACGCAGGAGGCAGAACAACGAGCCTGTCGACCGGCGAAATCGAGGACAAACTTGCAACCATGGAAGATGGAAGGAGGCTCTTAGATGATAGATTATAAGAACACATCGCTGGCAAACCAAGTATTTGCTTTGATAGAAAAAAATATTTTGACGGGAGTTTATCCCGCAGGCGAGCTCATCACCGAGCCGAAACTTTCCATGGAGCTTGGCGTAAGCAGAACGCCGGTTAGAGAGGCGCTGACAAAGCTTGAGACCGAGAGGCTCATCAAGCAGACACCGAACGGCATGCTCGTCATCGGCATCACCCCGAAGGACGTGGACGAAATGTACGCGGTTAAGAGGGCGATGGAGCCTTACACGGTTGGCCTCGCAGTCCAGAACATGACGAAGGAAATTGAGGACAAACTTCAAGAAATCCTCGAGCAGCAAGAATTTTTCGTGACAAAATCAAATGCCGAGAAAATCAAAGACCTCGACACAGAATTTCACGATTTGATCTACGAGGCAAGCCAAAGCCCGACGCTCGCATCCATACTTTCGCCAGTTCACCACAAGCTGATGAAGTTCAGAAAGGTTTCGCTGCAGTTCAGCGACAGAAGCAAGCAATCCGTCGAGGAGCACAGGAAAATCCTCGATGCAATTAAGGCACGCGACGAAGCGTCCGCAAAGGCGCTCATGCTTGAACATGTAAACAATGCATACGTTAATATAAAAGGAGGCATGTAAGATGGGACTTACAATAGCACAAAAGATAATCAAGGAGCATCTCATCAGCGGCGAAATGACCGTTGGCAGCG
>CAVGSW010000094.1:0-5373 GCA_963631945.1 Flexilinea sp. | reverse complement strand
AACGGAACAGCGATAACTGCACCACCCAGAAGAGCTGGGATAGCAGGGAGCTTAAAAGCTACTGCGCAAATTACGAACAGCGGTGGAATAAGTGTTATAACACTGATGTTCGAGGAGCTGCTGATGAAGTCAAGGATCTCTTGCATTACGGACATGTCTGGTTCGTTAGCCGAAGCATGCATGAAGCCCATAACTGCGTAAACAACGAGTGCGATGATAAGTGAAGTACCAGTCGTGTAGATCATGTGCTTGATGTGTCCGAACAGTGTAGCACCAGCCATTGCAGGAGCAAGGTTAGTAGTGTCGGAAAGTGGGGACATCTTGTCACCGAAGTAAGCACCAGATACAACAGCACCAGCGATCATTGGATCAGGGAATCCAAGTGCAGCACCTACGCCCATAAGAGCAACGCCCATGGAGCCAGCTGTTGACCAGGATGAACCTGTAGCCAAGGATACGATACTGCAAAGGATACAAGCTGTAAGCAAGAATACCTTAGGGCTGATAACTTTGATACCATAGTACATCATCGAAGGGATTGTACCAGCTGCCATCCAGGAACCAAGGATAGCTCCGAGGATGCAGAGGATCAAGATAGCCTGCATGGATCTGTTGATGGAAGCGAGGATACCTTGTTCAAGGTATGACCATTTCCAACCATTAAGACCAGCTACGATAGCTGCAACTGCAGCCGCAAGAATAAGTGCGATGTGTGGTTCGCCGCCTGCGTCTTTAACGATAGACCAAACGAGGAGCAAAATCATTACGATCATTACGATCAAAGTTTGCCATAAAGGAACCTTTTTACCCATAAATAAGTCCTCCTTAATAATATGAAGTTAAATAAATAAAGAAAGAAGATGTGCTTTTGCACACCCTCATTATAAAGCCAAAAAAATTGAATGTCAAGAAAATGTGAAAATTTGTGTCGTTTTTTTGAAATGTATACAAGAAAATCGACAAAACCTTGTTGACAACGAACTGTACCATAGCTATAATACAGTTAAGAACTGTACCACGCACATAATACGGTTTTGCGTAGGAAAGGAGGTGCGGCAGCCCAGATGGTAGACTTCGAGAAAATAAAATTAGATCAGAGTCAGCCTATATATAGCCAGCTTGTCGACTTTGTCAAGCAAGGCCTGGCTTCAGGGGAAATTGAGTCAGGCGATGAGATGCCGTCGAGGCGAGTTCTGTCGGCGCTCCTTGGAATAAATCCAAACACAGTGCAGAAGGCATATGCGCAGCTCGAGGCGGAGGAGCTCATAAGCTCGCACTCAGGAGCCAAGAGCTACGTGAGCGCAACAGAGGGGAAAGTTGCAGAGGTCAAGGCGGAGCTCACGGTGGACGGCGGCAAGCAGGCGATAGCCATACTCAAGGCCGCCGGCTACAGCAAGGCCGAGGCGCTCGCCGCCCTCGAGAAATACTGGGATGCAGAAGGGGGAAATGCAGAATGACGAGATACGAAAAATTTGTCACAGGTCACCTGCCGATTGGCTACAGCAGGGAACGCGAGTCAAACGTCCTTGCATTTACAATCACCGCAGCAGTGATTATCAGCACAGTGTCCTTCTTGGTTTCCTACACACCGGCAAGGGCAGATCTTTTCGAGACCGCATATAACGGCAGCAAATATCTGATTTCAGGGGCAATCATGGAGAACTTCGCAGATGTGCTCGGGAGCATTCCATCGATTTTCCTAGCATTTGCGGTGATTTGCCTAATCGCACAGACGTACAGCCACTACGCTCACCACAAGAATGGGAGCAACGCATTTTACACGATGAAGAGGCTAGCAGACGAGCGGGAGCTTGCGAGGAGATGCGTCACACTTCCTTTGATAGAGGCGGTGATTATTCTGGCATCTGCGGTAGTTATGATTGCAGTTTTCTACATTATATATATGCTGGCGACACCAGACGAATGCATAAGCGCGGGGCAGCTTGCCATCGCATGGGCAAAATGGAGTATTTTCTAGGAGGACGCAGAAATGTTAGAGATTAAAAATTTAAGCAAAAAATATCCTGGCGAGGTTTATGCGCTGAAGGATGTGAGTCTGAGCCTGCCGAGCGGGCAGATTGTCGGGCTGTTCGGGGAAAACGGCGCAGGCAAGACAACGATGATGAAGTCGATTCTGAACTTCATCAAGTACGACGGGGAAATCACGCTCGACGGAGAAAAAATCACGCACAAAAACATCACGAGAATTTCATTTGCAACGAGCGAGCATTCTTTCTTCCCGACAATTACTGCAGCGGATCACGCGGAGTTTTATCGTCAGCATTTCGGTACGTTCCGCGAGAAAAGGTTCGAGGCGCTCATGGATTTCTTCGATCTCCCGATGAAGAAGAGAGTCGGAGGATTTTCGATGGGCCAGAAAAACCAGTTCGAGGTTGTGCTCGCACTTTCGCAGGGGGCGGATTACATTTTGATGGACGAGCCGTTCGCGGGCAACGACATTTTCAACCGCGAGGACTTCTATAAGGTTTTGCTCGGAATCCTCGAGCCGACGGAGACAGTTCTCCTGTCGACGCACCTGATTGAAGAGGTTTCCGGATTTATAGGCAGGGCAGTGCTCTTGCACAAGGGCGAGATTATCGGCGACCTTAGCATTGACGAAATCGAAGAGTCTGGCGGCAATTTGGTCGACGTAATTAAGAAGACATACAGCTACCAGGCAGACCGCGTAGTCAAAGCAATCGCCAGCATGGAAGCGGCGGAGGAAGCCGATAACTCAGAGACAATTGAAGCCACGGAGGTTTAAAAATGAAGGGGAAAATAGTAATGCTGTCGTTCCTCGTACTTTCTGTAGGAATGATTGCCTTTGCAATGAACAGTCTAACAGCTACAGAGAAGAACGCCAAGGTCATTGGGAATACGATTTATGGAGACGTCTCGAAGGCTGAGGGAATTTCCGTGAGCTTCAGTGCACACGCAGGCGAAAGCTTGGGCTGGAAGAGCACATACGATTTTGCGACGCAAACTGGCGAGACGGAGTTTCATGCTTATGACAAGTCAAAGTCAACAATCACCAGCCCAGACTCGAATGTCCCGAAGGCAGAAATTACAACTGATATGACATGGAATATAAGAGTTCTCAACAATATGCTGGAGGAGACGCCAGGCAGGCAGGTGAGCCAAAAGGAGCTTCACTATCCAATCCAAAAGGACACGCTCGCCAAATACGGAATCAAGTGGGCGGAAAATGTCGAGGAGACATATAGCGAGCTCACTGACGGACTTTCTCCAGGCGAACGTAGAAGTGCCACGATTCACATAAAGGATATTGTTGAATACTATCCGCTCGGATTTTATTTCAGCAATGGCAACAGCAGGTACACTCATTCGCTTTCCTGGGAAGATGTTGCGGCAACGCGTGGCGAGGATCTTCAAATGTTTCAGGATATAAACGAATTTTTCCGCATTCCGGTTTTGGACAAGGAAGTACAGTTTTACTATCACTACACCGTGGATTCGGAAGGAAAGCTCACCGACGGTACTTTGAGTGCTGGCGGCGCGGATGAGACAGAAGAGACTGTGGAGAATTTCCCGTTGGAGATGATGTATTGCAATACGGACGATGCGTTCTATATGCTATTTGATGCACACGCATTTACTTCTAATGGAATGATAACGACAGGAACGATAGTCGACACGAGCCAGATCGAGGGTGGTTTCGGAATCTATAAGCTGCCGTGCGACCTTGGAAAGTCGGAATTTTATACAGATCAGCTTGAGACTGTGTATAGCCTTGACCCTGAGAATTACTACAGCGCGATTGAACTTTCTCCAGATGGCAAGAGCCTGCTCGTAATTGCAAACGACGAGGAAAAAGTCTGGGCGGAGGTAATCAGCCTCGCAGACATGAAGCTAGTTCAGAAAATTGATTTGATAAGTCTGATGAATTTATCGGCAAAAGATTTTCGCAGCTTGTGGGTTGGACTTCGGGAGATTTCAGACGGCTCGGATGATTCAGACAGCGCAGGGAATTCAGACGGCAATTATTTGATATATACTAATGTAAGCAAACTCGCAGTGCTGAGTTTTGCGGATGGGAAATATCAGCTCGATATGTCGGTTGCTGCTGGTGAGGCACAGACTGAGGAGGTTACAGGATTTACTGCATTGAGCCGCTACGACACGCTCGTCAGATACGACGGGCAGCGACTAGTGTTCACGGGCTACATCTATCCGACAGACATTCCGTATCAGAAAATGTGTGGGCAACTTCCGGACGGTGGAGACTCTTGCATGGTCGGTGTTGCGGTTTTCGAGGCGGATGGCCTTGCTTATTACGGAACGCTGACGACGAATCTTGTTGACTATATAGATGAGGAAAGTGCGGAGGCGTTCGCAAACCAGGCGCAGGACGCTGATGGCGATTGGACAGGCTTCTGGGAGGACAATTCAGATTGTGTGGTAACACGCGACGATTTTATGCTGGAGGTTATGATATGAAGGGGAAAATAGAAACAGCTCAGAGGAGCGGCCTGAGTGCGAACTTATCGATTTTCGAGCTTCTGCTGCGGTGCATGGGAAGAGGCGCTGCGGTGGTGATTTTGCTCACTATGATAGCAGAAGGGGTTTTGCTATATGTGATGATGCAGGGTGAGACGATGTACTATGAGAACCTGTTTGCGAGGGGCGCGACTAAGCCGCTCTATATAGGGTTCGTTGCTCTCGCGTGCGTATTTCTGTACTCGAAGAAATCCGAAAAAACCAATCTCGATTACACGCTGAAGAGGCTGGCCGTGAAGCCTGCGAGCATTTTTATCGACGAGACGCTCTTTGTTGCAGGAATGTACCTCATATTCTGGGGATTTGCGGTGGCAGTGCTCTGCGCATTCGGGTTTTACTTTAATGCGAATATCTCGCAGGCTTGCAACAAAGATGTCGGAGTGCTGCTGGCATTCGCAAGGACGCATGACCTTTTCTTCTGGCTACCGGTCGGGAGCGCCAGTCTGGCACTCAGACAGGCGGTCGGGATACTGGCACTTGCGGCTTCGATTGCAAGGGTCAACTACTTCAGACGGAAGGGCGAGAGCAAGCTTGTTGGTTTGATCATAACTTCATATCTATTCCTGCGAGCTTTCTTTGTGGATTTGACTAATGCGACAAGCAATCTAGCAATGGCAGCGATTTTAGTCGTGATGATAGTTTTCTCGGTTGGGACTACGATCTTTGAGGAGGCGGAGGAATGATGATACGGACGAATTCCGCATGTATACGGTGAGAGCGGACAGCCTGCGGGGGCTAATTTAAGAAAATTCGAAAAAAGAGAAAATAGGGTATTGACAGGCACGCGATTTAGTGCTAATATAGACAAGCTGTCGGAAATTCCGGCAGCTTTCTCAAACTGAAGACAGGATGTTC
>CAVGSW010000093.1:2976-5432 GCA_963631945.1 Flexilinea sp. | reverse complement strand
CCGTACGTGCAAGCGATAATCGCTCTGGAGTACTCAGTAAATTTCTTGTCGTGAAGGATCCCGCTCGTCCCGCGAAAGCCTTCCTTCAAGGTGTTAACTAAATTCGTCTTGTATTTTTTAACATAGGAAGCGCTCATTTTATCGTAGCCAGCGTTTCCGAGTCCGTAGATAACCCATTCGCCGCCAGTCGAGCCGACGATAGGGTCTGTCACCGTGCTATATAGATAGTCGCCAGTCTTTTCGAACGCTGATTTCACCTTGCTTGCGCTCGTCGTGCTTGCAGCTGCCGTGCCGATGTTCCCTACGACCATTGTAAATGCGAGTGCCAGCGCAAGTGCGAGGCTCAGCGCCTTTTTTCCATTAATCCTTCGTATTAATCCTGCCATTTTATATCACCCTCTTATTTTTTTATTAGCCCATCCACTCGTCGGCTCCGACGTCCGTGCCGAGGCCTTCGCATGTGTAACACCAAACGATTTCGTCACCGTCCTTCAGGTAGTACGACGAGCATCCGTAGTTCGGGAACCAGCCGTTTACCTTGTACATCCAGCCGCTCTGCGGGCCGCCGTCGAATTCGTAAAGGTAGTTGATGCCCTCTATATAATATGAAGCGTAGAGCGGCGTGTAGCTGAACTCGAGCTGAATGTCGTTGTTACGGCAGAGCGTGTTCAGCGCGTCGAATACCGTGTTATCAGTCGTGCCTTTGTACGTGGTTTTCTCGAGGATTACGCCATCGCTCGGGATATAATCCTTGATCGCGTCATTCTCCAGCTTGCTCATGTCGCTCGAAAGCGTGTCGCAGCGAATCTCGAGCGTTACCGTCACTGCCTCTGCTACATCTGGCTTGAGCGCTGCGTTGCCACCGTTGGAAGCCGTTGGGTCGTCCGAGTTATCGACTTTGATGTCCTCTGCCGAAAGCTTTTCCTTTTCCTTCTCGGTGAACTTCAGATCGGAGGCTTTCTTCTCAGACTTCTCGTCTTTCTCGTCCTTCTCGTCCTTCGCATCCTTCTCCTCCGTGGCATCTGCGTTCTCGTCGTCCTCGGCGTTTTCGTTTCTCCTCCGTGGCATCTGCGTTCTCGTCGTCCTCGGCGTTTTCGTACACGTCTTCGCCTGTGCCGATTACTGTGTTGCCCTGCCCGTCCTCGAGCTTGGCGTCTTTATTCTCAATGCTGAGCCCGACAACCGTTGCAATTGCTATGACTGCAACGAGTGCAATCAGTGCGTACTTGCGGGCCCGCTTTTTTTTCATTTTGTTGACTAAATCCTTCTGCAAATCGTTCTGCTCCAAATCGCGTTTCCTCCCTTTCCCCAATTGAATACTTTCCGTTATATTCTATCATATTTTTGGCGGAATATAAACATGTTTTTGCCTTTCTTCACACTATTGGCGTCAAAAATGTGCTATACTTTAGCATAGGAAAAAGTTCGCAGAAACAGGATGCGCATGGAGCGCGGCTTGCAGAGGGTGAACGCTAGGAAGGAGACGGCAGGACATGTCAGCATTTGTCAGATTTGAGAACGTTAAGAAAACTTATCAGATGGGCGAGGTTACGATTGAGGCGCTCAGAGATGCGACCTTTGAGATAGAAAAAGGCGAGATTTGCGTAATCGTCGGGCCTTCGGGAGCTGGCAAAACCACGCTTCTCAACATTCTCGGCGGTATGGATACGCTGACGGATGGACATGTTTTCTTGGACGATAAGGAGATTTCCAAGTACAGCTCGCGGGAGCTGACGACATATAGGCGGTATGAGATTGGGTTCGTGTTCCAGTTCTACAATTTGATTCAGAACCTGACAGCGCTGGAGAACGTTTCGCTCGCGGCGCAGATTTGCAAGAACCCGATGGATGCGAAGGAGGCGCTGACGCAGGTTGGGCTTGCGGATAGGCTGAACAACTTCCCTGCTCAGCTTTCGGGCGGTGAGCAGCAGAGAGTTGCGATTGCGCGTGCACTGGCGAAGAACCCGAAGCTTTTGCTCTGCGATGAGCCGACGGGCGCGCTGGACTATAACACGGGTAAGGCGATTTTGAAACTTTTGCAGGATTCAGCACATGAGACTGGAATGACGGTCGTAATCATCACGCATAACTCGGCGATTACACCGATGGCGGACCGCATCATCCGCGTGAAGAACGGCACGGTTTCTTCGGTTGAAATGAACGAGAACAAGGTTCCGGTTGAGAACATAGAATGGTAGGAAGATTGCTATGAAGAACGCTATGACAAAGACAACATTGCGCGAAGTCAAGGGCTCCTTCAGCCGCTGGATTGCGATACTTGCGATCTGCATGCTGGGAGTCGGGTTTTTCTGCGGGCTGAAAGTCTGCAAAGAGGCCTTTATTTTGACGGGCGACACTTTCCTATCGGACAATCATTTCTACGACTTCGAGCTCATGTCAACGCTCGGGCTCGAGGATAAGGATGTCGAGAAGTTCCAGAACCTCGACGGGGTTGC
>CAVGSW010000093.1:0-2840 GCA_963631945.1 Flexilinea sp. | reverse complement strand
GGTGAGAAAGTCGCTAAGTTCCATGCGCTCATCGATGACATGAACACGCCTGAGCTCAAGGCTGGCAGGCTTCCAGAGGCTGCGAACGAGTGCGTCGGCGACTCGAGATATTTCACCGAGGAAGATCTCGGCAAGACAATCAATATCAGTGCGAACAACGATGAGGACACGCAGGATCTGTTCAAATACGAGAGCTACACGATTGTGGGGCTTTGCGAGTCGCCGCTCTATCTGAACTTCGAGCGCGGCTCTACTTCGCTCGGAAACGGCAGCGTGTCTACGTATTTATACATTCCGCTCGACGGCTGGGATAGCGAAGTTTACACGGAGATCTATGTTACGCTGGAAAATGGCGGGACGATATACAGCGACGAGTATAACGACAATGCGGATGCTATGGAAAAGCCGCTCGAGGATGCGCTCGAGACTTGCGCGAGCAGCCGCTACGATGAGATATTGGACGAAGCGAATGACAAATTGGCGGATGCTCGCGAGGAGCTTGCGGATGCGAAGGACGAGCTTGCATCGGCTGAGCAGGAGCTCGCTGACGGTCAGCAGAAGATAGATGATGGCGAGAAGGAAATCGCTGCGAATAAGAAAAAGTTAGATGATTCGGCGGCTACGCTCAAGGAGTCTCGAAAGAAGTACGAGAACTCGCTGGCGGAGTTCAACGAACAGAAGGAAGAGGCGTATGCGCAGCTGGATGCTCAGAAGGCTCAGATTGACGCGATGGCAAGCGGAGCTGGCGCCTCCGGCGGAACAGACGCCTCCGGCGGGGCGGCCGCCGGCAGCGGCAGCGCGTCTGGCTCTGGGGCTGCCGCTGCGGCTGGCTCCGCGGGCGCAGGCTCTGGCGGCGGAGCCAGCTCGGCTGCGGAGGCCGCTGGGACCTCGGGAGCCTCCGCAGCCGCGGCGGCCGCCTCGGCCTACGACCAAGCCCTAGCCCAGTACGAACAGGCAAAGGCCGAAGTCGACGCCAAGTTCCAGGCGGCCGAGGCAGAGCTCGCCACAGCCAAAGCCAAGTTAGAATCCGGCGAGCGTGAGCTCTCGCAAGGCTACGAGAAGCTCGCCTCCGCAGAAAAAGAGCTTAAGGAATCCAAGCAGAAGATAGCAGACGGCAAGAAAGAGCTCGCAGAAGGCAAGCAAGAAGTCAAGGACGGCGAGCGCGAACTCACCAAGGCCGAGAAGAAAGTCGACGATATCGAAAACCCGAAGACCTACGTCCTCGGCCGCGATACGAACATCGGCTACGTATGCTTTGATAACGACACGAGTATCGTAAACTCAATCGCCAAGGTATTCCCAGTATTCTTCTTCCTGGTAGCAGCCCTCGTGTGCATGACGACCATGACCAGAATGATCGACGAGCAGCGCACCCAGATTGGCGTGCTGAAGGCCCTCGGCTACAGCCGCCGCAGAATCCTCGGCAAATACGTATTTTACTCGGCAAGCGCCTCGCTAATCGGCGGCGTTGTCGGCTTTATCGGCGGCTCGTTCCTCTTCCCGAACGTCATCTGGACAGCATACGGAATGATGTACGATTTCGCAGATTTGATATATGTAGTTAACCCAGTGCTCGGCGCCCTCTCGGTGCTCGCAGCGCTCGTATGCTGCGTGGGCACGACGATTTTCTGCTGCTATAGCGAGCTGAGAAACGTCCCTGCAGAGCTCATCAGACCGAAGTCACCCGCACTCGGCAAGCGAATTTTGCTAGAAAGAGTCCCATTTATCTGGAACCGCCTCAAGTTCCTCCACAAAGTCTGCATGCGAAATATTTTCCGCTACAAGAAGAGATTTTTCATGATGGTCCTTGGAATTTGCGGCTGCACCGCCCTGCTCATCACTGCTATGGGTTTGTCAGATTCGATTAAGAATATCATCTCTGTCCAGTACGACGAGATTTTCCATAACGATTTCACCGTGACATTCGACCGCGGCATCACAGAAAAGGAAGAAAAAGCCTTCGTCGAAGACAATTCCGATTACGTCGACAAAGCCCTTTTCCTCAACACTTTATCGGTTGATGCGCACGTCGGTGATCAAGTAAAGTCAGTAAATATGATCGTTGCTGACCCGAGCGACAATATCTCGGAATTCATCACTCTCAAGAACGATGACGGCGAAATCGCATATCCGCCAGATGGCCACTGCGTCATCAACGACAACCTCGGTACTAACCTCGGGCTGGGCGTTGGCGACACGCTGACTGTCTACGATAGCGACATGAACGAAATGGATCTCGTAATCGACGCGCTTTGCGAGAACCACGTGTACAACTACGTTTATATCACGCCTGAGACATACGAGCAGAACTGGGGCGAGGCCGAAATCAATACGGCGTTCGTCATCGGCCACCACGACAGCGAAGGCGTGCTCGAGAATCCGCACGAGGATGGCGCCAAATTGATGGACGCGGCACATGTTGCCTCCGTTAGCATTAATCAGGACATGCGCGACCGAGTTACGAACATGATGAAGAGCCTTGACTATATCATTGCACTGGTCATGGCCTGCGCAGGAGCGCTCGCGTTCATCGTGCTGTACAACCTCACGAATATCAACATCACGGAGCGTATCCGCGAAATCGCGACCATCAAAGTCCTCGGCTTCTACCCAGGCGAAACGAACGCCTACGTATTCCGCGAGAACTTCGTGCTGACTGCGATATCCGCGCTCGTCGGCATCCCTGCGGGCAAGTATTTCCACCAGTTCGTAATGAGCGAAATACAGATAGATCTATTGAGCTTCGATGTTCATATCGAGCCGACGAGCTACCTGATTGCGGTGGCGCTGACGTTCCTGTTCGCGATCATCGTAAACTTCGCAATGTACTTCCGCCTCGA
>CAVGSW010000092.1:0-5453 GCA_963631945.1 Flexilinea sp. | reverse complement strand
GTAAAATCACTATGGATTTTTTATTAGCTGTCCAACTTCATTATGCAATCAACCACACAAAAATTTTTCTTTACAAAGTAGAAAATTGTGCTATAATAATTGAGCTTGCAAAAATATGGGCCATTAGCTCAGCTGGGAGAGCGCAAGGTTCGCAATCTTGAGGTCAGGGGTTCGATCCCCCTATGCTCCACCAAAGAGCGGTGAGTAGATTCATTCTACTCACCGCTCTTTTCTTGCAGTGCATAGGGGGATTGAACCCGAAGAGCGTGGCCGTAAGCGAAAGGCTCCAGTGGAGCCTTGAGTAGGTCACGGGTCGAGGGCGACCGATTGGGGAGCCGAAGACCGGCGGATGCGAGCGAAGCGAAGCAGACGCGGATCCCCCTATGCTCCACCAAAAAAGGATCCGAGTTCAGACTCGAATCCTTTTTTCTTTTCTACTTGTTTGCGCCGCAGCACTTTTTGTATTTCTTGCCGCTGCCGCATGGGCACGGGTCGTTTCTGCCTGGCTCTTTTTCTTTGTGAACTGTCTTGGAACGCTTGTAATCCTTGATGATCTCGATGATCTTTTCCTCGGAGAAGATTCCTTCCCATTCCTTGAGCGTGTAGAGGTATTCAGCCTCAGCCTTCAGCATGTTGAAATACAGCTTCTCGAAGTCGATGTCAAGGTCGATTTCTGTGTCCTCTGTAACTGTCTCAAGGTCGAACGGGTTGTTAAGGCTCGTCTGGATGCCATCGAGGAAACCCGTGAAGATTACAGGGTCTGCTTCGAACTGAGCAACAAGGTCTGCTACCTTGCCCTTGAAGTGATTATCCTTCTTCTCGAGGATGTACTGATAAATTCTCTGTTCAGTGCCGCTATATTCCTTCCAAAATGCCTCGAATGTCTCATCTGTCTGGTTTTCCATGAGGCTAACCCAATCTTTGTATAAACTCATTTTTGTTCCTCCATTTATCTATGATTAAAATTTTCTCTTTCTAAAGATAATTTAATTTATCGATTAAAATTTCTTCGCTATGCTGATTATGTCGCCGACCACTGCGCTGCCTGTCGGAAGGGCACCTGCGCCCTTGCCGTAGAACATGAGCTCGCCGACCATGTCGCCAGTAACGTAAACCGCGTTGAACTCGTTGCTAACGCCTGCGAGTGGGTGAGATACTGGGAGCTTCTCTGGCTGAACGCTATATGTGAGCTTGCCGTCTTCTGCGAGAGTTGCGTGACCGATGAGCTTGATTTTGCAACCTTCTGCAGCTGCGGAAGCGATATCATCTAATGTAATCTTCGAGATACCAGTCGTTGGGATGTCTGTCGGAGCAACGTACTTATCGAAGAGCAGGGCAATGAGGATTGAGAGCTTGTTCGCTGCATCGAGTCCTTCGACGTCTGCCGTAGGATCAGCCTCTGCGAAGCCCTTTGCCTGCGCGTCCCTCAGAACTTCTGCGTAGCTTGCGCCGTCTTCCGTCATCTTTGTGAGAATGTAGTTCGTCGTGCCGTTTAAGATTCCCATGACTTCAACAAATTTATTGCCCTGAAGCGGGTTCTGAATCGCTGTGAGCACTGGGATTCCGCCAGCAACGGCCGCCTCGAACAGGAGCTCTACGTTATTTTTGCGCGCGGCCTCTGTGAGCTTCTCATAGCTAGCAGCAACAGCCGCCTTATTAGCAGTTACAACGTGTTTGCCGTTTTCCATCGCCTGGAGCATGTAGCTCGTCGCAGGCTCGATTCCGCCCATAACCTCGACAACAACGTCGATTTCTGGATCATTTAATATAGCTTCTGGGTCGTTCACTACGAAATCGGAGTCAGAAGGTTTTCTTCTCAGAACTCGCTTAACTTCGATGTCTACGCCAGTGCGGCCTGCAATCAAATCGTGATTTTTCGTCAAAATTTCGTGCGTTCCGCCACCGACTGTGCCGTAGCCCAAGATGCCGACTTTCATATTTTTCATCTTATTTCCTCCATAAGAAAATTTGCAACGCAAGAATTATATAACATTTCTTCGATTTTGTCTTTATTTTTTTCGAAATTTTGGTATTATAATTGATGGAATATTTTTCGCGGGCGAGAATTTAAGAAAAATTCATGCAAACAAGGCGAAAATCAGCGTTTTTATTAAAGGAGAAAAAATAAAATGGCATTACATATAGTATTTGTTAATCCTGAAATTCCGCCGAACACTGGCAATATCGCCAGAACTTGCGCGGCGACGAACACGAAGCTTCATCTAGTCAAGCCGCTCGGCTTCAGCATAGACGACAAAAGCCTCAAACGCGCAGGCCTCGACTACTGGCCATACGTCGATGTGGAGATTCACGAGAGTCTCGATGATTTCATGGCGAAATACGGCACGGGAGACCGCAGACTTTTCCTGGCGACGACGAAGGGCGGACATATCTATACGGAATTCGAATATCGCGACGAGGATATGTTTTTATTCGGGAGAGAGACTGCGGGGCTTCCGAGAGATTTTATCGCAGAGCACGCTGAGACGGCAATCAGAATCCCGATGAGCGCAAACACGCGCCTCAGGTCGTTTAACCTTGCAAACTCGGCGAATATCATTCTGTTCGAGGCGCTGAGGCAGCTCGATTTCCCAGACCTTAAATAATTTCTCTGCGGCGGGTGCTAAGGTTTTACTAACAATTAAATTATGTGTTGAAATCGTATTGTGATTTTGGTATAATATTTGCATAAGGAAAAGGACTTAAGTTAAGTTAAAAATTTTGATGTATTATTGGTGACAGGAAAGTTATTTTGATGTATGTGGCGCCGGAAGATTTGGTTTCGGTGCAAGATTGAGGTGTATTGGTGAAACTTGGTTATGAATTAACGATTGAGCAGACCCAAAAGCTCACGATGACGCCTGAGCTGATTCAGGCGATCCAGATTCTGCAATTCAACACGCAGGAACTGGAGAACTACGTGCAGGAAGAGCTCATGCAGAACCCTGTACTGGAGTACGATTCGGCCGAGAACAAGCGCGATAAGGAAAGGGAGCAGGAAGTCTCCAAGACTGAGTCCCTCGACAAGAGAGAAGCCGAGCAGGACGATTTTGACTTGCGCGAAAAAGTCAAAGAAGCCGAATACGACGACATAAGCTATAAACAATGGGAACATCGCAAGACGAACGAGGAGCCGACATTCGAGCAGTTCGTCAGCAAGGAAGAAACGCTGGAGGACTATCTGCTCCTGCAGCTGACATTCTCGAAGCTGAAGGGACAGGACATGAAAATCGGCCGCTACATGGTCGAATCCATCGACGAAAACGGCTATCTCACAGCGGATTTGAAGGATGTAGCCCAAATTTATGATGTCAGCGAGGAACATGTCGAGAAAATTCTTGACGTGATCCAGACGTTCGAGCCGCCTGGAGTTGGTGCGCGCTGCTTGGCAGAGTGCCTCATTCTGCAGCTCGCAGCGAAGGGACTTCTCGAGGATTCTGTAGAATATATCATTTTGCATCACCTCGAGGATATCGGCGAGAATAGGCTCGGCAAGGTTTCCAAGGCGACAGGGCTGACAGTTGCACAGGTTCAGATGATTACGGACCTCATCAAGTCGCTCGAGCCGAAGCCAGGCAGGCAATTTTCTTCGGGAGAGACGACGAAGTACGTCGTGCCGGATGTAATCGTCGAGAAAATCGACGGTGAATATCAGGTTCTCACGAACGAGGGCACGATTCCGCATCTCATGGTCAGCTCGTATTACATGAGCCTCGCCAAGAAAGCATCCGAAGACGCAGAGCTCTCCAAATATCTCAACGACAAATACAATTCCGCAATGTGGCTCATCAAGAGCATCGAGCAGAGGCGGCAGACAATATATAATGTAGTTCAATTTGTGGTCAACTACCAGAAGGAATTCTTCGACAACGGCGCGAAGTACCTGAAGACGCTCAACCTCAGACAGGTTGCCGAGGCGCTGGACATCCACGAATCGACGGTTAGCCGTTCCATAAACGGCAAGTACATGCAGACCCCGAGAGGAGTGTTTGAAATCAGATACTTTTTCTCGAGCGGAGTTACCGGTGCGAGCGGCGAAGGAATGTCCTCGAACAGTATCAAGACATTTATCAAGGAAATCGTCGACAGCGAAGACCCGAAGAAGCCGTATAGCGACCAGGATATGGTCGAAATCCTCAGCAGCAAAGGCATCGAGATTTCCCGCCGTACGGTCGCGAAGTACCGCGAAGGCATGAATATCTTATCTTCGTCCAAACGGAAGAGATATTAAATAAATCATACGCGAAAAGCACGCATTTACGCGCGCGATTTTGCGTGTAAACACAACATAATAACAGAAAAACATTGTCGTAATGAATGTTTTGGGAGGAGAAAAAAATGGCGATTAGAGTAGGAATTAACGGATTTGGTAGAATTGGCAGAGTTGTAATCAGAGCGGCCATGGATATGCCAGAGATTGAAATCAGAGCAATCAACCTCAGAAACGCAGATCTCGAATACATGGTATACATGCTCAAGTACGACAGCATCTTTGGTAGATTCCCAAAGAGCCTCGACCACGACCAGTCCGGAATTTTCATCGATGGCAAGCATGTAGACGTTTATTCATTCTCAGACGCAGCCGAGATTCCGTGGAAGGAAGCAGGCGTTGACTACGTAGTTGACTGCACAGGCGCTTACGTTACCACAGAAAAGGCTATGGATCACATCCATGCAGGCGCAAAGCACGTTATCATCTCCGCACCAGCAAAGGACAAGGACACTCCAACATTCGTTTACGGCGTAAATCATAATGACTACACATCCGATATGCAGGTAGTTTCCAACGCATCTTGCACGACGAACTGCCTCGCACCACTCATGAAGGTTATCGAAGACAACTACGGCATCAAGGAAGGCCTCATGTCCACAATCCACGCAGCGACAGCTAAGCAGAAGGTTGTAGACGCTAAGTCCCTCAAGGACTGGAGAACAGGCCGTAGCGTTTTCGGCAACGTAATTCCTTCAACTACAGGCGCAGCAAAGGCTGTAGGCCTCGTAATTCCTTCACTCAAAGGCAAGATGACAGGCATCTCCTACAGAGTTCCAACAGCTGACGTTTCCGTTATCGACGTTAACGTAGTTCTCAACACACCGACGAGCGGCCCAGAACTCAGACAGAGAATCAAAGAAGCATCCGAGACATACCTCAAGGGCGTTCTCGAATATGTTGACGATGAGGTTGTTTCCGGCGATTTCGTAGGCGACCCTTGTACATCGATTTTCGACTCGAGACAGACGATAGAGCTCAACGACCATTTTTTCAAGCTCATCGCTTACTACGACAACGAATTCGGTTATTCCAGCAACCTGCTGAACATGCTGAAGCACATGGCATCTGTTGACGAGCAGTAAATCCCGAATATAACGAGTAAAGCAAAATTTTTCGGGAGGAAACAAAAGTGAAAAAGACGATTAAAGACATAGATGTAAAAGGAAAAAAAGTGCTCGTA
>CAVGSW010000091.1:0-5457 GCA_963631945.1 Flexilinea sp. | reverse complement strand
GCAAGCTACAGCCTCATTTCTGCGGTTCCTGAGGGTGTGGAGATTGAGAACCACGAGGATCCAGCGATTTTGATGAAGGCCATCAAAAATCCTGTTGAGATTGAGAACACTCGTCAGGCACATATCAGGGATGGCGTGGCTGTTAGCAAATTCATCAAGTGGGTGAAAGAGGCTGTGAAGTCCGAACCGATAGCCAAAGAGCTGACGGAGATTGGAGTTTCGGACTACCTGAGCTCGCTGAGACGTGAGCAGGGCGCATATGATGATAGCTTCAATACGATTGCAGGATACGGTCCGCACGGAGCGATCATCCATTACACGGCAACGCCAGAGACGGATGTTGCATTAGAGCCGCATGGCTTGCTGCTCGTGGATTCTGGCGGACAGTACAACGGCGGCACGACGGATATCACCAGAACGATTGCGCTTGGACCGCTGACAGACGAGATGAAGAAGTGCTACACGATTGTCCTCAAGGCGCACATTGCCCTTGCAATGGCCGAGTTTACGGAGGAACTGACAGGTGCTGAGCTCGATGAAGTTCCGCATGGCAAGGTCAAGGAATATGGCTACGACTACAACCACGGAACAGGGCACGGAGTTGGACATATGCTCAGCGTGCACGAAGGGCCGAATTCGATAAATCCGCGCGGCACGAATTCGCATCTCTCGCCTGGCATGATTACGAGCAACGAGCCGGGAATCTATCTCGAAGGCAAGTTCGGAATCAGGCTCGAAAACGAGACGCTTTGCGTGGCAACGAGCGGGGAAAAACTCGGATTCGAGACGATTACATTCGCGCCGTTCGAGCGTGAGGCAATCGTGGTTGACATGCTGACAGCAGAGGAGCGCACATGGCTTAACAGCTACCACGCTCAGGTATACGAGAAGCTGTCACCGCTCCTCGACCCAGAAACTCGCGACTGGCTGCGCGCGGTGACCGAGGAACTATAGCGATTATATGTCTGGCACACTTCTTGCGACCAAGCCCTGATACCAGGGCCCTTGCGACCAGAACCAGAGAGCAAGAAGTGCGCCAGACCTACCCGCTTCGCGGGCCAAAAATATGGAAAGACAACGGGCTGGCGTCGCGCCAGCCCGTTGTCTGCAATTAAATTATATACTATACAAGCAAAGGAGGGTGGTCATTCCTTGCTCGCAAATATATCGGATTGTAAGCGTTATTTGTCTGCAAGCTTAGGATTCTTGCGCTCTGGCAGGTTCGAAACGATAACCGCTGCGAAGATTACGCAGCATCCGATGAGCTCGCGAGTGCTCATAACCTCGTGGAGGAGGAGCGCTCCGAACAGAGCTGCGAATACGGATTCTAAGCTCATGAGCAGCGAAGCAACCGTCGGCTCGGCGTCGCGCTGAGCCACAATCTGGAGCGTGTATCCGACGCCGCCCGACAGGCAGCCAGCGTACAGAATCGGAATAGCGCACTGCAGAATATCGTGCATGTTCGGCTCTTCGAATATGAACATCGCGATGCAAGCCAGGATGCCAGCCGTGATGAACTGGATGCAGGACAGCTTAACGCCATCGAGCTTGTCAACGAAGTGGTCGCAAACCAAGATGTGAACAGCGAAGCCAACCGCACACAGCATAATCCAAATGTCGCCAGGATTGATAGCCTCGAATCCGTTCGGCATCGCCAGAAGGTACAGGCCGATAACACCGAGCGCCACGCAGAGCCACATGATTGGGCGAACTCTCTTGCGAAGGATTACGCTCAGGATAGGTACTACCGCAACGTACAGCGTTGTGATGAACCCAGCCTTGCCAGCCGTCGTGTAAACACAGCCGATTTGCTGAAGTATACAAGCGATGAAAAGTGCGCATCCGCAGCACACACCGCCGATGAGCGTAGCCTTGTTCTCGGCTTTTTTCTCTGGGGCAAACAGCGGACCCTTGCCGCGGTTCATAACCAATACGACTGGGATGAGCACCGCTGCCGCCAGAAGGAGACGAATCCCCTGGAACGTAATCGGCCCAACATAATCCATTCCGCTAACCTGCGATACGAACGACGAGCCCCAAATCATGGCCGTGATCAAAAGCAGGATATTCGCTTTCATTCTCTTAGACATAACAATCATCCTTTCAAATCTTAAATTTCAAATTCCAATAAATTCTAAAGTGCTAACAAATCATCTATGTAAACATCTTTTAACAACTATTCCGGGTGTTCCGAGGGTTGGTCGGATTTCCAAAATTTCCCGACCGAGCCGACCAACACATCCGACCAACTAGCCTTTGATCTGCCGCAAGTGCCAAATCCGCACCGCCAGCGACAAATTCATGTAAAACTCGTTTTCCGTCTCGCCCGTAGTGCCCGTAAGCTCCTTGATTCGAGCGATTTTGTACCTAATCGTGTTCTGGTGGCAGCCGTAAATATCTGCCGCCTTCGCAATGTCACCGCCGCATCGGACGAGCGTCGTCGCCGTCTCCATGTAATCCGGCTTGTCGAGAATCGGCCCGAGGTAGCGCATCATGTACTCTTCCATCTGCACCGAATTCCTGTCGCTGACCAAAATCTCGTAAACCCCGATATCGTCGAATCCATCGAAGTTCTTCCCCTCAGCAAGCGATGCCAGATACGCGTGATAGCTCTCTCGGAAACACTTGTCGAGATCCTCGTACGGGTCGTGAATTCGACTCGCACAGCAGGAGTAAGGCTCTGGAATGTTCAGATACTGAAGCGCATCGGTGAGCATGATTTCGTAGGATTTCTCGTCGTCCTTCATCGAAGTGAGGATGAGGAACATGCCATTGCCGTAAGGAGTGAGCATGCCTTTGCTGCCGATATTTTTGTTCAGATAAAACGCTCCGCAATACCTTTGGACATTCTCCAAGAACTCCTCGTCGTCGCGCGAGATAAAGTACGCACGGCAGTTGCCCTTGAACGAAATCCTGAGGTTTTTCGCTATAGTGTAGACGCGGTTCTTCGACATCGTGCCCATGACCATGGCGTTGATATTCTCAGCTGTCAGGAAGTTCCGATCGTCGGTCTGAATCGCATCCGTGATTTCGTAGACGATATTTTCGTAGTAGATGTCCTTCCCGAAGTAAAAAATCGGAAGGTTGTGGTTGTTCGAAAAGTCGATGACTTCCTTCGGTAGCTCAGGGTAGAGGATCGTCTTGAAACCAATGCCCGCAGCCCCGTAGCCTTCCAGCGCCCGCACCATCGGCAGAATCTCCTCCGGCTTATTGAGGCAGTACTGGTAAAGGAAGCTGCAAAGCACGAAATCCCCAGGCGTGAACGTGTTCAGAAACTCGTCGATGTACTCCGGCATCAGCTCGTAGTCGAGAATGCCCATGCCCTTGACGACATTGTCCAGTCCAGCGACGCCCGAAACGAGCTTCATATGGTTAAAGCATTGTAATTTTGTCAAATCTCGTACAGTAAGTGCCATTTCGCCGCCCTCCTTACATCACTATTCTAACATCAAATTCGACAAAAAGTCTTGTAGTTTTCACAAATATTATAACCAAAACTCTGATTTTTTACAAGCGCAATTAGAAAAACACACGAAATCGCACGGCGTAGCGTTTGACTCCCGATAAAATCACAAAAAGAGAAGCTGCGAGAGGGGGAGTCTCACAGCTTCTGCATCCTTTTGCCACTTTCGTGGCACGTACTATCGAATTTGGTTGCGCTCTCGCGTCTGCCTGAGAGCTACTTGGTTAACTTAGCCGGCGATTTTCTTGTATGTGTTGCATCCGAAGATAATTCCAACGATGAGAACGCCTGCGATTGCAGCGTTTCTAACGATTTTGGAAACGTCAACTGTAACTGTTACGTCGACTGTGCCTTTTTCTCTTCTGTCTTTAATCATTGCACGTACCTCCCTAATAATCTCATCTTTACGCTAAGTATAGCACGATTCGCCGCGACTTTCAACGAAAAATTTAATCAAATCTTGTATATCTGCCGCCAGGTGTGGTAAAATAGACAAGAAATCATCGCGCGAGGGATTGAGAGGCGCAGATGATTTTCGCAATAATTGAAGTATAAGAGGAAATAATTTGAGAAAAGCAGCATTTCATACGCTCGGTTGCAAGGTGAATCAGTACGAGACGGAGGCCATGAAGGAGCAGTTTGCACGGCGCGGCTTCGAAATCGTAGGTGAGGAAGAGGCGGCCGACGTTTACGTCATAAATACGTGCACGGTCACGAATCTGGCCGACCGCAAGTCGCGGCAGTACATCCGAAGGATGAAAAAGGTCTCGCCGCAGGCTGTGGTTGCGGTCACCGGTTGCTACACGCAGGTTAGACCAGAGGAGCTTGAGGCGATGCCGGAGGTCGATATCGTGGCGGGGACGGGCGAGAAAAACAATATCATAGATTACGTAGAGGAATTTTTCGAGAGGGGCGAGAAGCAGAGGCATATTCTGGAGTACGATGCGCTCACGTCCTATCACGACAAGGGAATCATCACCTCGATGGATAACCGCACGAGGGCATTCGTGAAAATCCAGGAGGGTTGCAATAGGTTTTGCTCGTACTGCCTCATCCCGTTCGCGAGGGGCAAGGTGAGGAGCCGCGACCCAGAGGAAATCATCGAGGAAGTACGCACGCTCATCAGCAAGGGCTTCCGAGAAGTCGTGCTGACGGGCATCAACACCGCACTCTACGGCACGGAGGAGAATTTTCCGTATCCACTCACGGATGCTGAGAAGCAGGACGGAATGTACGGAATCGAAGTTATAATCAGCAGAATCAACGCGCTGGACGGGGAGTTCAGAATCCGCCTGAGCTCGCTTGAGCCGACGGTCGTGAATGCCGAATACGTAAAGCGCCTCATGCGCTACGAAAAGCTTTGCCCGCATCTGCATCTTTCGATTCAGAGCGGCAGCGACAGCATAATCAAGGCGATGAACAGGCATTATAATAGAAGCGAATATCTCGACATCGTGCGTGTTCTCAAGGAGCACGACCCGCATTACGGCGTGACGACGGATATAATTTGCGGATTCCCAGGCGAGACGGACGAGGATTTCGCGGACAGCCTTCGCATGGTCGAGGAGGCGGAGTTCCTCAGGGTTCACGCGTTCAAGTATTCGAAGCGCGAGGGCACGGTGGCTTATAAGATGAAGAACCAGGTGCCAGGCGAAGTCAAGAACGAGCGCGTCACGGAGCTCATTGCCAAGGCTGAGGAAGTCACACGGAAATTCCTTGCGGATTCGGTAGGAGAGGTGAGGACTGTGATTTTTGAGCAGGAAGATGAGGCAGGAGACGGCAAACTTCTCACTGGCTACACTGAGAACTACATCAAGGCTTACGCTTTTGGTGATGAGAGCAACCTGAATTTGTTCAAGAAGGTTCGGCTGATTGAGCCATATAGGGATGGCATGATGGCCGAAATCGTTGAATAGCAAATAAAAAGAACATATATAATATGAAAGGAGATTTTCAAATGGCAGATTGTATTTTTTGCATGATCGCAAATCACG
>CAVGSW010000090.1:0-5491 GCA_963631945.1 Flexilinea sp. | reverse complement strand
TCAGCGATGAGGACTTGCACCTGCTGAGAGCAGCTATCATCCGCCCACGAGGACTAAGTGAAGGGATATGCGTTAGCCACCGGAACTAGGCACAGCAAAAGAGCTCTGATTTCTCAGAGCTCTTTCGATTTGCAATTAATTTAAACTTTAATTTTGTTTCGATTATTTTATCCGTAAAGATTAAGCAGCAGCCTGCTCTTTCTTCTTGAGACGAACCTCCGGTTCCTGAGGCATCTTGAACAGCGGAATGAATCTGTCCCAACCAGTTGCTGTGAGTAAGATCAGGGAGATTACTGCGATGTAAGCCATGAAGTTGTATCTCAGGAAGTCCATGTTTGTGATCTCTACAACTGGATATACACCAGCAGCGATACCTACATAGAAACCAAGGTATACGTGCCATGGAATGAGCTGTGATCCGAATACGCCCATAGCGTCGCCGAATGTAGCGTTTCTAAGCTTGATCTTGTACATAGCCTCTTCGGACTCTGCTTCGATGTTCTCTTCTGCGATCTGCTTGATAACAGGACCCATAGTAACGATCTGAGCCATTTCGTCAGCCAGGCAAGCGTTACCGA
Source organism: Flexilinea sp. (assembly GCA_963631945.1). GTDB lineage: Bacteria > Bacillota > Clostridia > Peptostreptococcales > Anaerovoracaceae > CAG-238. The sequence continues at coordinate 4,913 of CAVGSW010000090.1, read as the reverse complement.
TGAGGGAAAGAACAGCGTTCCAAGTCATAAGACCTCTAACCTTGTGGGACATCTTAACAACGAAGTGAGCGAGAGGAGCGAATGCATCCATCTTCTGCATTACGCCACCGAATGCTGCAACCCACATCATCATTATGATTACCCATCCGCCAGCGCTTTCGAACTGAGCATAGATGATGTCATCAAGGAAGCTCTGGAATCCACCAGCTGTACCAGCAACAAGGCCAAGAAGGTAAGCGGATACAAGACCAGAACCGATGCACATGAATGTGTTGAATCCAGCAACAGCAAGACCGATAACGAGGATAAGAGGAACTACCATGTAAACTGGAACACCAGCAGATACCTGCTCAAGAAGTGTAACAGCAGCTGGACGTCCGTCATCGGAAAGAAGGAAATCGATAACCTCTGGGTGCTCGTTATTGATTGTGTCGATAACGCCAGATGGGTCGATAGTCTCTCCAGGAAGTCCCATTGTCAGACCTGCTACGAGGAAGCAGATAGCAGCAAGGATGAGGCACATTATTGACCAACCACCCTGGTGTCTAACTCTGTCTACAACCTCAACGCCCTGGATACCGGAAGATACGATAGTTGTATCGGAAATAAGACCGATGTTGTCTCCGAAGCAAGCACCACCTGCGATAGCGCAAACAGTGAGGTATGGGTTGCCGCCTACGATGTGGGATAACCACAGGAAAATAGGTGCGCAAGCAGCGAATGTACCCCAAGAAGTACCAGTTGCAATGGAAAGTACGCAGCAGCAGATGAAACCAACGCATGCTACAGACTTAGCAGTGATGCCGAGTTTCAGGGAGATACCGATGATAGCTGCGCCAACGCCGTAAGCCATGAACGCTTCTGCCATTGCATAAGCGAACATAAGAATGAATAATGCCACTAAGATGTGCTTTACGCTGTCCATAGCTGCATCCAGTGCTTCCTGGAATTTAACATGTGCTACGAGGGCAGCGATGAGGAATGCGAAACAGCAAGCAAGGAATGCTGCAATTAACGCGTCCTGACCTGAAATCATCAGTCCAGCAAGTACGAATACTGGAGAGAACTTCAGGAATCCCTTAATAAAGTTCATAAATTTTACTCCTTTCAAAATATAGTATAAAATTTAATTGCAACCTTTTAATTTGCAAGATATATGCCAAGCGTTAAGAAACTGTCAATGAAGAAAATGCCGTTCGCCAGACATGTTGAAATCTTGGCACTTATGTGAAGTTTTCGTGTTAAGACTCCGCAAACAAACGGCTCAAAAGTGAACCGAAATCGGTGCAAATTTGAAAATCTTGACCCAAAAATGGGAAATTCACTTGACTCAATGAGTCGATTTTGTTAGAATAATTACAGCAAAAGAGTTGATTTTATCGGAAAAAATCAAAATGCGTGAAAATGTGCGTAAAGGTGGATTCAATATGAAGAATTTTGGTGAAAAAAGAGTGTTAGAGCCGAAGGGTGCGCTACCAGTTACGGCTTGGAAGCTCGATAACAGGCGCGAGCTCAGCCCAGGCGAAATCAGGGTAGCCGTGGACTATATCGCCGTGGAGCGCGACAGCATGTGCCAGATTTGCAGCATTTGCGAGCATAACGACGAGAAGATGAAGGCCCGCATGCTGAGATTCGTGAAGGAACGCGGCAAGCTGCACAACCCGTATACGGATAGCGGCGCGCTTATGAGCGGTACCATTGAGGAAATTGCAGAGGGCACCCAGACGGACGACCTGGCGATAGGCGATTACGTCGTTGTTATGAGCACCATGACGGGCATTCCATTATATATAGAAGAAATCGAGTCGATTGATTACGATTTGGCTCAGATCAAGGTGAAGGGCTATGCGATTTGCTTCGAGGCTTCGATTATAGAGAAGAGCGGGAATATTCCAGAAAATCGCAGGGCGTATTTTCGTCGCGCGCTGGACGAGGAAGGCAGTTTCTTCGGGATTTCGCTCATAATCCAAGAGATGGAGGATAGGGTGAATCCGCCGAAGAGGGCGCTAATCATCGGCGTCAGCCTCGTTGAGATCATTCTCTACGCCCAGCTACTGAGAAATTATGCTCCAGACATTTCAATCTCGCTCCTCGTGGAGACGGGATGCACGTGTGACTCAACAATGACTCAGAAGAATCTTTCGGAGCTTCTCGCGCCGCTCGTCGACAAAATCTTCTTCGATTCGATGAGCAATCCGATGGACGCTGCGAATAAAGTTAGCAAAGGTAACGACGGCGAGGGCATGGATATCGTCGTAAACCTTGAGAATATCAAGAATTGCGAGAGCGTGGCGGCGCTTTTGATAAATGACGGCGGAATGATTTGCCATACCAATATTGATAACAATTATTCGCAGACTATGCTGCTCTGTGAGAGCCTCGGCAAGAAGGACATAGTTAACTATGCGTTTGACAGCGTGTATGACTCGACTTATGACTTGGCAGTGCAGCTGATGCAGGACGCGGAGCCTGTGCTTGCGAAATATGACAAGTATCTAGAGAAATATCGCGCGAAGAGAAAGGTTGTCGCAAATACTGCGGACGAAACTGGAGAGCTCAGAACGAAACAGATAGACGGGTTTATCTACATGGATCCTTTGACTGCGGATATGGTGGCCGATGCTCTGAACGTCGCGAAGTACGATTGCAATGTCATCATCCAGGGCGAGACGGGCACAGGCAAGGAGAGGGTGTTCGACCTCATCCAGCAGAACAGCCCGCGCAAGTCCAAGCCTTGCATCAAGATAAACTGCGCTACCATCCAAGAAAATCTCGCTGAGTCGGAGTTTTTCGGCTACGAGAAGGGTTCGTTTACGGGCGCACTCTCGACGGGCAAGGAAGGCTACTTTGAGATGGCTAACAATGGAACGCTTTTCCTTGACGAGATTGGCTCCCTTCCGCTCTCTATGCAGACAAAGCTTTTGCGTGTGCTGCAGGAGAATACGTTTTATCGTGTGGGCGGCACGGCGGCGATTCACGTCAATGTGCGCGTAATCTGTGCGAATAACGTTCCGCTGAAGAAACTCGTCGATGAAGGGAAGTTCAGAGAAGACCTGTTTTATCGTCTGAACATCTGCCAAATTGAGATTCCGCCTCTGCGCAAGAGGAAGGAGGACATATTCTGCCTTGCGAAGTATTTCGTACAGCATTACAGCCAGAAGTACGGGGTTGAGAAGAATTTCAGCCCTTCGGCTTATCGCAAGCTCGACGAATATCACTGGCCGGGCAATGTTCGTGAGCTTGAGAACACGGTGCACAGGCTGTACATCTCGTCGAAGACGGATATAATTGAGTCGGATATGGTCGACGAGCTGCTCAACGACAGCGTTTATGAGGATAGCGTTATCGATATCAAGAAAGATTTTAGGCGCGAGGCGTCGCTGGATTTCAATGAGGTTATGGAGATGCAGGAGAAGAAGCTCATTGAGTACGCGCTGAAAAAAGAGGGTACAACTCGTAAGGCCGCTGATTTCCTGAACATTCCGCAGACGACGCTCGCCCGCAAAAAGTTGAAACACGGACTGTGATGTAGAGCGGTATAACAATTCGCCATGCTAGGTCCTCGTCGCGGGGCACTTTAGCACAATCATAATAGAAGAAATGAAAAGAAGCGGCAAGCCGCTTCTTTTCATTTCTTCATTCATTCATTTAACTTATCTTTAAGGTGTCCCTATTTAGGAAAGACTTAAAAATCTAATTTGTTTGGTGGCTATTTCATCATCCAGTTCTGATGAGTGAAATCTTTGCCTGCTTCTTTCAGCGTTTCAATCCCGGCAACAATCGTTGCGTGAATTTCTTCGTCTGTGAATGTGATGCCTTGGTCGTCAGCATATGCCTTCATACCAGTTGCAAGTACGTCTTCTGCAATCTCAGGCTGCAGCGAATTGAAATTCGATGAAGTGAGCGCACTTTCAAATGCGTAATCTAAGAAATCTTTCTTCGTAATCATCTCGTTACCTCCTACATTACTTAATTAATACATCTTAAAATATTTGTAACCCTAAATTAGGATTTTGCCATTTTTCATCTTGCACCAACATATACAGCAAAGAGCGTGCCAACTTTCAAAATCCCGAAGAAAAAAATTATAAAGACGAAAAAAAGCCAAATTCAGCCCGAAAATCCCCGATTTGCGACAGAAACGACTCAACACAGCAAAAAGCTTGACCCATAAATGGAACAACAAATAAATAACCTGACTCAAATTTGGGTCAGGTTATACGTTATATACGCTATATACGTTCCAGCAGGCTGACGGAGGATTCGCCAGCGTCGATCTCTGGGACGCGAACTGCTACGAGCTCGGACTTGGACGTTGGGACGTTTTTGCCCACGTAGTCTGCTCGGATCGGCAGCTCGCGGTGCCCGCGGTCTATGAGCACCGCGAGCTGGATGCTCGATGCCCTGCCGCAAGCACTGGTGGCATCGAGCGCCGCCCGTGCCGTTCTCCCTGTGAACAGGACATCATCCACGAGAACTACGATCTTGCCAGTAATATCGAACGGCACGTGGCTCTGGTGAATAATAGGATCCGGCTGGATCTCAGTCAGGTCATCTCTATATAATGTAATGTCGAGCTCACCGACAGGAACCTGCACGCCCTCAATCGCCTCGATATTCGCAGCGAGTGTCTTTGCGAGAGGAACGCCGCGACGGCGGATTCCCAGAAGCACGACGTCTTCGGCTCCGTGGTTATGCTCTATAATCTGATGCGACATTCTCTTGAGTGCGCGCCCCATATCCTCTGCGTTCATGAGCGTCGCCTTTACCTGTGCATTGAAATTTTTTTCTGCCATGGGCATATTAGTACTTACCAAGTGAGGATGCGAGTGTCTCGTCTGGATCCTCAGCGAAGTGATAGTCCTTGCCAGGAAGGATTGCGTTCAGGAGGATACCAACGATGGATGCTACTG
>CAVGSW010000089.1:1815-5493 GCA_963631945.1 Flexilinea sp. | reverse complement strand
ATGTTCACGTGAGCGACAGCTTGCATGCGCTCGCTTACTACATGCAGAACACAGACACAGAAGAATAGCGTGAAACAACGAAAAAAGGTCAGGCGATGAGCCTGGCCTTTTTGGTTGACTTGTTCTACTGCAGGAGCGGTTCGGCGTGGTCGTAGAGGTTGTTGTTCAGCTCTAGGATTGATTGGCCGTGCGACAGGGCGAATATTATGATGCTGTCGCGCTGGTTGCGCACGTACAGCGGGGCGAACTCGCCGTGGATGAGCATGTCCTGCGTCTCGTCGAGCGTCGCCTTCATGGCTATGCAGAGGCAGAGAAGCTTGTCGCGAGACGGTCTGCGGGCTCCCGATATAATCTGATATGCGTAGATTTCGTTCAGGTTGCTCGCCTTGACTACGTCTGAGCGAGTGAGCCCTTTCGATGCGATTAGATTCTGTATGTGTTCCGACAAAGGCGCATTGGAAAGCTCTTCGTGATTCTGTTCGAGGAAATCTTCTAAAGTTTCGCTTCTTTTTAGTTCGTTTTCCAAATTTTCTGTGCTTTTCTTTGGCATTTTGGACTCCTTTGTGGTAAAATTTTATCATAGGATGCGATGCGTTTCAAGCGCGATTCGAGCTTGCATCGCTTTACATTTTAACATGTGAGCGAAGAAAAGTGCTATGCAGTTTGCTAAATATGAGGCGGATTTTACAAATTTTTGCGAGAAAAATTGTAGGGGAGCCAGAGAAACGCACAGGAAGACTGGAACATAGAAAAATGGAAGAAAAGATTAAAGAAATTTTGAGTGCGTACGGAGCGGAGGACGCTCGGCGGCTGAACAGAAAGGCGGACGCGGCGGTCTATGATTGCGGCGATTTCGTGCTGAGAATATATCAGAGGGACGTGGCCGCCTATGCGATGCTGGCGGGCAAGGAGCTGCCGGGCGTCCCGAGGGTTTACGAGTACGGATGTTGGCAGGGGCGGCCGTCTGGGGCTGGTCAGGAACAGGATCAGGAGCCTGGCCAGGTGCTCTACGTTGCAAAGGAGGAGCGGATCGACGGGATCTGCCTGCAGGAGATGATCGACGGCGGCGAGAGGTTCAGCCCGCAGAGGGCGGTTGAAACCGTAAGGCAGGTTTGCGAGGCTTTGCAGACTCTGCACTCCATCGGCATCGTTCACCGCGATGTTAAGCCTGAGCATATAATGATGAGTGCGGACGGGAAGATTTATTTGATCGATCTCGACGCGGCGGTGCGGCTTGCTCCTGAGAAGGAGAATAACAGGGATACGGTTTTGCTGGGAACGGCTGTATATGCGGCGCCTGAGCAGTTCGGGCTGACGAGGTCCGATGCGAGGACGGATATTTTCGCGCTGGGAATCACGCTGAATATCATGCTGACTGGCAAGCACCCAGCGGTCGAGCAGTATGCGGGCAAGGATCTCGCGCCGATTATCGCAAAGTGCACGGAGATGAATCCTCAGAGGCGCTATCAGAACGTCGGCGAGCTCATGGAGGACTTGCGGAATGTGGTTTTCTTGGAATATAGAAAGAAGAAGTCCCGGCGAATTAAGGCGGGTTTGGCTGTTGTTTGCGCTTGCGTGCTGGCTTTGATTGGATATTTTGTTTATGGGTGGCTCACGCCTGAGATTTCGGAGTCGAGCGAGCTCACGGACACGTCGTACATCGTCTGCAGCAAGAGCAGCGGTAATACATACACGCCGTTCGAGACGAGATACATCGAGGACCAGTCGATGCTCAGCCCGCCGCAGGTTTATCTCAGCGAGGGGCATACTTTCTACGTGCTGAGCCTTGAGGAGGCGGAGACGCTGACTTTGCCTGAGCTGGATTGCTATCGCGAGAAGACGGGCAAGAATGTGAATGCTGAGACGAAGATGATGGGCACGATTGAGCGTGGCGACAAGGAATATTTTATTTGGCGTATCGACGTGCCGGAGGACTTTGAGGGGGCTGTGCGGTGCGGACTTGCCTTCGATGGGAAGATGGCGGAGTACAACCTCAGCGGCGATTCGGAGAACGACCATCTCAAATTTATTTGGCTGCTGGACGAGAGCTATGCGGAGGAGAGTTTTGTGACGGAATTCGATGACACGATTATTCCGTGCACGGAGGATCCGAGCGGGCAGAGTTTCGTGACGGTCAGCAGGCTTGCGACGTCGGATCTCGTCCTGGAGAGCGCTCTCGGCGAGTCGCTGGGCAAGTCGATAAATATGTCGCTTGAACCGGGGGACGATGAGAATGCGTTCTACATCGTGCACCCTGAGGGAACGAGCATCGCGTGCCGCACGCAGAGGGTGTTTGCTTATGGGCTTGATTCTTCTGGCTATGGAGAAGAGTTTAACGGCGGCAGGTTCGTGCAGACGCTCCAGGATGAGATATTTGACTATGAGGATGTCGGGACGGTGAGCATCGGTGACGAGGAGAGAATCGTCACTCGCGTCAGTCTTTCCGAATACCTCGGGCACGAGGAAATAAATGCGACGTTCAGGCTCGTGGATGCCAATGGCAAGAAGTCCACTGAGTGGGAAGGCGCGGCCTGCGTTAAGCTTAAGATGGGCATAAATGTCGTCGTAGAAGGCGCTGAGATGGCCGCTAACGCAGGAATTGACGATGATGCACGTATACTGGAGGGCATCGTCGGGCTGAAGCAGGAAACTGAGACTCTCGACTTCGTTGAGACTGAGGATGGAACGTTTGCGGCGTTCTTACCGAGGGCTTGCTCTATCGTTTCCGACGAAGGCGAGGGCAGGCTCGTGACTATAGCTGCGCAGCCTCAGGATGGCTGGGAGATTGCGGACATAGTGGATGCGAGCGGCAAGCAGCTCGCGTTCGTGGAGGAAGATACGGATTGCTACGCGCTTCTGGGCGACGATGGCGAGCCGATATATGATGGCGAGGCAATCTTTGCGAGCGGCTGGCAATACGGAATGTCTGGCACATCGGGCTGGACAAAGGACGGCGTTGAAGAGGATAGACAAATCATGGATGTATTCTCGTGCGTTCGAGAGAGAATTTGCGAGTATGCGGATTGGACGCGCCACACCGAGCTCGGTAATGGTAACAAAGTCGACTTTGAGGAATTCATCAAAGAAGTCGGTGAGGAAACCGTTCGCCTCGAAGGAACGATTAAGAAGTTTACAATTTACTTCGACGAGGCGGATGATGCGAGTGTGAATGAAATCAGGTTTGTGATGGAGAAAGATAGCTAGGTGCGTGGCTGGCACGCTTCTTGCGACCAGGCCCATCAGAGCAAAAATCGCGCCAGCCGCCTGCTGTGCGCAAGCGGCTGGGCTAAGTTTCTAGAGTGTTTTAAACGTGAAGGTGTTGTTGGCGTTCTTCTGACCTTTGACCTTGTGGTAGATGCCGTTGTCGTCGATGTAGACGCAGGCGAGTTTCTTCGCGGCGAGGGTGGTGTTCAGTTTGACTGTTACGCTCACGCTACCGCCCCTCAGGTTCTTAACCTCGCCGTTTGGTGTTTCGATTTTCACGTCGAGCTTAACGGCGTTCTTGGTGTTGGCTGTCGTTGTTACGATTATCTTGACTTCGCCTGTTGCGGCTGATGTCGAGCCTGATTCCTTGGTTTCAACTGCCGCTGCGATTGCGGCTACTGCCTTCTGGTCGAGGGTTACCTCGGCAATGTCAGTCTTGATCGTGACCGCGGCATCGGTCTTCTCGGAAAGCTG
>CAVGSW010000089.1:0-1728 GCA_963631945.1 Flexilinea sp. | reverse complement strand
AGCCGCCGCCTGGCCGCTCGCCGAACTACTCGTGCTACCTGTGTTACCTGTGCTGCTCGCGGCATCAATAACCACAGTCTCCGACTTATTCTCAACCGCCTTCTCTACAATCTTATCCGCAGTTTTCGTATCAACAGTTGTAGTAGTAGTCTTGCTGCCGTCCGCCTTAGTTGTAGTCTTCGAACTAACCTCAGCGTTCGTAACCTTCTCAGTGCCAGACGCTGTCGTCTCCGTCTTGTTCGTTACGTTATCCGTAGTTGTGCTCGGAACGACAACTGCGCCACCGCCGCTGCTTCCGCCGCTACTGCCTCCGCTAGAGGAGCTGATTGTCTTGCCGCAAACATCACATTTATTGTTATTATCTGCATCACTGCACTCAGACATTGTCTGCCCGCAGTAGTCGCATGTGTGCTTGCCATCAGCTTGCTTGTGCTCACCGAATTGCTTGGAGCAACCATAGTCACATTTGTGATCCTTGTTCGTGTCTTCACATGTGCCAAATACCTTGGTGCAGCCATAGTCGCACTTGTGGTCCTTGTTCGTGTCCTCACATGTGCCGAATGTTGCGCCACAGCCGTAGTCGCACTTGTGATCCTTGTCGGCATCGCCATGTGTGCCTATGGAAGTTCTGCCGCAAGTGTCGCATACGTGGTCTTTGTCCTCGTCCACGTGATTTTCTGGGTTCGAGGTTACAGTGCAGCAAGTGTATTTCTGGCGATGTTGAGTTTCGTCTGAGAGGTAGCCATCCAAAGAGCCTACGTGGTTAGTAAGACTTTTATCTCCATATGGTTGATTACAGATTGTGCATACGGCTTGTGCCTGACAGGTTGCAGTGCCACCCGTATGTTCTGAAATTTGCTTGTTGCAAGTATCGCATTTGTGGTCGTTGTTCTTATCTGCGTGCACTCCCTTATCTACTTGAGTGCCGCAATTATTTGTGCAGACCTTCCAGTGATAGGTGTCATCCGTTGTATATGTATCTGCTGTAGAATGACCTAATGCAGAGATTTCGCCACTGCAGATTGAGCAAGTTGCGGATTCTGTGCAGGTTGGTTGCGCTGTACTTCCAGTGTGGTAACATTTCGTCCACTGTGCAGTGATTGTTTTGTTGTCGTCGATAGTTTCATTGCTTGGAGTTACGTCCCAACCAGTGAAAACAGAGCCTACAAGGGTTGGCACGGCAGGAGTAATCGCCTTTTCGCCTGTTTTAACTACCTGCTTTGCGTAAACATTACCATTGTAGTCGTCCAAGTATGTGACAATTTTACAGTCCTCGGATACAGTTATGTTACTAACAGTCTTGCCAACCTCGCTAGGAACACTGCCAAGCGAAGAACTGTAGAATGTTCCGCCGCTGATAGTTAATGTGCCGTTAGAGTATACGTTGCCATAAAATGAACCACCAGCAATATTACCTGTTTCATTACTGCCTACATAAATATAACCCTTAAATATTCCATCAGTAATCGTTATACCCTTGCCGATAGAGACATCACAAAGGAAAGTGGTCTGGTCATAACCAGCAGTGTGCTCTAGGGTTCCAGGGCTTTCTATGATTGTGCTTTGTTTTGAACCGCCAACGGTTCCACCATTTGCAAGAATTTTACCGTTGCGATTCTGAATGCTATCTGCGGTGCCACCTGTGATAGTAAAGGTACTGCCTGTACTTATGAAAAGTCGCCTTTCAAGAGTCCCACTTTCCAAAGTTAAAGACGTGGGCGTTGCACT
>CAVGSW010000088.1:0-5578 GCA_963631945.1 Flexilinea sp. | reverse complement strand
CTTCTCATCACGCTCGTCGGTGCAGGCGCAACATACGCATGCACAGGCATCGTCAAAGGCACGAACTCTTACGCAGTAGCTGGCGTATACACAGGCGCAATGACAAGCTCGCCTGGACTTGCATCGGCACTGGAAACTTCTGAGATTCAGGCGACGGAATACGCCAACGAATATCCAGAGATGACAGATAAAGAAAAAGAGGCAGTGCTTTCCGTACTCGCCCTCGATGACAAATATTCGGATGTTACAATAGAAAACACAACTGAGCTCACAGCAGATCAGAAACAGGCTTACGTCAACCAAGCAACCGCACAGGTCGGCATCGGCTCAGCGGTTGGCTACCCGTTCGGCGTTATCATCGTAATTCTTGCAGTAAACTTCCTTTCCATGATATTCAAGATGGACGTAGAGGAAGAGAAAAAAGCATATAGACTGGAAATGCAAAGCGCTAGAGAAGTCGGCGGCATCAGAGAGGTCCCAACGACGGAATTCAGTATCCTCTCGTTTGCAATCGTATGCTTCCTCGGATACCTGCTCGGCTCAATCAAAATTTACATGGGGCCGCTCGGCTACGTCAGCCTTGAATCGACTGGAGGCATTCTGATTGGATCCCTCATCCTCGGATACATCGGCAAGATTGGGCCAGTTTCTTTCCGCATGGATCCAAAGACGCTCGCTATTATCAGAGAGCTCGGACTTGCATTCTTCCTTGCAATCGTTGGACTTAACTACGGCTACGGTGCTGTCGATGCACTGACTGGCTCAGGCATTGCACTCGCACTCGAAAGCCTCGGTGTAGGCGCAGTTGCAATCATGGCTGGCTTCCTCGTTGGCCGCTACGTGTTCAAGCTGAACTGGATCATGCTTTCTGGCGCAATCTGCGGCGGCATGACTTCGACCCCAGGCCTTGGAGCTGCAACCGATGCAGTAGGCAGCGACGATCCTGGCGCAGGCTACGGAGCAACATATCCGTTCGCACTGTTCGGCATGGTAATCTTCACAATTATCCTGAACAAGCTCCCAATGCTGTAAAACCTAAGCAATCCAGTACATAATTCAATAAAATAATAAAGTTAGTTAACTTAAAGGGGCAATTGCACAGCCGATTTTCATGTCTACTGTGTGATTGCCCCTTATTTAAGAGTTTTATAATGCCTTTTAACTTGTCAATTCATACTATACGCAAATCTTTTAGATGTATCTGATATAGAGATATGCCAGGCAGATTGCGATTACGATTGCGGTCGCTGGGGCGAGCATCGTGCAGTAGGTCTTCCAGGAAATCGGATGACCTTCCTTTGCGGAGATTGCAACGCCTACAACGTTCGCAGATGCGCCTATTGGCGTCGCAGAGCCGCCGATGTCAGTTCCGAGAGCAAGCGTCCAAGCGAGCGTCGGAAGCGCGAATCCTTGCGTCTGCGAGAGCGTTCTGATAACTGGAATCATAGTTGCTGCGAACGGGATATTATCGACGAACGCGCTTGCAACAGCAGATACAATCAGTATGATGCCGATTGCGATATATGCGTTGCCGCCGCTGACTTTGCCGATGAAATCCGCAATGATATTCAGAACTCCAGTCTGCTCAAGCCCGCCAACAACGACGAACAGTCCAACGAAGAAGAGCAGAGTCTTATAGTCAATTTTCTTGAGTATTACCAAAATCTTTGGCCCAGATGTAATGAGCGTCAGGAACGCAACGCCGAGGCCGATGAACGCTACCGTAAGTCCTGTTTGAGCGTGCGTGATGAGAAGCACAACCGCAATGAGGAAAATGATTATACTATTATAGAAGCTAACCATGCTGGTGATTGCAGCCTTCGGATCGAGCTGAGCTTCGAGCTTTTGCCAATCCACAGTCTTGCTGTCGAGGTGCTTCCTCAAGATGAGAAGGAAGTAAACGACAACGACAATCAAGGAAATACCAGCGATTACGCCTGTGTTCGTGATGAAATCCGAGAACGTATAGCCGAGCGAAGTGCCGATGATAACGTTAGGTGGGTCACCGCACATAGTCGCCGAGCCGCCGAGGTTCGCACAGAAAATCTCCGAGAGTATAACTGGCATTGGGTTGAACTCGAGCATACGCGCAAGCTCCACGGTAATGGATGCAAGGAACAGAATAACCGTGATGCTGTCGATGAACATAGAGAGAACCGCCGACAGAACCATGAAAAATCCCGCAATCCACATAGCTCTATAGTGCGCGAGCCTTGCAATCACCATGCAGAGCCACTTGAAGAATCCGCTCTCCGCCATGCCTTCGACCATGACCATCATGCCCGCGATGAAGAAAATCGTCGCCCAGTTGATGCCTACAGATGCGCTTTCGGATTCGCCAGCCGCATACCAGAACTTCAGAGTGAGAATCTCTTCCAGGTTCAGGGTCGCCCAAGCCGCCGAAACGTCGTGCATCGCAAACAAGAACACAAAAATAAGTGTGGCAAGTCCGCTGGCGAGCGTGATATATTGCCGCTCGAACTTCTCCAACACTATCAAAACAAACATAACTACAAAAATTACAATCGCCAAGATTGCTGCCAACATAATTATTTACTCCTACATCTTTTAAGTCTAAGAAAACACCACACTTTTGCTTAGCACCTTCTTAACACTATGTTAGCATATTTTTAGCGCATGCGCAAGCTTTCTTAACAAATTCTTTGCAATAAAGTGCTGAAATGCGAGAAAAATAGTGCTTGCAAGGGCGGGAGTATTGATTTATACTGTATTTGGTAGATTTTTTCTGAAAAAATGAGGAAACTGGCATGTATGAGACTATTCCGGAGTTAGAGCAAGAGTTAAAAATTTTCTACAGGGCGACAATCGACAAGAAAAAAGAAGAAGATTCCGACATTCAGCGGCTTCTGGACGCTTATCGGAAGCATTTTGATGTGGATATCGTCTACGTTTTGGAAAATCGAAACGAGGAGAACAAATTTGTCTATACGAATACGAGCGTTTCTTCACCTGAATATGAGATAAAGGACGCGAATATAGAAGTTTCGCCTGAGGAGTACGAAGAGCTCTTGCAGATGTACGACGAGGAAGGGCTTTCGACCGAGGACAAGAGATACGAAGAACACGACAGAATCAAGTCGATTATACACTTCGCGGCTGTTTTCGGAGATGAAATCAGCGGCTGCGTCGGGATGATAGATTGTCATAACGAGCATGAGTGGACTTTGGAGGATCGCAGATACATGCTGAAGCTCGGCAGGGTGCTGAGTAGCCACATCACAAAGGAACGACTTTTGAAGCTGAACAACGCTTATCGTGAAGCGGCGGAGGCTGCGAACACAGCTAACATGGCGAAGACGAGGTTCCTCTTCAGCATGAGCCACGATATCAGAACACCGATGAATGCCGTTATGGGCTACACCGGAATGGCAAAGAAATACGTTGACGATTCTGAGAAGGTTTCGATGTATCTCGACAAAATCTCCATGGCTGGCCACGAGCTGCTCGCTATAATTGATCAGGTCCTCGAAATGTCCAGAATTGAGTCGGGAAAGAGAGTCCTCGCGGAAGTGCCTGCCAACGTAATAGTCGAGATGAATGCGATGATGGATGTTCTGGCGGTAAGCGCTGCTACTGGAAATATCGAGATTGAATCCTTTGTTAAGAACCTCGAGCATGAGAACGTGCTTACCGACCCTGAGAGCGTTACTCAGGTTGTGCTCAATGTCCTGAGCAATGCGGTTAAATATACTAGACCTGGCGGCAGAATCGAGTATACGATTGACGAGCAGCCATCCGATGTGCCTGGAATGAGCAATTTCCACTTCATCACCAAGGATAACGGCATCGGCATGAGTCCAGAGTTCCTCGAGCACATATTCGACGAATTTGCACGCGAAAAAAGTTCAACAGCGAACAGAATTCAAGGGACGGGGCTGGGCATGTCGATCGTAAAGAGTTTGACAGATTTGCTCGGTGGCGATATCAAGATAACATCCGAGCTCAACGTTGGAACGACCGTAGATGTAATGATTCCAATGAAGACGCTCGATGAGCCTGTATTCGAGTCAGAAACTTCGGTTATCGCGGATGTAGCGAAACTGAGGGGAAAGAGAATTTTGCTCGTTGAAGATAACGAGATGAATATGGAAATTGCATCTGAACTTCTGCGCTCGCAGGGTATGATTGTCGAGACAGCAGATGACGGAGATGTTGCAATCAAGATGGTTCAGGAGATTGTCGATAGGGAAGATTATCTTTATTATGACTTTGTTATAATGGACATTCAGATGCCGCGAATGAACGGCTTCGAGGCGACGAGGTATATAAGGAACATTCCTGCTCCGCCGCAATATCACCTGCCGATCATTGCTATGACTGCGAATGCGTTTGAAGAGGACAGGCAGGAGGCGCTGGCAGCGGGCATGGACGAGCATATCGCCAAGCCTATTGATATTTCGAAGCTTATTCAGGCGCTGCTCAAATACGTTAAATAGAGTTTGGAGAGTGGAGAGCTTTTTCAGAGTGGAGTTTGGAGAGTGGAGAGTGGAGTTTTCCAAGTTTCCGAGTTTCTAAGTTTTAAGTTATGAGGTAGAAGTAGTATGTATGAGTTATTTGATTTTGAGAAGAGAAATTGTGTGGTTCAAGGGTATCATTTCCCTTGCGAGGGGGCGAAGCATGTTGTTTGCCTGATTCATGGAATTGGCGAGTATGCGGGGAGATTCACCCGCATGGCTGACAAGTTCAAGGATGCGGACATTGCAGTTGTTTCCATGGACCTTCGCGGACATGGGCGCTCGCAGGGCACTCGCGGCGGATGCGCTCCGAGAAAGGAAGTTCTCGCAGATATCGATGCGCTCATCGAATATGCGCAGGAGGTTTATCCGGGCGTTCCAATCGTAATGTATGGACACAGCATGGGCGGCAATATCACGCTCGACTATCGCGCTCGCGGCAAGTATAACAATGTGCCAGTTGGATACGTAATCTCGGCACCTTGGATTAGGCTCATTCGCCCAGTTAGCGGCGCACTTCTCACAGCGGTCAAGCTTCTGACGAAGATCGCACCGAACTTCCAAATCAAGTCGGAATTCCCTGAGAATAAGCTCGGGAATGTCGATTACGTCAGACCATACAAAAAGGATGAGTTCGTGCATCCATATGTAACATCGCTCTGCGCTTACGAAGGCTTCACAATCGGCACGGCGCTCGAGAAGGGCACGAACGAGGATAACGGCAGGGCAAAGGACATTCCGTGCCTGCTGATGCACGGCACGAGCGACCTCATCTGCGACATAGAAGGTAGCAGGGAGTTCGCTAAGCATCAGAATTCGGATGCATTCGAGATGGTCGAATGGCCAGGCTATTACCACGAAATCCACAACGGCGGCCCAGACGGCCAGACCGGCGACGAAGTAATCCAGCGCGCCATCGACTTCATAAATAATCTCGCATAAAATTTGGACAGCACGGAGAAGAGAAGATAGAAAATGCGAAAAATTTATTATGGCTGGTATGTATGTGCAGCGGGGATGTTACTTATTTTCATAACTATGGGTGTAGCTCAGAACGGATTTTCGGTCTTTATGCCCTACATCAGAAAAGAATACGGGTTTAC
>CAVGSW010000087.1:0-5694 GCA_963631945.1 Flexilinea sp. | reverse complement strand
CGAGCATCTGTGCCTTGTAGACCATCTGCTCAGTAACTTCCATTACGAAATCCATGTCCTGATATGCAGCATAGCATTCCATGTTCGTGAACTCTGGGTTGTGGCGTCTGTCCATACCTTCGTTACGGAACATTTTGCCCATCTCGTAAACTCTGTCGAGACCGCCAACGATACATCTCTTCAGGAAAAGCTCGTTGGAAATTCTCAGCTTCATGTCGAGGTTGAGCGTGTTGTGGTGAGTCTCGAACGGTCTTGCGTTTGCGCCACCTGCAACTGTAGTCAGGATAGGTGTGTCAACTTCGAGGTAGCCGTAGTCCTCTTCGAGAACTCTTCTGAATTCCTTGAGGATAACCGCTCTCTTTACGAAAACTTCTCTAACATCTGGGTTGATAATCAGGTCAACGTATCTCTGACGATATCTTGCATCCTGGTCCTTGAGACCCTGCCACTTGTTCGGGAGCACCTGGATGGACTTGCTGAGAAGTACGACGCGGCTTGCTTTGATGGTAACTTCGCCTGTCTTTGTCTTGAAAATCGTACCCTCGATGCCGACGATGTCGCCGATGTCGTATGTCTTGAAAACGCTGTATTCCTCAGCTCCGATTGCGTCTTTGCCAACGAAGCACTGGATTCTGCCCTGCTTGTCCTGAATGTCGATAAAGGACGCTTTGCCCATCTGTCTGAATGCCATGATTCTGCCAGCGCAGGAAACTTCCTGGCCGTCCATAGCGTCGAAATTGTCTTTGATGTCCTTGCTGTGTGCGGTTACATTCCATTTCTCTTCTAAGAAAGGATTTCTGCCCGCATCTTGCAATTTCTTTAACTTTTCGCGTCTGATTTTTCTCTGTTCACTGAGCGACTCTTCGGAAAGCTCGGCCGCTTCAGCCTCTGGATTCTGATTTACTCTTACATCTTCTGTTGCCATTTTGTTTTTTCCTCTCTTTATCTCATGCGGATGAGCAAATTTGCTTGCCCCGCTGATTATCTGCTGATTCTTTCGATTTGGTAGTGGAGCGTGCCGTCTGGAACGATAATCTCCACGAGTTCGCCAGTCTTCCTGCCGATGAGGTGCTGGCCTACGAGCGATTCGTTGGAAATCTTAAGTGCGAACGGATCTGCTTCCGTCGAACCTACGATTGTGAATTCCATCTCTTCGCCGCTGTCTACGTCCTTGACGAGAACCTTGGAGCCTACGCCGACAAAGTCGTTTGTCATCTCGTCTTCCTTCAGGACTTTCGCTTTTTTGATCATATCTTCAAGCTTGAAAATTCTCTCTTCAAGCTCTGCTTGCTCGTTTTTCGCTGCATCGTATTCAGCGTTTTCTGAAAGGTCGCCGTAAGAAATAGCTTCTTTTAATTTTTCGGAGACTTCCTTTCGTCTAACGGATACAAGTTCCTCATGCTCCGCTACAATTTTGTCATAACCTTCTTGGGTTAGAACTAATTCTTCTGCCATTTTAACGCCCTCCGTCTTGTTTTCGAATTTTATCTTAGTATTTTAACATTTTTGTGGCTCTTAATCAAGAAAAATATTGCAGAAAGTGCATTTTTGTGGGGTTGGAAACAAATTAGCCGAGCAGCCAAGTCAACTAGTGCACGATGTTGTAGCTGCAGCCCTCAAATATCGTATCAAATCTGCAGATGCCCTTGTAATTGCAATATGCGCAGGCCGATGTGTTGTGCGTCTTCATCGGGTGAACTGCGATGTCGCCCTTCGCGAGGCTGTTGCAAAGCTCGCTGACCTTCTGGCCGACCTTCTCGCGGAGCTCGTCGAACTCATCAGCTGTGAGCAGGTTGCCAGCTCCCGTGCCTGCGAACACTCCTTCCTTGTTAAGTCTGACTGGAATCGTGTCGGAGACCCCTGTGAAGTCGCCAGCTACGCTCCTTATTACCGCTGGCTCGTCTACGACTACGCCGTTCAAGCGGAACGCCTTCTGGATTTTGTCTTCGATTTCTTCTTGCGATGGCGTTCCTGCGGTGATCTCGGTCATCGGCTCAGCTATCTTGAAGTAGAACACGCCTGCTGGCTTTCGCGGTGGCTTGTTCTGGCGGGCTGTCTCCGCCTCGTCTATGGCCGCCTCGAGATACAGCATGAGCTGCAGGCGGTAGCCTGCTTCCGCCTCTGAAATGCTGAAGCTCTCGTTGCCAGTCTTGTAATCTATGATCTTGACGCGGCCGCCTGGCAGATAGTCCACGCGGTCAATCTTGCCCTCGATATAGGCTCTCTTGCCATCTTCGAGTTCGACGGTAATCGGCTCAATCTTCTTGCCGCGTCCGAACGGAGCCTCGAAGGCTGAGCTTTCAATTTCGCCAGATCTCACCTGCTCGATCATCGCCCAGCAGACCTTGTCGCATATGTCTGTTATTCTGCTTGTTCTGTATTTCTCTTCGTTTCCTGCGGCGAGCAGGCCATCGCGATATGTGCCTGCTTCGCTTGCAATAACAGATTCTACGAACGCGCGGCATTCTTCGCGGGCGATCGTCATCCACGGAGATGCTGGGTCGGTGATTGCAACGCCCTTCACCGTGAGTTTACGCGAAATCTGCATGAGGCATTCGTGGTAGATGTCTCCGATTTCGCGCGGAGCCAGCTCGAAGATTCTCCGTTCCTCTGGTCTCAGGCCGTAGAGGATGAAGTGGGAGAATGGGCAACGGGCGTAGCGCTCCAGGCGGGACGGACTGATGGTCAGGTCGGGCGTTTCTGGCAACTTAGGCGCTTCCAGATTCTGGGAGGACGGCTGGGTGGTGGGTGGGGTAGTCTTAGTGTACAAGGCTGCTGCCATCTGCTTACCGAGTTCCTCCTGCTGGTTCGTGAAGCCAATGCCTCTGCGGATTGGTTCTAGGGATTCTGGTTCGTGCTCGTGGTACCAGGAGAGGGCCGCCCGCCAATGTGGCGGGAGCGGCCTGCCCTCGCAGGCCGCCTGCAGGGCTTCGGTCAGGTGCCGAAGCCCTGCAGGGCCCGCGACCGCCAGCTGCTCGTCGGTAGCCTGGTTCAGAACGTCGCGGGCCACCGCCGTGTCTGGGAACAAAGCCACGAGCTTGCTGAACACGGCGGACGGCCTGCAAGGGCCGCCTTCGGCGTCCGACAAACTGTAACTTATCCAAAGCTTCTCCGAAGGTTTGGATAAGTTTCGATATATACCCATCCGCTCCTCGAGAAAGCGAACATCATCAACCTTACAAAGCTCGATACCCTTGTCCTTGAACAGCTTCTTCTCGTCGCTCCCGAACAAGCCCGAACCCGGCTCTTCGCTCGGCAAAATTCCTTCATTTGCCCCTACTACAACCAGAGCCTTCATCCGCCCGGTTCGGGTACGCTGCATCGTACCCATCATCAGGCCGTCCCGCGTCGGCGGCAAAACCCCGATCTCGACCTGGGAAAGCCCGACTTCGAGCAGCTCACGGAACGCCGACGCGCGGAATTTTTGCCCACCCATGATCTCTTCCATCTGGTCAAAAATTCCGAGGACCTTGCCCCAGACCTGAGCCGTTTGCTCGGCAAGGTCCGGACGGCCCGCATCCTGCTGCAGCACCAATAGGTCGCCAATTTTCTTCGGCAGCTCGACGCGCTCATACAAGAACCCGTACAGCCCAGCGATAAACTCGCTCACAGTCCCTGCCTTGAAAATTGCCTCCAAATCCGGCATGAACGCCAGAGCTCTCTCCCTGATGGCGTTCAGCCTCGTAAACTCCTCGGTTCCGTATTCCGCTTCTCCGCGCTTGAAATCCTTCTTCCACATCGTCCCGCGGATTTTATACTTAATCGCATAATTTTCAAGGTCCGTAACCTCGTCGTTCGAGATCTCCGCAAACCCTGATTTCAGCATCTTGATCACAATGTCCGTGCGGCAGCGCTCCACAACCAAGTCCATCAGCGACAAGATATACTGCACGATTCCGCTCTGCATTATGTCCTTCGTCGAGTCGGAAACTAGGTCAATCCCGTACTCCTTGAACACGCGCCTGAGAATCGGCCCGCGCGTCTCCTGGTCGTTGCAGATCACCTTGATATCGCTGAATCTGTAGCCCGCGTCGCGCACCAAACTGAGCACGTAGCAAGCTGCACTCTCTGCTTCATTATATAAGTTGGCCGCGCAAACCATCGTCAGAGCCACCGCACCCGCAGCGCGGAACTCTCGCGCCGGCAGCGCATAAATCTCCCGCTCCACGAACTGAATCTCCTCAGCACGCTCAGCTCTATAGCTCTCCGGAATCCGCTGCCTGCGCGCCTCAACGCCGCATGCCGCCGCCATCCGCTCGAAATTCCCAATCACGATCTCAGACAGCGCGAACAGATCCGCATCTCGCGCTTCGCGCGCCTCATCCCACGTCATGACCAAGTTGACGTCGGCGGCATGCTTCATCAGCTCGCCCACAACCGACATCGCCTTCGGCGCGAAGCTATCAAACCCATATATCCAAACGTGATTCCCAGCGATGAGCTTCGACTGCCCAATCTTGCCGAGAAACAAATCGATGTAATCCTCAGAATCCGTGTACTTCCCGTCGATCGCCTTCTCATACTCGCTGAACAAGAGGTGCAAGTCCTCAAGCTTGCGCTGCGTGTACGAACCATCTGGCACGTTCTTCGCAATCTCAGCCAGCTCATCCGCCCCGCAGTTATATTGCTTCATCTCCGAGATGAAATTATTCACGAGCTCGATGAAAGAATTTTTCTCCTCCATCCCGCGGAAAACCTGCAGCTTCTCGCGTTCCCTCATCGCAATGTCCGACAAAATCATATGCCGCCCATATTTATCGATGAAAGTCCGCTTACTGCCGCCAAGCTCCTCAAGCAGCCGGTACCCGAGCCTCGACATCGAAAGCACCTCGACGTCCATGAGCGCCCGCGCCCCCGAATGCTCGATCAGCTCGCGCTCCGCCTCCAATGTAAATTGGTCGGGAACGATGAGCAGTCCCCGACCTCCAATATTGTCGTAAATAAATTTTTCCTTATCGAGGCACTCACGCCCATAAAAAATTCTCAGCATCTAATCACCCCAACGCGCAATTGCCAGCTACCGCAACTCCTCCAGCACATCAATCAAATCCATCGGTGTTGCGATTTCATAGTCCACAACCGCGTCCATGACCTCCGCCTGCTTGCTGTCCGTAATCCTCCAGTCAACGAGCACCGACTTGACTCCCGCATTATTCGCGCACTTCATGTCAAACGGACTGTCGCCAACCATAATCGCCTCATCCGCCGTAACACCGAGCTTGCGCAAGCAAACCAAAATCGGCTCCGGATCAGGCTTGTGCTTATCCGTATCGTCGCACGTAACCAAATCCTCGAAATAATCCATGATTTCCAGCATATCGAGATACCGAAGCGCTGACTCACGCGTCCTCGAAGTCACAATCGCAACCCTGTAGCCGCGCGCATTCAGCTCCTTCAGAAGCTCCGGAATTCCCTCGAACGTCTTGATCATTTCCTCAGCCACGTGCAACTGGTAGTCCCTATACACCTTGCACGACTCATCGACATCCACATCAGGGAATTCGCGCGCCAGCGTCGCCGGCAAAACCTCCCCAAACGAGGCAATGATATGCTCCAGGCTCACCTCATGCCCCCAATAATGCTTATATGTATGTTGCCAGGACGCGATAATCAAATCGTTCGTGTTGACCAGCGTCCCATCAAAATCAAACAAAACAGTCGTCACCATTTTTATTTAAGTCCTTTCATCGTTAA
>CAVGSW010000086.1:0-5788 GCA_963631945.1 Flexilinea sp. | reverse complement strand
AGTGTAAAATAGTTGTGGGGATTTCAAAAAATAAAAGTATAGAGATTAGACCTTGTTGACACTATCACACTATCATCGGGTGGTTGCCAGTTTTTGCGTGTTGTGGTAGAGTATATACATAAAAAAGCAAACACGGATACATACAATACAATAGATACGTTTGTTGGAAGAAAGGAAAAGAAAGATGGGCAATGGTTCTAGATCGAGACATTTTGTGGATGACAGCTGGGCTGTGTGGATTGACGGGGATGATGTGAGCTCCGTGTACTTTAATGACTGGCTCAATCCAAGCAAGAAGAGCTTTATCGATGTGTCTGTGCATATTCGCGGATTATGCGAAACGAAGGGACTTAATATTTTCATACCTTTTGACATGGAGAAGGACGAAATTGACGATATATCGCTTCATTTCTCGGATCAAGACGTTCTACGTGCGACGTTCGGAACGATGTGCATTGTCGACTTTATGAAAAACGAATGCACGTCGGAAATCGCATATAACGGCAAGACGATTGATATAATCCACTTGTCCAAGCTGCCGTATACACTTACGAGCTTGACTGGCGGGACGCTTCTTAAGCTTGATTTTGCTGACCTTTTGCCATATATGAGCACTGACGAGGGCTACCTGATGATACGTGTGCCTCACAAGTCGATGGACGAGTTGTTCAAGCCTAGTACGGATGTAATTGGCTTTATCAAACACTTGCGTCAGCTCATTACGACGCCTGTTGTGTCAAACAGCTATGGGTATCAGGTGCGCATAAACGAGGCAAGACTGCTACCGATGGAAATCAATAAAATTGGAATTTTTCACAGGCAGATGCTCAAGAAGGCGACGATTACGATTTCGATTGCGGACGATTACGAGATAAACGATGCGAATTGCTATAGAATTCGCCGCTTGGAGAAAGAGCTTTATGAGAATTTTGCACCGGCTGGCTTTGATTGCGACGATGTAATAAATTATCAATGGAACCAAAATAGGGAAGTGAACCTGCGCGGGCACTTCAACTTCTATTTCAATCTTTTTACGAGCAAGATTAGCAGCAAGAGCATGGCTATGTACATGCTCCTGATCGTGGTGCTCGGAGCGTGTGGAAGTGGGTTGTGCGAGCTCGTTTCGAGGATAATTGAGGCCTGTTTTGGGTAAATTTAATACATGATAATCGCACGCACTGGGCAGGATTGAGCACAGTAGCCGCAGGTGACGCAAAGGGACTGGTCGATGGTGGCTAGTCCATTTTTTTTGTCAAAGCTGATGGCACCTGCTGCGCACATTGGGATGCAGGTGCCGCAGCCCTCGCAGTCCTCGTGGTTTACTCGCACCCGTTTATTGGATACATCGGGTGCATATGATGGGGGCATCGTGCCGTTTGTGTAGCTCACGATGTCGTCTATGTCTTGGCGGCACCCAAAGCCGAGCATGACGGATGAAACGCCAGGCCTGGAAAATGCATAGTCTAGGGCTCGCTGGTAATGTGCCGCCAGGTTGCCGCCGCCAAGGGCCTTCATGGTGTATATGCCCTTGCCGCAGCCGGCTGCCTGCTCGATGGCACGGGACATGTCGGCTGCGGAGGCAGCGGAGCTGCCGCGGCGGATGCCCATGCCAGCGTAGTTTATGAGCGGGAATATGATGTCACACGCTGGCATAGCGGCCAGCTGCTCCACCACGTCAACATGGTGGGTGGAGCAGCCGATGGCGCGCACAAGGCCGCAGGCCTTGGCGTCCATCAGCGCTTGCCACGCGCCTTGCCGCGTGGCAAGCTGGCCGCTACGCACTTCGTGCAGCAAAAATATGTCGATATAGTCCAAGCCCATTGCTTGCCGCTCCTCTTCAATCGCAGCCCACGCACCGTCGTAATCGGTAGCGAGCGTCTTGGACGAAATCACAGGACGCTCGCCTTTTATTATATGCGGCGGCTCTACTAGAGAGCTACAGTTCGCAAATTCATCAAAACCTGCCGCCGCACCGCCAAGCGGCACACAATCGCAAGCCTCGGAATTGTTTACAAATAAGGCTTGCCTTCCTTTTCCCTGATTTGCATTGCCGCGGGCGGCGTGCCCGTGCCCCGACAAGCCCGACCCTGGCACGGGCTCCGCATTCGCCCCCTGGGCGAACGCGGGCGTACTTGCGGCTGTCTTTGCCTGCGCTTCGTCCGCCGCCGCCCTCTCGCCTTGCCACAGTTCCAGTGCTCGCCTGATATACGGGTGCGTCCGATAATATTGCGCCGTGTCGATGAAATTCATGCCCTTTGAGAGCGCATAAACAATCAGCTCGGCACCCTCCTCGACAGGAAGGGCGAGCTGTGCAGGCCCCATCGGTAGCACACCTATTCCAACAGGGCTGACATAAATATCCGTTTGCCCCAGTTTTATTCTATTTTCTAGATTTTTAGTCTCTTTTTCCATAATTTACCATTGCGTCGAGCCATTCCGAAGCTTCCATTTACCATCACGTCAAGCAGTCCCTAAGCTTCATTTACCAGTCCGCCAGCCTATCCCCGAACCCGCATCTTCTAGTCGGTCAACCATTTTCTCAGTCAACCCCGCCATCTTGCATACAATGTATTCGTAATCTTAACACGCAAAACTCTTTTCATTTCCATTATAATCGGGTATAATAGAAAGTGTCAAGTACTTGACGAATTCATTTACAACTACAAACAAAAGCTCGGGCGGCTAGATTCTCACGAATTCGAGTCTTACCAAACCCCGCATAACGAGCAGAACATAAGGCAACACAGAAAGGGGCATAGCATTGGCTAGCGAACATATTCAGCATTTACAAGACCAGATGGGATTTGAGGCGTTTCGCCACGCATACAGGGCGGCAATCAAAGAAGTTAGAACCAAGATAGAGATACTCAGCGAGGACTTCGCTGTTCGACACGACTACAACCCGATTCACCACATGGAGCGTCGCCTCAAGGTGCCAGAGAGCATCGAGGAAAAACTCGAGAGACTCAAGAAGGAAGTTTCGATTGAGTCAGCTAGGGAGAACATATTTGACATTGCGGGCATCCGCGTTGTCTGCAACTTCATCGACGACGTGTACACAATCGCCCGCATGCTTACATCGCAGAGTGACGTTACGCTCATCACCGAGAAGGACTACATCAAGAATCCGAAACCGAACGGCTACCGCAGCTTGCATCTGGTAATTTCGATTCCAGTGTACCTGCTCGACGGCAAGGAGGAGGTTCCAGTCGAGATTCAGTTCAGAACCGTTGCGATGGACTTCTGGGCGAGCCTTGAGCACAACCTCAGGTACAAGAAGGACAAGAATATCCCCAAAGCAATCGACATGGAGCTCAAGGCGTGTGCAGAGGTCAGTGCAAAGCTCGACACGAGAATGCAGAAGATTTTTGACGAGCTGAATTTAATCGAATAACGGCAAGAATCAGCCATCTGGCTGATTTTTTGCTTGTAATTACAGCGGAAGTAGGGTATACTATCGGAGTGAGAAATTTTCGGGGCAGTTACCAATTATTTGCCCAATTTCGCGAGCCGGAGCAACCGAAATCCGGCTGGACATATCTGGACATATCAAAAACGAAAAGTAAAATAGGTAAACAGTGGAAAATAGCAAAGAAAACATCATACAAATAAATAATTTGATCTTTGAATACAAGAAGGAAGTCGATGGTGAGGAGCTCAGCTTCCGCGCGATTGACGATGTGAGCTTTGACATAGAGAAGGGCAGCTTTACGGCAATCATCGGCAAGAACGGCTCGGGCAAGTCAACGCTAGCAAAGAACCTCAACGGGTTGCTCATTCCAACATCTGGCACAGTTTACGTTTGCGGCTACGACACAAAGGACGACGAGCATATCTGGGACGTGCGCCAGAGCGCGGGCATGGTTTTCCAAAATCCTGACAACCAGCTCGTTTCGGCAATCGTAGAGGACGACGTCGCATTCGGACCAGAGAACCTCGGAGTTGACCCGCTCGAAATCAGAAAGAGAGTCGACAAGGCACTCGAAGACGTCAACATGGGTCAGTTCAAGGAAAAGGCACCGCACCTTCTTTCCGGCGGACAGAAGCAAAGAATTGCAATCGCTGGAGCTATCGCGATGAAGCCAAAGTGCATCATTTTCGACGAACCAACGGCTATGCTTGACCCAAAAGGTCGCAAAGAAATCATGGCAATCATCGACGAGCTGCACCAGGAGGGCATAACAGTCGTTTTGATAACGCATTTTATGGAAGAAACAGTCAAAGCAGACCGCTTGATAATCATGAACGACGGCGAAGTGCTGCTTGACGGGACCCCGCAGGAAGTCTTTGAACACAGAGACCTAATCAAGTCAGTGAACCTCGACGTGCCGCTCATGGCAGAACTTTCGGCAAAACTCCGCGAGCGTGGAATTGACATCCCGCAGAGCATAATCACAGAAGAAGAAATGGTTGGATTTTTATGTCAATAAAGGTAGAACATTTAACGCATATATACGACAAGGGCATGCCGACAGAGTCCATCGCGCTGGAGGATATCAGCTTCGAGGCTAGTGACGGCGAGTTCGTTGGAATAATCGGGCACACGGGCTCAGGCAAGTCGACGCTGCTTCAGCACTTGAACGGGCTTCTCAAGCCAGACAGCGGCAAGATCATCGTTGACGATGTCGACATCACGCAGCCGGGGGTTTCCATGGTCGAAATCAGGAGGCGAATCGGGCTCGTTTTCCAGTATCCCGAGTACCAGCTCTTTGAGGAGACGGTGGCAAGGGATGTTGCGTTTGGACCGAAGAACCTGGGACTCAGCGAGGAAGAAATTGCTGACCGCGTCAAGGAAGCAATCGAGCTTGTTGGGCTTGACTATGAGGCGGTAAAGGATCGCTCACCATTCGAACTTTCGGGCGGGCAGAAGCGCCGTGTTGCCATCGCGGGCGTAGTTGCAATGCATCCAGCGGTTCTCATTCTTGACGAACCGACGGCAGGGCTTGACCCGAAGGCACATCAAGACGTCCTCAAGATGGTTGAAGAAGTGCACAGACGCACGGGCAATATCACGATTTTCGTTTCGCACAACATGGCTGATATTGCAAAACTCTCGGACAAGATTGTCGTAATCGACAGCGGCAAGCTCGTGACAATCGGCACCCCAAAGGAAGTTTTCTCAAAGAAAGAGGAACTTTGGGCAGTTGGGCTTGACCTCCCGCCAGTGACGGAATTTACTGAGAGCCTGCGCGAGAAGGGCTTTGACATCTCGCAGACGATACTTGACATTGACCAGGCGGCGGACGAAATCGCGGCATACCTGAAAAAGTCAAAGAATGTCAAAGAATAAGGAATAAACATGATTAGAGATATAACGCTCGGACAGTATTTTCCGGGGGATTCGTGGGTTCACAAGCTTGATCCCAGAGTAAAAATAATAGCGACGCTGCTATTCATAGTTGAGCTTTTCATAGTCAATAACTTCGTTGGCTTCGTGATTGCGGCGGCGGCATTGGCAATTCTCATTGCCGTGTCAAAGGTTCCGCTGAGCTTCATCGTTCGCGGACTCAAGCCGATTCTCATCATTTTGCTGTTCACATTTGCACTGAACATATTTATGATTGACGGCGAAGTGCTTTGGAGATGGGGAATCCTCAAGATTACGAAAGAGGGCATCAGGACGGCTATTTTCATGGCAATCAGACTGATTCTGCTCATCATCGGCTCGTCAATGCTCACGCTTTGCACGAGACCGCTGAGTCTGACGGACGGCATCGAGAGGCTGCTTTCTCCATTCAAGAAAATCGGTCTGCCGGCGCACGAAATCGCTATGATGATGACGATTGCG
>CAVGSW010000085.1:0-5879 GCA_963631945.1 Flexilinea sp. | reverse complement strand
GGTCGAGATAGATGATCGTCCAATACAGAACCCGGCTTACAGCTCTGCCCGGGTTATTTTTTACCAAACAGATTAAGTCGTGATTTGCATTCGAAATCGAGGGCAAATCACGACTTTTTATGTCCGAAGTCGTGCAAGTTGGGTTCGCCGAGGGAGCTTTCGGAGATGATGATGCCGGCGAGGATGCAGATGGCGCCGATGAGGCCACCTGCTCCGAGGACCTCGTGGAGTACCAGGACGGAGGAGATGCCGCCGACTGCTGGCTCGAGCGTCAGGATGAGGCAGACGCGCTGTGCGCTGACGTGCTGCTGTGCCCAGGTCTGCAGGATGAAGCAGAGGGCCGAGCAGACGAGGCCGAGGATGATGAGCGTAACGAGCTCCTTTGTTGTGATTGAAGCAGGAATTTCCTCACCGAATGCGAACATTCCGATGGTTCCGAGCACTGCGATGACCGCAAGCTCGACAATCGTGAGCGCATATACGTCGTGATCCTTTGCAAGGTGCTCGATTGCTACAATTTGACCAGCGCCGAAGAACGCTGCAGCGAGGCAGATCGCATCGCCGATATTGAAACCGAGCGCGGCATCACCTGTCATGGAGAGCAGGTAAATGCCGATGACGCAGAGAATGACGCAGACGAAAGCTTTTTTCTTCAGCTTGATGCGGAAGAACACGAAGTTGATGATCGGCACGCAGATTACTCCGAGCGTGGAGAAGAATGCCGTGTGAGCTGATGTCGTGTACTTCGTGCCGAGAGTTGCGCAAACATAGCAACCGAACATCAGAAAGCCGATGAAGAATGCGTCTTTGAGAAGCTCGAGATTTATGAACTTGAGGTGCTTCCAGAACACGATGGCCAGGCCGATGGTCGCAACTGTGAATCGGATTGACTGTATGTACATGGTCGGAAGGCCATCGGTGTAGCGGAGCCCGAGGAATCCGAGCCCCCAGCATACGCCTACGATGACGAGACCGATTATAGCAATTCGCTCCTGTGCGCTTTTCTGTTTGTGTTCCATCGAGCCTTCCTCCATCAGATTTCTCAGAGACAGCTTATATTGTTTATATTCTAGCACATGCGATGGCGAGCGTGCAAATATTTTTTCGAAATTCGCATGAATTGATGAAAATCGCTCATGGGCACATCCTTTGTTGTGGACATTTCGGCGCTCATATGGTAAAATTGAAGGGCAAGTTAGAAAGGAGCATCCAATGGCACAGTTATATTATAGATACAGCACGATGAACGCAGGCAAGTCGATTGAACTCATCAAGGTCGCGTATAACTATGAGGAACGCGGCAAGCACGTAATGACGCTGATTCCGTCGACTGACAATAGATACGGCACAGGCGTGATTACGTCCAGAATCGGTGTGCAGAGAGAGGCGATGGTCGTGACAGACGAGACGAACATCCTCGAGCTTTTCATGCGCGAAAACGAGAAGCACAAAATCGATTGCGTACTGCTGGACGAATGCCAGTTCCTGAAGAAGCACCACGTGCAGGAGCTAGTGGAAATCGTCGATAGTTTCGATGTGCCGGTGCTCGCATACGGACTGAAGAACGACTTCAGAAACGAGCTTTTCGAGGGCTCGTATTACATGCTCATCTACGCAGACAAAATCGAAGAAATCAAGACGATTTGCTGGTGCGGCCGCAAAGCGACTATGGTTGCCAGAATCGTGGACGGCCAGTTCGTAAAGCAAGGCCAGCAGATCATGGTCGGCGGCAATGATTTGTACGTTTCGCTCTGCCGCAAACATTATAACGATGGTCGACTGGGGCCTGAGAGGTAAATTTATGCTTTTTAAAATAAGGGAAAACAGAATATCGGCTGCGGCGATTAGTGTGGCTCTGAGCGTTTTGCTCGTCATCAGCATGATTGCGTCTGTGACGGCTGTGCTCGGGACGGACTATGCATCGGCAGCGGAGACGGAGCGGACGGGCACTGTTAATGCCAGCTCGCTTTATGTTAGGAGCGGCCCAGGGACATCCTATGCATCTGTCGGCTACGTCGTGGACGGCGAAGAAGTGAAGATCATCTCGGATGCGACGGACGCTAACGGCGGCAAGTGGTATTACATCAGCTATAGCGGTGTTGGCGGAAGTGGCACGGGCTATTCGTCCGCGACATACATTACGGAGACCACGGGCAAGAGCACGACATACACATACGATTCGGCATTCGAGGCGAGCATGACAAGCGAAGGCTTCCCAGAGAGCTACAAGGACTATCTCAGGACGCTGCACGCAAAGCACCCTAACTGGGTTTTCAAGGCAGCGCAGACAGGTCTCCTTTGGGACGACGTAATCAAGAAAGAAGGCACGCTCGGCAAAACACTCGTAGCATCCAGCTCCCCAGACTCTTGGAAATCCAAGGCGACGGGAGCGTATAACTCAGAAACGGGCAAATACACGTCCTTTGATAGCGGCGGCTGGAACGCTGCGTCGACGGACATTATCAAATATTATGTAGATCCGAGGAACTTCCTCAATGACTCAGGAACGGGAATTTTCCAGTTCCTCACGCACGAATACGACTCTAGCACGCAGAACGAGGCAGGGCTGAACGCCATGCTCGCGGGGACTTTCATGAATTCCACGCTTGCGGACGAGCCGAGCACAACCTATGCGAGCGTTCTCATGGACGCAGGCTCGAAGGCGAATGTCAATCCTTACGTGCTCGCATCGATGATCATCGTCGAGCAGGGTAGCAAGGGCGTTGGCGGGTGCATTTCAGGCACGGTTTCCGGTTACGAAGGATATTACAACTACTTTAATATCGCAGCTTATGCGACGAGCTCCATGACTGCGGTTCAGAGAGGACTTTGGTATGCGTCTCAGGAAGGCTCATACTCCAGACCTTGGAACACGATTCGTAAGTCCATAGAGGGCGGTGCGGAGTTCTACAGCGCAAATTACGTTCAGAACAATAAGAACACGCTGTATTTCAAGAAGTGGAACGTCATGAACGGCGCATCGAACGTTGCAATCGGTCAGTACATGACGAACGTACAGGGGGCAGCGAGCGAGGCTTCTCAGCTGAAGAACGCCTACAGCGCAGTTCTCGACACGGCGATTACCTTCCTCATTCCAGTTTACGAGAACATGCCAGCGACGGCTTGCCAGAAGCCATCGAGCACGTCGACGGATGACACGGACAATCAGAAAGAGGAGACCGTAGAGAAAATAGCTCAGACCGTAACCACTCGCTACACTAAGTACACCAGAGAAGAGAAAAAGATTGGCACGAGCTTCAATCTTCACGCGGCAACGACGGGCGACGGAGCGATTACATATAAATCGAGCGACGAAACCGTTGCAACGGTTGATGAGAACGGTCAAGTGACTGTTGCAGGCGTAGGAAAAGCTACAATCACGGTTACCGCAGCCGAAACTGACAAATACACGAAGGCGAGCAAGAAGTGCACGCTGACTGTAAACCCAATGTCAGAGGAAGAAAAGCAGGCAATCATAGATAAATACACGGCGGGACTTGCGAAGACCAATATAATCAATCTCGTTTCGAAGACGAGCAAGAAGAAGGTCAAGCTCACCTGGGAGAAATCCAAGTCTGGCTACCTCGTAGATTGCTATCAGATTTGGCGTTCGACGAAAAAATCTTCGGGCTATACGAAGATGATTACTACGTCAAACGCAGACAATTGCTATTACATAAATACGAAGGGTCTAAAGGCCAACACGACGTATTGGTACAAGGTGAGAGGCGTTAGGACAGTGCAGGGCAAGACCATTTACACGCCGTTCACGAAAATCAAGGTTACAACAGGCAACTGGTAGCTCGCTTTCCTTGCCAAGTATCGAGCAAATTAAGCCGCTCATCGATTCCATTGAGTATCGTCCGCTTATTGAAACTCCAAGGCGGACTTATGAGAATCGAGCGCGGTGCATCGCCGGTAAGGCGGTGAATCGTAACCTCTGGCGGAATGATTTCGAGGCAATCGCATACCAAATTGACATATTCCTCAATACACGAAAAAGGCTGGTAGTCAGGGTAGAGATATTCCATCTGCGAGCCTTTGACTATGTTCAGAAGGTGGAGCTTCATGCCGAAGAGATTCGGGATGTTAGCAACGTAGCGCACGGAATCGAGCATCATGTCGCGGCTCTCGCCTGGGAGCCCGAGAATGAGATGAACAACGGTCTTGATGCCGCGAGCAGAGAGAGCCGCCACAGCTTCGTCGAACACGGAGAGATCATAGCAACGGTTTATCGCACGCGCCGTCTCCTCGTGAATCGTCTGAAGGCCGAGCTCGACCCACAGAAAATGCGTCTGGTTGATTTCTTCGAGAAGGTCGAGCACCTCAGGAGAGAGGCAGTCTGGGCGCGTGCCGATTACAAGCCCGCGAATCTTCGGATTTGCAAGGGCTTTCGCATATTTTTCGCGGAGCTCGGATATGGGTGCATATGTGTTCGTGTGATTCTGGAAGTAGGCGAGGTAGAGAGCGCTTGGCCACTTGTCGGACAGAAGGCGAATTTGGTCGTCTATGTCCGAGGCAAATTCGCCAGAGCCGCTGTCTGAGCAGAACGTGCAGCCGCCGACGCCCTTGGAGCCGTCGCGGTTCGGACAGGTGAAGCCGCCATCGATTGCGAGCTTGATCGTTTTCTCGCCGAACTCGCGCTTGAGGTAGCCGCTGAGCGAATTATATCGTTTATCACCAAAAAAACTCGGTATTTTTTCGCAATTTTTGTTATTTTTCATAAATTTCCTCTTTATTTTTGAAATTAAGTATGATATAATATCAGCTAAATTTGTTTTTACTATTATAAAAATAAAAAACCTATTTTGTCAAGAAAGGAGGCGCGAAAAGGATGCAATTCGATTTGAAAAGCAATGCGGGCAGTGAATTTTGTCCGATAGATCCGCTGGAGAAGCAGACGAAGGTCGAGAAGAAGCATGTGCTCCTGCATTCGTGCTGCGGACCTTGCAGTACGGCTTGCATTGAGAGGCTTTTGCCGGATTACAAAATCAGCGTGTTTTTCTACAACCCGAACATCACGGATGCGGAAGAGTACGAGAAGCGCAAGGCCGCGCAGATTAAGTTCATAACCGAATTCAACCAGCGCGTTTCCGACGAAGACAAGGTTTTGTTGATAGAAGGAGAGTATTTGCCAGAGGACTTCTACGAGGTTTGCTCTGGCTACAGCAATGAGCCGGAGGGCGGCGCGAGGTGCACGGAGTGCTTCAAACTCAGGATGGAACGTGCAGCGCAGGTGGCGCTGAAGACGGGAAATCCGATTTTCGGCACGACGCTGACAGTGAGCCCTCATAAGAATTACCCGCTGATTTCCGCAATTGGCAAAGAGCTTGCGGGGATGTACGGCCTCGAATTCCTCGACGTTGACTTCAAGAAAAAAGACGGATTCAAGCGCAGCATCGAGCTTTCGAAGGAATACGGACTTTACCGCCAGAACTATTGCGGGTGCGAGTACTCGAAATGGTACTAGCATCACATAAATTTAGACAAAATTCATTCAATAAAAGGAGAGATAAAAATGTTACCACTTATTTTACCAAAGGACTATGAGTCCCCAATCGATTTGATGGAGAGCCAGAGAGCCATCAAGAAAATCAAAGACTTTTTCCAGCAGGAGCTTGCTTACGGCTTGCAACTTCGCCGTGTATCGGCTCCGCTATTCGTTGACCCGAAGACAGGTCTCAACGATAACCTGAACGGCGTTGAGAGACGCGTAAGCTTCACACTCAAGGACATCGATGAGATGGAAGTTGAGGTCGTTCAGTCGCTTGCAAAGTGGAAGAGAATGGCTCTCGGCAAGTACGGAATCGAGCCAGGTCACGGCATTTACACGGATATGAACGCTATCCGCCGCGACGAGGAGCTTGACAACCTGCACT
>CAVGSW010000084.1:0-5942 GCA_963631945.1 Flexilinea sp. | reverse complement strand
AGGTCGCCAAAGACTTTTTCCATAAAACCCATTTTAGGTTGTCCCCTTTCTGTTTGTGTTAATCTATGTATTTTTATTGTTTACAGTTATTATTTGCGGTATGCTCGATTTGCATCTAGTAAAAGTAAATCTGCATGTCGCTAGAGTTTCATCTATGCTCGATTGCTACTCGTCTTTCGGTAGGTCTGTCACTACCATGTTGATTTCCAGAGCCTTACGCTCGTCCGCCTTCGTTACGCGAACTTCGAATTTCTTGTAGTCAGCCTCATAGACAAAGCTGTCGCCGACCTTCGGCAAGTTGTCGAGTGCCAGCACAACCCAGCCGTTGACCGTCGTTGCGTCGATTTCCTCTTCAACGTCGAAATAGTCAAACATCTTGTCGAGGTTCGTCCCGCAAAGCACGCGATATGAGCCGTCCTGCTGCTGAACGATGTCCTGAAGTGCGACCGCGTCGTGCTCGTCGTAGATTTCTCCGACAAGTTCCTCGATGATGTCTTCCATAGTGACAAGGCCCGAAGTTCCGCCGTACTCGTCGACGATGATTGCGATGTGCGTCTTCGCTGCCTGAAGCTTCTTAAGCAGCTGGAAGATTTTCATCGACCCAGCCACGAAAATTACCGGCTTGACGTACTCGGAAACCGGTGCGCCCTTGCCCTTTATATAATTGTGGAAATCCTTTTGGTTCAGGACGCCCACGATGCTGTCAAGATTGTCCTCGTAAATCGGAAGTCTTGAGAATCCTGTCGACAAGAAGAGTTCTTCTATCTCGTCGAGCGGTGCGTCAACTTCCGCTGCCTTGATGTCAACTCGCGGAGTCAGCACATCCCAAGCCTCGAGGTCGTTGAACTCGATTGCGTTCTGGATGAGCTCGCTCTGCTCATTGTCGATTCCGCCCTCTGTCTCAGCCTCCTCAACGATCGTCAAAAGCTCGTCCTCAGTGATTGGCTTTGCTTCGTCCGTGTGGAATACTAGCGCTAGGAGCTTTTTCCAGCATTTGAACAGCCAGTTGACCGGCGTCAAGATGATCATAATCACCTTGAGGAAAGGTGCAGATGCCATTGCGATTTTCTCTGGACTTTCCTTTGCAAGGCTCTTCGGCGAAATTTCTCCGAAAATCAAGACTATAATCGTCACAACAATCGTCGAAATCGTCGCTCCATAAACTGGGTACATCTCGATGAAAAGTACCGTCGCAATGGACGATGTTGCGATATTTACGATGTTATTCCCCACCAAAATTGTCGAAAGCAAATCATCGTATCTGTCCGAAAGCTCCAGCACACGCCTTGCTTTCCTGTCTCCGTCGTTTGCCAGGTTCTTGATTCTAATCCTGTTGACGGACGTGAATGCGGTTTCCGACGCAGAAAAGTACGCCGAAAATGCGAGGCAAATAACTATTGCGATAATTTTACCCATACTTTTAATTTTTCCCTCTCTTCTTAAAAAACATCACAAAATAAGCCCTTTTGTAAAGACCTACAGACAGTATAACATCATTTGCGTGCAAATTAAAGTGAAATCCTTGTGAAAAACTGTGTTTGAGCAAGATTTTAGCGCTGATTTGGTGGGCGGAAGTCACTTGGCGAGCGGTGGATGGTCAGGAGCGGCACTTGTCACCCAAGAAAAATTACAGGTTGACAGAAGCCTAGGGCTACGATATACTATAGAAAAAAGAGAAAGGACGTGCGATATGTCGACGAAAACTGAATTGCTATCATTGCTGAGCGAAAATCCTGGAGCTTTCTACTCGGGACAGGAGATCGCCGGGCGGCTTGGGATCTCCCGAAACTCGATTTGGAAGGCTGCGAACTCTCTCAAAGAGCAAGGCTTCGAAGTTGAGAGCCGCGCGGGCGTTGGCTATAGGCTCGCCGCTGACCGCGACATCATCAGCCGCGATGTGCTGGCAAACAAAATTACGCATCCGTGCAATATTCACGTCTTCGAGAAAATAGATTCTACGAATAACTATGCGAAAACGCTCGATGTTTCGGGCGGCCCGCACCTGATTATAGCTTCTGAGCAAACGGCGGGTCGCGGCAGGCTCGGCAGGAGCTTCTACTCCCCAGCGGAGAAGGGCATCTACATGAGCCTCGCCTTCGAGCCGCATTTCGACCTCGACAAGTCGCTCTTCGTTACGACGCTCTCCGCTGTTGCGATGTGCCGAGCCATCGAAGAAGCCACAGGTCTGAACCCGAAGATCAAATGGGTTAATGACATATATCTAAATGGTAAGAAACTCGCTGGCATCCTCACGGAGGCTGAGAGCAACTTCGAGTCTGGCAAGATTCAGAAGATCATCGTTGGCATCGGTGTGAACTGCTTCTCTTGCGACATGCCTGAGGAGATTCAGGATGTTGCGACATGCATCGAAGCAGGCAGCACAAACTTCAATAGGAATGCCTTGATTGCCGCCTTCTGCAACCAGTTCTTCGATATGATTGAGAACTTCGACCAGCAGGCAATCCTGCGCGATTACAAGCGGCGTTCGTTCATCATCGGTGAGCAGATTCTGATCTTTAACCCAGCAATCGCCCGCGAAATCGGTCGCAGAGACGAACGCCTGCACGATGGCATCCGTGCCCGTGCAATCGACATCGACGAAAACGGCGGCCTTGTGGTAGAGTTCTTGGAAGGCCGCCTCTCGAGGGAGATGCGCACGCTCACCTCCGGCGAAATCACGGTGCGCAAAGCATAGCTAAGTCCGTGCACGCAGGTACCGATTAGGCATACAGTGCTTGGCGTCTTGCGGATTCAAAATAAAAATGTGTGTGAAATGGGAAGGAATAGTTCAATGGTTGATTCGATTAAATCAAATAAAAATAGTAATGTATATATGCTAGTTCTGACTGGCATTTTTGCGGGGATCGTGACAGTTTGCTCGTGGATCACGGTGCCGCTACCGTTCACGCAGGTGCCAATCAATCTTGCAGTGCTTGGCGTCCTGCTCGCGGGTGGCTGCCTCGGTAGCAAGTACGGCTCCCTCAGCATACTCATCTATATCCTGCTCGGAGCCGTTGGCATCCCAGTGTTTGCAGGCTTCGGAGCCGGTCTCGGCACGCTCGCAGGTCCAACCGGCGGCTACATAGTTGGCTACATCCTCTGTGCCGCCATCGCAGGGCTTGGCACAGCGACACTCTCCAAGGCATCCAAGCAACAGAGCGGAGCCGCAGCTCCGTCGCAAGCTTCAAACTCTACTCAACAAGCGGCTGAGGCTGACGCAGGGCTTTCAAAAAAGAAAAAAGCCCCGCGTCTGGCAACATTCCGCCTCGCTCTGTGCATGGTGCTCGGCGTCGCCGCTTGTTACGCACTCGGCACCCTTTGGTACGCCCACCTGATGCAGACCACCATCTGGGCGGCCTTGGCTCTGTGTGTCATCCCATTCATCCCCTGCGACGCCCTCAAAATCGCCGCCGCCGTCTTCCTCGTAACCCGCCTCCGCAAGCTACTCCCATAATAAGTGACTTGGGGTTAAAAAAACGCATAGTCTCAAAAAATATAACGCCTGAAGTTGTTCGAATTCCAACAACTTCAGGCGTTTTTGTCAACGCTTTTTTTGCCCAATAACTCTATAACCTATCTGTCGTACTTGCCGTTGATGAATGTGACTTCATCGGTGCCTGAGTAAGAGCCGCCATAGACTTTGACTACCGCTATGATAAGGTCTACCAGCGTCCAGATTCCAAAGCCGCCGAACGTAATGATTTTCAATACGCCCAGACCGATTTGACCACGTAGGAACCTGTCAACACCGATTGAACCAAAGAGAAATGCTCCAACCCAAAAGAAGATATGCTTATTTATTTTCTTTTCTTTGTCAGCGTAGACAACATTCTGGTTGTAATAATACGTCTGCTGTCCGGCCTGCTGCTGTGCATTGCCTGCCGCACCCTGTTGCTGTGCATTGCCTGTGCTTGTTTGTCCCTGTGCAGCCTGCTCACCATTTACATTTTCCTTAAAATCTTCCATCTTTAATACCCTTTCTAATCTCTATTATTATTTTTTTATTAGCCCTATTTCAAAAACGTTCCGAGGATGTTTCTCGCAAGGCTTGCGCCAACATTGCCGCCGAGCTTCTTGCCGAAGGTTCCGAACGAACTGCCAACCGACTTTCCAATTTCTCTGCCGACTGTGTTTGCAACGGAAGTAGCAACACTCTTCTTAGCTCTTGAAACAGCCTTCTCCTCAGCTGTCTTCTTCTTTGTAGCCGCCTTTGCCTCTGCCTTCTCTACCTTCTCCGCCTCGGCAGCCTCAGCCGCTGCCTTCTGGGTTTCAGCCTCTTCCTTCTTCATTCTCTGCATAAACTCGTAAGCGGAATCTGGGTCAATCTCGTCCTTGTATCTGAGATAAAGTGCACTCTTGAGAACCTCTTGCTCCTTCTCAGCATCCGTAATTCCGCCCAGCATCGACTGCGGCGGAAGAATCTTTGACTTCTTGACTATTGTCGGAACGCCTTCTGCGTCGAGCACGGATATAAGCGCTTCGCCCACGCCGAGCGACGTAATTGCCTCGTATGTGTCGAACTCTGGGTTCGCACGGAACGACTGTGCAGCCGCCTTTACGGCTTTCTCCTCAGCTGGCGTATATGCCCTGAGTGCGTGCTGAATCTTGTTTCCGAGCTGTGCAAGAACCTCGTCTGGTATATCCGACGGTGACTGCGAGATGAAGTAAACTCCAACGCCCTTTGAGCGGATCAGCTTAACGACTTGCTCAATCTTGTTTCTCAGAGCCTTTGATATATCCTTGAACAGCAAATGCGCCTCGTCAAAGAAAAATACCATCCGTGGCTTTTCCAAATCGCCGACTTCTGGAAGCGTCTCGAACAGCTCCGAAAGCATCCACAGAAGGAACGTCGAGTAAAGCGTCGTGTCCTGAACGAGCTTGCGGCAGTCAAGAATGTTGATGCTACCCTTTCCGCTCATGTCATTGCTGAAGAACCAGTCCGAAAGGTTGAGCGCTGGCTCGCCGAAGAAAGTCTCCGCGCCTGCCGCCTCAAGCGCAACGACATTTCGAAGTATCGCTGCAACGGACTGTTTTGCAATGTTTCCGTAATCAGCCGAGAGCTCCGCGCTGTTCTCCGAGGCATACTGAAGCATCGCCTTGAGGTCGTTCGTGTCAACCAATAGCAACTCCTTGTCATCGGCAATCTTGAACACAACCGTGAGTATATCCGACTGCGTGTCGTTGAGGCCCATGATCTTTGAAAGCAAAATCGGTCCCATCTCAGAGATCGTCGTGCGAGCAGGGATGCCCATTTCGCCATATATATCCCAGAACGTCGACGGATATGCATGATAGTCAAATCCGCACTCGTCGAGCCCGAATTTCTGTATGCGCTTGGTCATGTCCTCGCTTGCAACACCCGGGCGGCACATTCCTGACAAATCACCCTTGATGTCTGCAAGGAAAACCGGAACGCCTGCGTCGCTGAACGACTCTGCAAGCACCTTGAGCGTAATGGTCTTGCCAGTACCTGTAGCACCCGTAATCAGCCCGTGCCTAGCTGCCATCTTTGGCTCGATAAAAATCTTCTCGTCACCGGATTTTCCAATCCAAATCTTGCCATCGTAAAACATATGTACCTCCCATATGCATCTTCTGTCTTATATCTTATTGCCGCACGCACCTGTCAATTGCACATTCCATGGATTCCCGTGCGTGCTCGCGTCTCTGTCCCTTTTATTTTACCCTAATGAGGCTCTCAATGCAACACTTTCTTGAATGTGCAACAGATAATAATGGTCCGCACATAATTGCATTAAACATCACACACAACACAAAAACAGACGCTACCAAACAAGCGTCTGTTTTTGCGTGGCGGGTGCTAAGTGCACCGCGCACTGGTAATATATATTTTTGACAATATTGCAAAGTTATATTTTCTTACATCGTAATGAAGATGAACTTCATGCAGAACAGCAGGCCGATTATAGCGACCATGATAT
>CAVGSW010000083.1:0-5961 GCA_963631945.1 Flexilinea sp. | reverse complement strand
AGTAGGCTCTGGCAATCTGTCAGAGCCACTTGTGCGAAAAAAGGAGACAGATTTATGATAACTTATGGAGCTTTATTGGGCTCGATTGAGCTGGGAATGATATACGCGGTCCTGGCGCTCGGCGTTTTCCTATCGTTTAGAACGCTGAACATGCCAGACCTGACAGTCGACGGCTCTATCGTAACAGGAATGGCGATTTCGGCGATGGTCTGCGCGGGCGGCGGCAATCCTTTCCTCGGACTCATCGGCGCATTTATCGGCGGAGCGGCAGCGGGCGCACTCACAGGCCTGCTCCACACGAAGCTCAAGATTCAGGCAATCCTCGCAGGAATCCTGGTAATGATGGCCGCATACTCCATCAACCTGAGAATTATGGGCAAAACCCCGAATATCGCGCTTACGAAGTGCCTCACGATATATAAGATAGTAGACAAATACATCAATCCGCAATATGCAGGAATCGTAATCAACCTGATTTTGCTGGCGATAATCATCGCAGTGCTTTACATGTTCCTGCAGACAAGGCTCGGATTCGCATTCCGTGCGACAGGCGACAACGAGGACATGGTCAAGGCTTGCGGAGTTTCCTGCGATGCAATGAAGCTCATGGGCATCTCGGTTTCCAACGGACTCGTAGGTCTGGCTGGCGGAATGCTCGCACAGAACCAAGGTTTCGCAGACATCAACAGCGGCGTAGGCATGATGGTAATCGGACTTGCATCCGTTATCCTCGGTGAGGTTATCTTCGGTGTCAATCCGCTTCTCAGAAGACTCATTGCAGCTTCGCTTGGCGCAATTCTCTATAGAATCCTCATGGCACAAGCGCTTTACATGGGCATGGAGTCAACAGACATGAAGCTCGTATCTGCCGTAATCGTTGCGGTTGCACTTTCGCTCGGACTTCTCGGAGAAAAGGGCAGCAAGCTTCACCTCAAGAAATCAAAGAAAGGAGCGGATAAGGCATGAACAATCTTTTAGAAGTAAAAGACGTAACCAAGGTCTTCAGCGCTGGCACGGTCAACGAAAAAGTTGCGCTGAAGAATGTCAATCTCACGATGAACGACGGAGATTTCGTGACTGTAATCGGTAACAACGGTGCCGGCAAGTCAACGCTCCTGAACTGCATAGCTGGCACAATCGGGCTTGATGGCGGAAGCATAATCCTCGACGGCAACGACATAAGCAAGCTCCCAGAGCACAAGCGTGCGCAGCACATCGGCCGCGTTTTCCAGGATCCGCTCAAAGGCACGGCTTACGATATGACGATCGAGCAAAACCTCGCGATCGCATATTGCAAGAACAAGCCGCGCGGCCTTCAGCCAGGAATCACGAAGAAAGATAAAGAATTTTTCCGCGAAAAGCTTTCGCTCCTCGGAATGGGACTTGAGGACAGAATGACGGAGAAAGTTAAGCTGCTCTCTGGTGGACAGAGGCAGTCGCTGACGCTGTTCATGGCGGTCATCTCTGAGCCGAAGCTTTTGCTCCTCGATGAGCATACAGCAGCGCTCGACCCAGCGGCAGCAGCCAAGGTCCTCGAGCTGACGAAGCAGTTCGCATCGCACGAGGGCATGGCAACGCTCATGATTACGCACAACATGAACGACGCGCTCACCTATGGCAACAGAACGATTCTGATGAAAGATGGCCAAATCGTAATGGACATCTCAGGAGCAGAGAGAGAAGCGATGACGGTCGAGACACTGATCGAAAAGTTCAGCATCAGCAGCGACCGCATGCTGCTCGACGATTAAGACGACGAAAAAAATCAGCCGAAAGGCTGATTTTTTGATGCTTGGGAATTATATGCAGAGGAACTTGCTCTGTACGTAGAACTTGGTGGCGAATGAAAGCGCAAAGTTGGCCATGAGGTACTGGTTGTCGCGGCCTGGGATTTCTTCGTCTTTGATGTTGATCGAGCCTGAGAATACAGCTGCAAGCGCATCTTCGATTGCATCGCAGAAGCGATTGTACGTGATTTCGGTCGCCTCGAGGCTGATGCCGAGCTTGATGAGCTTGCCGACTTCATCTGTCGCATAGCAGCTCTTGAGAATGTAAACGACTATAATCATGGCAAGCGAAAGCTTCGGGTATTTCTTGTTGACCGGCGCATCGACGATTTTCGCCCTGACATAGTTGTTGACCATGCTCTTGGTGAGCTGTGCTGTTCCAACCGCTGCGAAGAACGGACCCAGCGAGCCATCGATGAACGCAATCACCTGGTCCATGTATAAATCTATTGCGGGAAGCTCATTCCAACGCGGAATGTGAAAGTTTTTAATTGCTTCCTCTGATAATGTTCGTGTTTTGTTGATTCTACCACCCATTTTTTCACCTCTTTAGCCATTTTACCACACAGAAAACGGAATGTAAAGCTTGACATTGCATGATTTGCGTGGTAATCTTGTATCTGATACTAGGTTCATTCACATGTGCCGGTTTTGCGTGCCGCGAAATGAATGAAAGTGCAGACATAGCCAGGTAACAGGCTTTTAATAAAAAGGAGACAAATTAAAATGAATTATCAAGAACAAAAGGCCATGGAGCTTAAGCGTGCCGAGGATTTCATCGCCAGCATCAATGCGATGGACGACCCGGAGATCCAGTATAAGGTCAGCCACCCGATTACTGACCTGAAGGACATGATGAACAAGAGCATCGAAAGATACGGCAGAGACCACGTTGCGTTCAAACAGCGTTTCGTCAAGGGCGAGCCGTTCGGTGAAGTTACATACGGACAGGTGCTCGATGACCTGAACGC
The DNA here is from genome assembly GCA_963631945.1 of Flexilinea sp. Taxonomy (GTDB): domain Bacteria; phylum Bacillota; class Clostridia; order Peptostreptococcales; family Anaerovoracaceae; genus CAG-238. The sequence continues at coordinate 3,203 of CAVGSW010000083.1, read as the reverse complement.
AATCGGAACGGCGCTCATTGCGCACGGACTCAAGGACAAGAGAATCGCTGTCATCGGCGACAACTGCTATCAGTGGGCTTCGTCCTACCTTGCAATCACTTGCGGCTGCGGCGTTGTAGTTCCGCTCGACAAGGGACTGGGTGCTGACGAACTCGAGAACCTCATTCGCATGGCGGATGTAGAAGGCATTTTCTTTACTAAGAAATTTACTAGCATATTCCAAGATATCAAGGAAAGAGGCGAGACGAAGCTCGACCTGCTCGTAAACCTCGAGGCTGAGGACGAGGCAGAAAAGGACGGAGTTTACTCGTGGAAGGGCATGATTGCTGAGGGCAAGAAGCTCATCGAAGGCGGTGACCGCTCGTACCTTGACGCAGAGATGTACCCAGACGAAATGGGCGTTCTCCTGTACACATCTGGTACAACTGGCGTTGCCAAGGGCGTAATGCTTTCGCAGACGAATATCTGCTGCGACCTCATGAGCGCACCGACTCTGCTCGACACGAACGAGAACGACACATTCTTCAGCGTGCTTCCGCTGCACCACACGTACGAGTGCACATGCGGTTTCCTGATGCCAATGTACAAGGGCGCTTGCGTTGCATATTGCGAAGGCCTCAAGTACATCCAGAAGAACCTGCAGGAAATCAAGCCGACGTTCTTCCTCGGTGTTCCGCTCGTATTCGAGATGCTGTATAAGGCAATCTGGAAAAACATCAGAAAGCAGGGCAAGGAGAAGACTGTCAAGAAAGTCATGGCTCTGAACAAGAAGACTTCCAAGATTGGCCTTAACCTCAACAAAATTTTGCTGAAAGACATTCTCAACGTCTTCGGTGGCAATATGGATATGATTATCGCTGGCGGTGCTGCAATCGACCCACAGATTTTGCAGTTCTTCCGCGACCTCGGAATCATGGCGGTTCAAGGCTACGGCCTCACGGAGTGCGCACCTATGGCCGCGCTGAACCCGGACTGCAATCCGCGTAACGACTCCGTTGGCCACGTGCTTCCAGGCGTAGAGGTTAAGATTGTCGACGCGGATGAGGACGGCATCGGTGAGATTTGCCTCAAGGGACCGAACGTAATGATGGGTTACTACAACATGCCTGAGGAGACCGCGAAGGTTCTCGAGGATGGCTGGTTCCACACTGGCGACCTCGGATATCTCGATGGCGTTTACATCTATATCACTGGTCGTAAGAAGAACGTTATCATCGCAAAGAATGGCAAGAACGTATTCCCAGAGGAACTCGAGTACTTCCTTGGCAAGAGCTCGCTCGTGAGCGAGTCCATGGTTTGGGCGCTTTCCGACGAGTCGGGACAGGATGACGTTATCGTCGCTACAATCAAGCCTGACATGGAAGAAATCAAGGCGAAGATCGGCGAGGAAGCAGCTGAGATTCCGGAGAATGTCGAAAAGGCTCTTTGGGAGGACATCGACGAGATCAACAAGGGTCTTCCGTTTTTCAAGAAGATCAAGAAGATCAACGTTAGAAAGGATGACTTCGAGAAGACGACGGGGCAGAAGATTAAGCGTTTCGTCGAAGCCAACAAAAATAAGTAGGGTGAACGAAAAATTCTGCGCCTTAGGGAAAAGGTAGAAAATCCGCCGCAAGGCGGATTTTTTGATTGGGGCGGCTGGCCATATTCTCAAAATTGCCAATACCAAATCACTAGCAAAGTATGCTATACTAAGTACAGAACATAGAGTGGCAGATTGTAACTATTCAGCGGTCGCACTGGCCACTAACAGCAAAAATCGAGGTGACAAGAATGTCAAAAGATATAACACTTAGCGAAGAAATGAGAACCCGCATGATTCGCGGAATAGACAAGGTCGCAGACGCAGTGAGGGTGACGTTGGGGCCGAAGGGCAGAAACGTCATCATGTACCAGAAGGCGAGCATGCAGGGGACGGAATACTCCGACCCGATGCAGAAAGGCGCACATGCACTGGTGACAAACGACGGAGTTACAATCGCAAAGGCCGTAATCCTGCCAGATCCTATTGAGAACATGGGAGCGGAGCTCCTGAAGGAAGCCGCAGTCAAGACAAACGACACGGCAGGCGACGGCACGACGACGGCAACGATACTGACGCAGGCGATACTCAAGCCAGGTCTGCGCAACTTGGCGGCAGGCGCTCATCCGCTCGCGCTCCGCGACGGACTCAACGGCGCAGCGAATATCGCACAGAAGAAACTCGCCGAAATCGCAAGGCCCGTAGAAACGCAAAAGCAAATTTCGCATGTAGCGGCGATTTCTTGCGAAGACGAAAGCATGGGCGCTATGATAGGAGAGGCAATATACAGAGTCGGCCTCGAGGGAGTCGTAGAGGTTGCGGATTCCGGCAAGCCTGAGACGAGCATCGAAGTGCTGGAGGGAATCGTATTTGAGAGGGGATTTCTCTCGCCGCTCATGGCAACGGATAAGGACCAGACATATGCGGAGCTTCGTAATCCATATATTTTGATTTGTGAAGGAACGATTTCCAATGTTCAGGATTTGCTGCCGATTCTCATCGAGGTAGCGAAGGCTGACCGCCCTTGCCTCATCATTTCAGATGGCGTAGAGGGCGAGGCTATGGCGCTCATCCTCAAGAACAAGGTCGAAGGCGACATGGACATAGTTTGCGTAACGGCTCCATTCTACGGCGAGGGCCGCGAGTGGAGAATGGAAGATATGGCGGTTCAGACGGGCGCAACATACATCACGAAGAAACTTGGACTTTCGCTCCGCGGCGCCAAGCTTGACATGCTGGGAACGGCAGAATACGTGAAAGTCACGAAGAACCAGACGGTGATTACAGGCGCTGGTGGCGATCCAGAAATCATCGAGAAGAGAATTCAAGAGCTGAAGCACATGGTTGAGACAACGGATTACGAATTCAACAAGAAGCGCTACGAGGAGCGACTCGCCAAGTTCGTATCCGGCGTTGCGAAGGTGGACGTAGGCGGCAGAACTGAGACGGAGCTCTGGGAGAGAAAAATGAGAGCAGAAGATGCGGTAAACGCAGCGAGGGCGGCCTTTGAAGAGGGCATAGTGCCAGGCGGCGGAATCGCTTTCATCAGCCTAATTCCAGCGGTTCGCAGCTATGCAGATGCGCTCACGGGCGACGAGAAAACAGGCGCAGAGATACTCGCAAGCGCATTGGAGGCGCCAGCAAGGCAGATTGCAGAGAACGCAGGGCTCGACGGTAGCGC
>CAVGSW010000082.1:0-5968 GCA_963631945.1 Flexilinea sp. | reverse complement strand
AGAAACCTTCTCTGAGGTCTCCGAGGTCAGCCATAACGATGACCTTGTGCTTCTTGCCCTGCTTGCCAGCTTCTTCGTTGAGAGACTTGAGAACTTCAACTTCGCTGTTCAAGCTGACATCTGCGAGTCTGATAACTTCTGGAACTTCTGTGAGCATTGGAACTCTCAAAAGCAGCGTTGGGAGCTTGATTCCGTATTCCCTTGCGTCTTCGAGCTGCTCGAGCCTGGAGGATGCAATCATAGCTGCGCCTCCATCCTCAAAGCACTTGCCGCACTCTGGGATACCAGTTGTTCCCTTGAATACGCCGGCAATCTTGATGCCTTTCTCACCGCACATCTTAACGACCGTCGCAACGTTCTCAGTCAAATATTTCAAGTTTATCTCTAGTCTCGGATAAATCTGCTTTACCATTGATAGTTCTCCTTTTTAGTTAAAATACCGGAACACGCCTTTGACTCTGCCGAGGATGTTTACGTCCTTGACGATGATTGGGCTCATTGTGTGGTTCTCTGGCTGGAGGCGGATGTAATCCTTCTCCTTGTAGAAAGTCTTGACTGTTGCCTCGCTCTCAAATCCGTCAATCATCGCAACAACGATTTCTCCGTTGTGCACGTCGTGCGTCTGCTGAACGAGAATGAGGTCACCGTCCATGATGCCAGCTTCGACCATACTCTCGCCCTTCACCCTGAGCATGAAGTTCGTGCCAGGGGAGACATATCTAGTCGGAACAGGAAAGTAATCCTCAACGTGCTCGATTGCATCAATCGGTGTCCCAGCGGCCACTCTCCCAACAATAGGAACATCCACAATTTCGCTGACTGTGAGAGGTGTGTATTCCTTGCCATCTGCAGCGGTAATGGTAGAACTAGGAGCAGTCGCCTTGATGCCAGCCGGAGTTGCACTGCCAGCGCGAACATGTCCTGTCACATCGTTAGGGTCTACGACCATGAGCGCACGAGGCTTGGATGGGTCCTTCTTGAGGTATCCCGCACGCACGAGGCTCTCGATGTCCTTGTGTACTGTAGAAGTGGACTTGATCCCCAGCGCCGAGCAAATTTCTCTAACTGTAGGCGGGTAGCCCTTGGTTCTAACCTCTGTTTTCATATAATTGAGTATCTTTTGTTCGCGATCCTTAAGCGCCATAGCTTCTCCTCCTACAATTTCTGGTCAAATTCCAATCCCATCCGCCACTACAAAGCAGGCGATAGGATGTTCGTTCTTCTTTGTACAAACATCTTACCACATCTTGCACAAAAAGTAAACAGATGTTTGCGAAATTTTGTTTGTATTTTTTATAAATGTGAAGAATAAGTAAAAATCACAAAAATACAAGAAATTCGGCTTGAAATGTCTTGACAAATGCACAAAAAATCTGTAATATTACTCTGTTAAAGGTAAAAGGCATGCGAGATGCGAATTCGTATTGCGATTCGAGTGCGAACGAATGCAGTTGTGTGATTTGACCTTGACGAAATGAAGCTCGGTAGGGACGAGAATTTTATAAGAAATGTCCCGAAAAGAAAAAATAAATTAGACCTAAGATAAATTGAACTAAACGATAAGGATGTTGATTGGCTGGTCGTGGGGGTCCGTCAATTAGTGCCCTTATTTTTTGTTTTTGCGATTGCCTGCGATTTGCTCGCAGCGGGGCGCTTTTGGAAGTGTAAAATATTTTGTAAAGGATGTGTTATAGATGAGTGGAACGCAAACCACAAAGCAAACGAAGTATATTTTCGTGACAGGCGGCGTTGTGTCGGGCCTCGGCAAGGGCATCACGGCAGCATCGCTCGGCAGACTCCTCAAGGAAAGAGGACTGAAGGTCGCAGCACAGAAGCTCGACCCATACATCAATGTTGACCCAGGCACGATGAGCCCTTACCAGCACGGAGAGGTTTACGTGACGGAGGACGGTGCGGAGACCGACCTTGACCTCGGGCATTACGAGAGATTCATCAACGAGGATTTGAACAAGTATTCCAACCTGACATCGGGCAAGGTTTACTGGAATGTCCTCAACAAAGAACGCCGCGGCGAGTACCTCGGCGAGACGGTGCAGGTTATCCCGCACATCACGAACGAAATCAAGTCATTTATATATAATGTAGGCAGAGCGACCGATGCGGACATCGTTATCACAGAGGTCGGCGGTACGACAGGCGATATCGAGAGCCAGCCATTCCTCGAGGCAATCCGTCAGGTGGGACTCGAGGTTGGACCAGAAAATTCGCTTTACATCCATGTGACGCTCGTGCCGTACATCCACGGTTCGGACGAGCACAAGAGCAAACCGACGCAGCACTCCGTTCAGGGATTGCAAGGCCTGGGAATCAAGCCAGACATCATCGTGCTCAGAGCAGACGAAAAAATCGAAGACAGCATATTCAAGAAAATTTCGCTTTTCTGCAATGTCAAGCCGGATTGCGTAATCGAAAATACGACGATTCCAGTGCTTTACGAGGCACCGCTAATGCTGGAGAAGCAGAACTTCTCGGACACAGTACTCAGAGAGCTGCATCTTGACGCACCAGCACCGAAGCTTGAGAAGTGGACAGCGCTCGTCGAGAAAATCCACAACTTACATAAAGAAGTTACTATTGGACTCGTCGGCAAGTACGTTCAGCTCCACGACGCATACCTCTCGGTTGCAGAGGCACTGCACCATGCGGGCTATGCGAACGATGCCAAGGTTAACATCGAGTGGATTGACTCAGAGGGAATTACCAATGAAAATGTCGGCGAAGTGCTTTCGGGCTGCGACGGAATCATAGTTCCGGGCGGCTTCGGAGATCGCGGAATCGAGGGCATGATTATCACGGCTGACTATTGCCGCAAGCACAACATTCCGTATCTTGGCATTTGCCTCGGCATGCAGGTTGCGGTTATCGACTTTGCTCGTGACGTTTGCGGAATGGCGGACGCTAACTCCGGCGAGTTTGACCAGCTCAGCAAGTACAAAGTCATTGACTTCTTGCCAGATCAGAGTCACAATATAGACAAGGGCGGCACGCTCAGACTCGGAGCTTATCCGTGCAAGGTTGTTCCTGGCACAAGGCTTCACGCTTGCTACGGCAAGGACGAAATCGCAGAGCGCCATCGCCACCGCTACGAATTCAACAACGACTTCCGAGAGGTGCTTGAGAAGGCAGGCCTTGTAATCAGCGGGACGAGCCCAGACGAGAGCATAGTCGAGACGGTTGAAATTGATGGCAACGACTTCTTCGTCGGCGTTCAGTTCCACCCAGAGTTCAAGAGCCGTCCGAACAAGCCGCATCCGCTTTTCGTAGGACTGGTCGGAGAATCATTGAAAAAGAAAGAGAGATAACCATGCAACAGAAACCTATTTACGAAAATCCGCTCTGCGGCAGATACGCATCCAAGAAAATGCAATACATCTTCAGCCCAGACCACAAATTTTCCACATGGAGAAGACTTTGGATTGCGCTTGCAGAGAGCGAGCAGGAGCTTGGACTTGCAATCACTGACGAGCAAATCGCCGAGATGAAGGCTCACATCGACGACATTGACTACGCCAAGGCCGCCGATTACGAGAAAAAATTCCGCCACGACGTTATGGCTCACATCCACACATACGGAGAGCTTTGCCCGAAGGCAGCGCCAATCATCCACCTCGGAGCGACGAGCTGCTACGTTGGCGACAACACAGACGTAATCCAGATGAAGGAAGGACTTCTTCAGATAAAGAGTCTGCTGATTAGCCTCATCAGGGCACTTGCGGATTTTGCGGAGAGGGAGAAAAACACACCTTCGCTTGCATACACGCATTTCCAGGCAGCTCAGCCGACGACAATCGGCAAGCGCGCATGCCTGTGGCTGCAGGATTTCCTCATGGACTACGAGAGACTCGAGTTTGAACTCGCACACCTGAAGCTCCTCGGCTGCAAGGGCACGACGGGAACAGGCGCAAGCTTCCGCGAGCTTTTCGATGGCGACGAGGAAAAAGTCCGCATGCTCGAAAAGAAAATCGCCGAGAAGATGGGCTTTGAGGAATGCATGCCGGTTTCTGGACAGACATACTCCAGAAAAGTCGACAACTTCGTTCTTCAGGTGCTCAGCGGAATCGCACAGAGCGCAAGCAAGATGGGCGTTGACCTCAGACTCATGGCTCACATGAAGGAATTCGACGAGCCGTTTGAGAGCGGACAGGTCGGTTCATCCGCAATGGCATATAAGCGCAACCCGATGAGAGACGAGAGAATGTGCTCGCTCGCTAGATATATAATCAATGTTGCAGGAAACACCGCAGATACGGCATCCGTTCAGTGGCTTGAGAGAACGCTTGACGATTCCGCAAACCGCAGAATCACGATTCCTGAGTGCTTCCTCGCAGCGGACGGAATTTTGTCGCTCGCAATCAACATCATCACAGGTGGCAAGGTTTACGACAAAGTTCTCGAGAAGCACCTGAATGAGGAGCTTCCGTTCATCGCAACTGAGAATATCCTCATGGATGCAGTAAGCCGCGGCGGCAATCGCCAGGAGCTGCACGAGGTCATCAGACAGTATTCGCAGCAGGCAGCTTACGCAGTCAAGGCGGAGGGCAAGAACAATAATTTGCTTGAGCTTTTGATGGCTGACGAGAGATTTGGGCTGACTGAAGAGGGCGTCAAGGAAGTGCTCGACGTTCGCAAGTTCATCGGATTTGCACCGGAGCAGGTTGACAGGTTCATCGCAGAGCAGGTTCAGCCAGTGCTCGATGCGAACAAGGATCTCGCAGGCGAAAAAGTCGAGATTAACGTATAAATAGAAGGAAAATAGGAGGCGTATTAGAATGTTAACAGCAATCGTAGGTACAAACTGGGGCGACGAAGGCAAGGGCCGTATGGTCGACCTTCTGAGCGAAAAGTACGACATAGTAATCAGATATCAGGGCGGAAACAACGCAGGACACACAGTTGTAAACGACAAGGGCAAGTTCGTGCTCAACCTGCTTCCGTCGGGAATTTTGCGTGACGAGACGGTCAATGTAATGGGACCTGGCATGGTTATCGACCTTGAGCATCTTTTCAACGAAGTCAAGACGCTCCGCGACAAGGGCATCGACATCACACCGAAGCACCTCGTAATCAGCGACCGTGCGACGATCTGCATGCCATATCACAAGATGCGTGACATCCTCGAGGAGGACAGACTCGCAGACAAGAAATACGGTTCAACCCGCCGCGGAATCGGTCCAGTTTACGCAGACAAATACATCAAGAAGACAATCAGAATGGGCGACCTTCTCCAGACAGAGCACCTGAAGGAAAGAATCGCAGACCTCGTTGAGTGGGAAAACCTCACAGTAGCAGGCGGCTACGCGCACGAGCCAATTTCAGTTGACGAGATGTACAAGTGGCTTGAGACATACGGCTTCCCGTTCATCGACTATGTAAAGGACACGACGAAGTACCTCGGCGATGCCGTAAAGGCTGGCAAGAACCTCATGTTCGAGGCACAGCTCGGCGCACTTAGAGACATCGACTTCGGTATCTATCCATACACATCCTCGTCATCGACGATTGCGGCTTATGCTCCAATCGGTGCTGGCATCCCATTCTGCAAGGAAGACGGCGTAATCGGCATCATGAAGGCATATTCGAGCTGCGTTGGCGAAGGCCCGTTCACATGTGAGCTCTTTGGTGAAGAGGCGGATGCGCTCAGAGAGGCTGGCGGTGAATACGGCGCAGCAACAGGTCGTCCGCGTAGAGTCGGCGGATTCGATATAGTGGCATCCCGCTACGGAACTCTGATGCAGGGTGCAACGGAGATCGCACTCACTAAGCTGGACGTTCTCTCATACCTCGACAAGATTCCGGTTTGCACGAAGTACGAGGTTAATGGCGAGCTCGTTGATGATTTCCCTAACGGCGATGCACTTACGAACGCTAAGCCGCACTATGAATATGTAGACGGTTGGAATTGCGACATCTCTGGCTGCAGAAGCTTCGATGAGCTTCCTGAGAAGGC
>CAVGSW010000081.1:0-6022 GCA_963631945.1 Flexilinea sp. | reverse complement strand
ACACTTTCCATCAACTACAGAGAAAAAGACGAAAAGGGTGACTGGGTTGGTGGACCAATGTATTATATCAAGAACGGTCTTGGACCTAAGTGGAAGTGGCTGGCAGTTCTGTTCTGCATATTCGCTTCACTCGCAGCATTCGGCATCGGCAACATGTCCCAGGCGAACTCCATCAACGGATCGCTCAAGGGCGCAATCGCACTTATTGCTCCGAACTTCTCGGAGACAGCTGCTGACTGGATCATCGGTATCGCACTTGCTTCCCTGACAGCACTCGTTCTGTTCGGCGGAATCAAGAGAATCGGTTCCGTAGCTGAGAAGCTCGTTCCAATCATGAGTATCGCATACATCATCTTCACGCTCGTTGTTATCTTCGGTAACATCAGCGACATCGGTGATGCATTCAGCAAGATTTTCGTAGCAGCATTCAACCCACAGGCTGTACTTGGCGCTGGTAGCGGCATCCTTCTTAAGAACGCTATCGTTTGGGGCCTGAGAAGATCCGCATTCTCCAACGAAGCTGGTCTCGGTTCTGCTCCTATCGCTCACGCAGCAGCTAACTGCGAGACTCCTGTTCACCAGGGTCTGTTCGGCATCTTCGAAGTATTCGTAGATACAATCGTTATCTGCTCACTGACAGCTCTGACTATCATCATCAGTGGCGTAGATATCCCGTTTGGCACAAAGCCAGGCAGCGAGCTCATCACAGAAGCATTCGGAACAATCTGGGGCGGCACGCTTTCAACATTGTTCGTTGCAATCGCATTGATGCTCTTCGCATACTCCACAATCCTTGGTTGGTCGCTTTACGGAACTCGTTGCATCCAGTTCCTGTTCGGCATGAAGGCAGTAAAGCCTTATCAGATCCTGTATTGCATCGTAATCGTTATCGGCTGCGTAAGCCCTATCGATGCTGTTTGGGATATCGCTGATACACTCAACGGACTGATGGCAATTCCTAACTTTATCGCATTGTTCGCACTTTCGCCTGTAGTATTCAAGCTGACGAAGGAGCACTTCGCGAATGTTGATAAACTTGCAGATCACAACTAAAAGATGTACTATATATAGATAAAAAGAAATTAAAACTTAAAGATTTATCGCAAAAAACTTCTTTGCACGAGAAACCCCTTGGATGGCTCCAAGGGGTTTCGTTTTGCTTCTATTTCATCAATTCGATTATCTGCATCGCCGCTTCTTCTGGCGAGTCATTTGCCATCTTGACCATGTCGTCTGCCCAGGCCGTATATAATGGTAGCCTTTGCTTGTAAAGTATCGCGGCTGGAATCGCCTGGCTTATCGGGCGGCCATCCGACGAGAGCAAGTTTATGTCTCGGTCGAGGAATATGATATGGCCGTTCTCGGCGAGCTCGTAGTAATTCTCTTCTCTTGTGATAACTCCGCCGCCGCATGCGATTACAGCGCCTGTCACCTTGGACACTTCGCGTATCGCCTCGGACTCATAGCGTCTGAAGCCCTCTTCGCCCTCCTCAGCGAATATCTCTGGAATCGTCCGACCTTCCATGGCGACTATCATCTCGTCCACGTCGTAGAATTCTCTGCCAAGTTCGGCTGCGAGAATCTGCCCAACCGTCGTCTTGCCAACTCCTGGCATACCGATGAGCACGCAGTTCTTCTTGCTCAGCGAAAGCTCGCTATCGATTGCGAGTGCGACTTCCTTGTCAATCTCAGTATCCAGGAAAAACTCTGCCGCCGCAGCAGCCTGGAACACGAGCATCTTCATGCCTGAGAGCGAGTTTATTCCCGCCTTCGTGGCCTGGCAGAGGAAGTTCGTTCTGAGAGGATTGTAGATTACGTCAACCGCCCATTCTATCTTCGGGAAGCTCGCTGGGAAAACTGCAGAAACTCCAGTATTCGGATACATGCCGACCGGTGTTGTGTTCACCAGTATCTCTGCGTCCCGCCGCTCGCTCAGGTTCTCGTAGTTCAACTTGCCTGTTCTGCTCACCACATCGACGCTCGCGGCGCCCATGTCCTTCAGGACTTTGCAGACGGCCTTCGATGCGCCGCCGCTGCCGAGCACGATGGTCTTCTTGCCTGCGATTTCTACGCCTGATACTTCGAGGCTGCGGCGGAATCCGTAGTAGTCCGTGTTGTAGCCGAATATCTTGCCGTCCCGCTTTACGAGCGTGTTGACGGCGCCGATTTCTCTCGCTTCTGGCGCGATTTCGTCGCAGAACTCCATAACAGTCTCCTTGTACGGAATCGTGACATTCAGACCCGTCCAGTCGCCTTCTCTAACGAAAGTCTCGACTTCTTCTGGCTCCTTCTCGTATATCTCGTAGCTGTAATCTATGCCTGTGAGCTCCGCAATTCTGTGGTGAATCTCAGGGCTGAAACTATGTTTTAAGCTGCGGCCAAGTAGACCGCAGCTGTTCTTTTTTGCTGATATGTTGTTTGTCATTTTGCTTACTCCGAGAGGCTCTCGTCCTCTTTCATTCTATAGCCTACGCCGAGCTCCGTGAATATGAACTTCGGCTCGCCTGGGTTTTCTTCGATCTTGCGGCGGATGTTCGCCATGTTTACGCGGAGGATTCTGTTGTTGTCATCAGCATACGGCCCCCAAACTTCGTTGATGAGTGCGTCGTATGTGATTACCTTGCCGGAATTCTTGGCGAGCATGGAAACGATTTTGTACTCGACTCTCGTCAGGTGAATTTCTTCTCCGTTAAAGCTTACGATTCGCTTCTCGAAGTCTACTGTCAGCCCGCCAGCTGAGTACGGTCTGTTGCTGTTCTTCGCATCGACAGCGATTTTGTTGTTGTGTCTGATTGCCGTGCGGATTCTCGCCAGCAGCTCGTATGTACCGAATGGCTTGGTGATGTAATCGTCTGCGCCTGCGTCGAGTGCCGCAACCTTTTCTTTTTCCTTTGTTCTGGCGGAAATAACTATGATTGGGAGGCTCGACCATTCGCGCGTCTTGGCGATGATGTCCATACCGTCCATATCTGGAAGTCCTAGGTCGAGGAGCACTACGTCTGGAAGCATAGATGTGATCATCGTAAGTCCGTCTTTGCCGTTATGTGCGACCGAAACCTTGTATTCGTGCGAATTGAGAGTTTTGCTGATGAAGTCGCATATGCTCTTTTCGTCTTCTATTATCAAAACTGAAATTTTCTGATACATCCGTTATTCCTCCTCTTTTTCCTTCGGCAGTGAAAAGCAAAATTCTGTTCCTTCTGAGTGATTGACGGCGATTATCTTGCCGCCGTGGGCCGTGATAATCGTCTTGCATATCGAAAGGCCGATTCCCATGCCCTTGTATCCGTCTGGCTTGATTTCCTCGTTGCGATATCCCTCGCCGTCAAAAATCGTCTCCAGCTTGTTCTCGGCAATTCCTATGCCGTAGTCTCTTATGTGAACGAAAACGAAATCTTCGTTGTCATCTATCGTAATCTCATGCGGTTTGGTGCTCTTCGCATGCATTTCGGCGTTCTGCAGGATGTTGATGATTACCTGCTCTATGAGCATCGCGTCCATCTCGGCCATGAGAAATTCGTCTGGAACCTTGACTCGAACCTGCGCGTCTGGAAACCTTTTCTTGAACTGAATGACCGCTGCGGATACGACTTCGTCGACCGCCTCGAGCGACTTGGCAACGGATGCCGTATCGCTGTCGATTCTCGTTACGGAAAGCAGGTTTTCTACCATGTTCAGCAGCCAAATTGAGTCTTCTTTGATGTGCGTGATGAGCTCTGTCTTCTCGTCCTCGGTGAGCCGATCGCCCATCTCGAGGTAGGACTGGCTGTTGCCGATTATGCCTGTGAGCGGAGTTCTGAGGTCATGCGATACCGCGCGGAGCAGATTCGCTCGCATCTTTTCCTTCTGAGCCTCCATGAGCTCCTTATCCTGCTTGGCGAGCAGTGCTTGCTGCTCCTTCATGTTCGTGGACATCGCCGATGTGACGATGCCGATTACGATCATGCCTAGGAACGTGACTTGGTAACCCTCGATTGAGAAGTTGAAGTCCTGATACGGATACGTGAAGAAAAAGTTTACGCTCAGCATGCAGATGAGCGAGAAAAGTATGCCGTAAACGTAGCCGTTCGTGTACCTCGTGATTATGAAAATTCCGAGCGTGTACAGCATGGCGATGTTCAGTGACGGGTCGGATGCGGCTCTCTGGAAGAAAAACGATGCAACTGTCGTGGCAGCAAAAACGAGCACACAGAGCAAAATATCTCTCTTGTGCGATTCTGCGAGCTGGCCTCTTTCTGACATGAGGCGCTGTACACTTTCTCGTTCTTCTTCTCTAGCCACCGTGTAATCCTCTATGTTTACTCTTCCTTGCATAAAACTCCTATCTATTATATTATATCAAAACTACGCTAAAATGGTGCTAATCTTTACTATATTTTACCCTATTAACAAGTAAAATGCCATACCTTTGTTAAGAAAAAATCCGCGAAATCGCGGATTTTTTTAGATTATATAGTTGTTGCCGTACAGCGCGGTCTGCTGGTCGAGCAGATCCTGCAACGTGACGCCCGCTAGGTAGCTTTCGATGGCGTCCTGGAGGCCGCGCCACAGTTGCAGGCTCGCACAGTACTCGCTCCGCTCGCAGCCCGCGGCCGCCGCTCCCTTCTCCAGGCACGCGACCGGCGCAAGGCTGCCCTCGGTCAGCTCGAGTATATCCTTGGCAGTGTAGGCGCTCGCAGGCTTTGCGAGCCTGTAGCCGCCCTGCGAGCCCCTGCTCGCCTGCAGGAATCCAGCGCGGCTGAGCACCGGAATTATCTGCTCGAGGTACTTCTTCGATATGCCCTGCCTATCCGCAATGTCCTTCAGCGACACGAATCCGTCCGTCTGATGCTCAGCCAAGTCAATCATCATGCGGATTGCGTAGCGCCCTTTCGTCGAAATCTTCATATTTTTACTCCGTGAACATCGGTGTGGAAAGGTATCTTTCGCCTGTGTCTGGAAGCAGTGCGACGATAACCTTGCCTGCGTTCTCAGGGCGCTTTGCGAGCTGGAGCGCTGCGTATGCCGCTGCACCAGATGTGATGCCTACGAGCACGCCGCCCTTCCTTGCGAACGCTCTGCCAGTCTCGAATGCGTCGTTATCCTCAATCGGCATGATTTCGTCGTAAATCTCAGTGTTCAGAGTCTCAGGTACGAATCCAGCTCCGATACCCTGAAGCTTATGCGGACCAGCTACACCCTTAGAAAGCACTGGCGAACCAGCTGGCTCTACCGCTACAATCTTGACATTCGGGTTCTGCTCCTTCAGATACTCACCAACGCCCGAGAGCGTTCCGCCTGTGCCAACGCCAGCAACGAAGATATCAACCTTGCCATCTGTGTCTCTCCAGATTTCTGGACCCGTCGTTGCCTTGTGAATCGCTGGGTTCGCTGGGTTGACGAACTGGCCAGGGATGAAGCTTCCCGGGATTTCCTTTGCGAGTTCATTGGCCTTCTCGATTGCTCCAGACATGCCAGTTGCTCCCGGAGTAAGCACGATTTCTGCGCCATATGCCTTCAGCAGGTTGCGGCGTTCTACGCTCATCGTCTCTGGCATAGTGAGGATGATCTTATATCCTCTGGACGCCGCAACGGATGCAAGGCCGATGCCCGTGTTGCCGCTCGTCGGCTCGATGATAGTTGCACCTGGCTTCAGCACGCCGCGCTTCTCCGCATCGTCAATCATAGCCTTGCCGATTCTGTCCTTCGCGCTGCCCGCAGGATTGAAGTACTCAAGCTTGCCGTAAATCTCCGCCTTCGTATCCGCATCCCCGATAATATCGTTCAACTTCAGCAGCGGCGTGTTCCCAATCAAATCCGTAATCTTTTCATAAACTCTCATTTCTTTCACCTCTTACATTTTTATTTATTAATTTATGTGTCATGTTTTGTTTTGCCGATTTCCTACTATTCCTATCGGCTTTCTAGGTATTATAATAGCACTCCACTCCGCCCCTGTCAATACCTTTTTACAAAAAATATAATCAAAAAATCCTTTCGGCCTACACATTTCGCGTAAGCTGAAAGGATTTTTACATTTTTA
>CAVGSW010000080.1:0-6034 GCA_963631945.1 Flexilinea sp. | reverse complement strand
CCGTAATAACGCAAATATATTAGCACAAATCCCGCCAAATTGCAAGCATTTTTTTGCTTTCGTGCGAGATTTTTCGCTCTACTGTCCTACTACCTTCGAGAGCACCTTGGATACTGTGCCGGCTGCGATGCAGTTTACGATTGCCTCTACTGCGCCGTTTACGCCAACGAATGCGATGAAGAATACCCAAAGTCCGTCGATTGGAATCGACCAGCTCGTCATCGTTGACAGGAATGTACTGTCATTCCAGAAGAAAATTACGATGCACGAGATGAAGAATATCGTGTTGAAGAGAGCCGTGCATGCCGATGCGATGAAGTAGGAAGCAGTCTTCAGCTTGCCTGTCTTCTTGATTGCCTGGAAAATGAGGCCAGACAGCCATCCGCAAAGGATACGCGGTACCATGCATGTAATGAATGCTGCGATTGGGTTAACTTGCAAGATGAGTACTCCGAAAGCCGATGCTCCGAAGCATTGGATGAAGCTCGTCAGTCCGAAAAGTCCACCGAGGATTGCACCGCATGCTGGTCCCAGAATAATCGCTCCGATTGCAACTGGAAGAACCATAAACGTGATTTCGATGGCTCCGAACTTGAGGTAGCCGAGTGGTGTGTACGCGAAGATCAGCATGATTGCGACAAGTATGGCCAGCTGTACCATCTTGAGAGTTCGCGTGCTCAGATTTTTTTTCATTTTTTCTCCTATTCTGCTGTCGCCCCGCCATTTTGCGGGTGCAACGCTACTTAATATTTTTATGATACAGGATTTCGAGGCCTTTCAGCGTCAAATCCGGTTCATACGAAATTGGGGTCTCGCAAATCGGCAAAATCGTCTCAGCGAGTCCGCCTGTTGCGATTACGTGCAAGTCATCCGCTTGCAACTCTTCTTTAATTCTCCGACAAAATCCGTCAATCATGAGCGCATGGCCGTTCAAAACGCCCGAGTTCATGGATTCGCGGCTGTTTTTGCCGACGAGTCTCTTCGGCTTTGCTATTGAAACGACCGGAAGCTCTGATGCCTGCATTGACAGTGCGTCGAGCGAAACTCTCACGCCTGGCGCGATGATAACGCCTACGAGCGTGCTGCTCTGGTCGATTACGGTCAGCGTCGTCGCTGTGCCGAAGTCTATGATTAAATGCGGACTTTTACCTTTTTCGAGTACGGAAACCGCGTTTGCAACGATGTCCGCCCCGAGCTCTGTTTGGCTATCTATCTTGATGTTGAGACCTGTCTTTATTCCTGGCCCAACCTCGATTGAACGAATTCCCGTCAGGCTTTTGATCGCCGTAGCAACGGCAACCGTCAGCGTCGGAACAACGGATGAGAGAATGCTTCCCGTAATGCCTGCAATTTCAACGTTGTTCAGCTCGAACACGCCCTTGAGCAAAACCGCGTATTCCACTGGGCTCTTGACCCTATCTGCGGAAATTTTGCTCGTCATGATGAGCTTTCCCTTGCTTTGATTTCCTTCGTTTGCGAAAACTCCGATGTCTATGCTCGTGTTTCCGATATCTACCGCAAGCAGCATGATTCTCCCTCCTTTGTTAATTTATCCTCCTACGCTCTCGGATGCGCCCTGTCGTACACATCCTTGATTCTGTTCTTAACGACCGCCAGATACGCCTGTGTCGCCGAAATATCCTCGTGTCCCATGAGCTCCTGAAGCGACTTGACATCCGCCCCATTCTGCAGCATGTGCACTGCGAACGAATTCCTGATGACCTGCGGTGTGAGGCTCACAGAAAGCTCAGCCTTCTGGCCGTATTCCTTCAGCACCTTCCAAAGTCCCTGCCGCGTTATCGGCTTGCCCGCATAGTTCACGAATAGAAACTCCGACTCAGCGCCCTTCAGCAGCTGCGGCCGCGCATTCTCGCAATAGTTCTCCATCGCGTTACGGCAAATCTTGCCCATTGGGATGATCCGCGCCCTGCCCGACTGCGGCGAACACTTCACGAACCCCATTCTCAGGTTCAAGTCGTCCTTCCGCATCTCGATGAGCTCGGTCGCCCTGATTCCGGTCGCATACAGCAACTCCAGAATCGCTCTATCACGGATGCCCTTCGCATTGTCCAGCGATGGCATTTCCATGAGCCTATCTATTTCATCTATACTAATGTATTCAATTTCTTTTTTTTCGACACGCGGAGCCTTGATCCCGTCCGCAGGGTTGGCGCTGATTACACCCTTTCTCTCGAGGTAGTGGAAATACGCCCTCAGCGAAGCGAGCTTGCGGTTCAGCGTCGCCTTCGACATGTTCTCCGCCCGAAGCTCCATCAAATACGCCATGAGCTCCGTGTTCCCAGCCTCCTGAACGCTTGCAATTCCGCGTTTCTTAGCAAAATCCTCGAAGCTCTGGATGTCTCTAATATATGCTTTTTTCGTGTTTTCCGACATGCCCCGCTCGCTCGCGAGGTACTCGCCGTATTCAAGATAATCCATTCTCTGCCTCTCTGATTTGCCGTTCTTCCCTGCCGCCCGCCTGAGCGAAAGCTCGCAAGCGTCAGCACGCGTGTGATAACTTATGCCATAAGATTATAATACTTGCTGGCCACAATTTCAATGACAAATTTCTATCAAAACGCATTTTTTCGACAAAATTTCTCATCTTGCAGCGGTTCTACTTGCCGAGCAGATCTTTCACCGCCAGAATTGCGATAATTGTCTTCGCATCGTGGATTTCGCCTCTCATGACCATCCCGCAGAGCTCGTCAATCTCGTATTCTTCGATGTCAATCGCCTCGTTCTCGTCGAAGTTCGTCTCGCCCGGTGTAAGCTCCGTACATAAATAAAGGTAGAGAACTTCTTCGGAATATCCAACCGACGGATAAAAATCCATGAGGTATTCCACCTTGCCGGCCGTGTAGCCCGTTTCCTCCTTAAGCTCGCGAGCCGCTGTAACCTCTGGCTTCTCACCTGGGTCGATTTTGCCCGCTGGAACCTCGAGCATCACCCTGCCCGCCGGCTTGCGGTACTGGCGGACCATGACGAGTTTGCCCTCTGGAGTCACAGCCGCCAGCACCGCGCCGCCATTGTGCTCCACAATCTCACGCTCCGAAGTCCCGTGCAAAACGACAACTTTGTCCTTCCGCAGGTTAATAATCTTCCCCTCATATATCCTCTCGCTCTTAATCGTTTTCTCCTCAAATGTCATATCTTTGCCTCCGAAAATTCTGTCTTTTGGTCAATTTTACCACATTTTTCATTGATTTTCCGCTATTTTGAAATTTTTTTGCGATTTTTTTCAACAAAAAGCTTGCATTTTCTTGAAAAGTTTTTTATAATAAGAGCGTGGTTATCCCCCCTGATAACCTCATAATCTCAAATCCAAAATACCCCTTTTGAACAAAGTAGACTGCTCCCCTGCAGTCTATTTTGTTTTGTGGCTATATGATTTCGGGGAGCAGGTCTATCATGTATAGCGGTAGGTTGGTGAGCCAGTCTTCTTTTTTGTAGTCTGCCATGGATGTTCGAATGGACATCTCTGGTTGGAATTTTTCGTGATAGGTCTTTAGGCTCTTTGCGCGGAGGTTTACCTCAGCCTTCACCTCGACTGGCACGATTTTCTCGCCTGTATCCACCACGAAGTCTACTTCACACGATCCCCTGTCATTCGTATAATAGTAAATCTTCAAATTATCAATCGTCTTGAGTTCTTGGCAAACAAATTGCTCTGCTATTGCACCCTTGAACTCGACGAAAAGTGCATTTCCCTCAAGCAATGTGCTCTGCTGCACGCCCGTCATGCATCCAAGCAGGCCCACATCTACCATGAATAGCTTAAAAGCCTTCAGGTCTTCATATGCCATTAGAGGAATTTGGGCTACGTTCACTCTGCTAATTTTGTGTACGAGACCGCAATCGCCCAGCCACATAATCGCTGTTTCATAATCCTTTGCCCTCGCTCCTTCACGAAGAAGCCCATATATGAACTTTTTGTTTTCCTTGGCAAGCTGGGATGAAATCTTGCTCCATACCAAACGGATTTTGGGAACCTCATCATTCGGAGCATGCTTTGAAAAGTCATTGACGTACGCTTCGATTATACGGCTTTGAATTGCCCGAACCTCATTATAATCTTTATCCTCAATAAAACATTGCACAACCTCAGGCATACCGCCAACAAAGCAGTATTGCTTCAATGTGTCGATATACTTTTGCTTGAAGGCCTTAATCATTTCGAAATTTTGCTTATCCATGAGTTCCACAAATCGCTCGTTACCCGTTGCAAATAAGAATTCCCTGTATGAAAGAGGATAAAGCTTTAAGAAATCAACCTTACCAACTGGGAACGACGTTCCTTCATGCAAAGCAATTCCAAGGAGCGAACCCGCACATACAATGTGATACTCAGGTGCATTCTCGCAAAAGTACTTGAGTGATGTCAAAGCGCGCGGAACTTCCTGAACCTCGTCGAAAATCAAAAGGCAATTATCAGGATTAATTTTGCACTCGGCATATATTTCTATTCCCTCAATCAAAGACTTAGGTTCAAGATCTCCAGAAAAAAGTTCAGCCATCTTGGAATTCGAGTCAAAGTTTATATACACTGTGTTCTCATATTCCTGACGCCCGAATTCTTTCATCAGCCAGGTTTTTCCGACCTGCCTTGCCCCTTCAATTATCAAAGGTTTGCGGCGTTTACTTGTCTTCCATTTTTTTAATTTTTCTATTGCTAATCTATACATGTTATCTTCACCACCTACTTTTCTGTTATCAGTAAAAGCCTCTGGATACCCTAATTTATGTTTAGTATAGCATGCTTCAGCAAAAAATGCAACGAGTTTTTGCGAGTTTGTTACACTTTTTACGACGAGTTTTTGTAATATCGCTACACTTTTTACAACGAATTTTTGTGAGCTTGCGGATTTTGGGGAATTCTGATATACTTTTTTCAGAATAAATTTTGAGCCGGATGTAAGAGCTTCGATGTGTGAAAAGGACTGAAGAAGATGCAGGTTTACGAGTATGTGCATAAAACTGAATATTTCGAGTCGAGGATTTTGGACAAGTATGTCGGCGGGATGCGGCTCGGGGTTTTCGATATCGAGACGCTCGGGCTTTCGCCGAAGTTCGCGCCGATGATTCTGGCGGGCGTTATGTCTGTCGAGCCTGATGGCACCTGCGTAGTAAAGCAATTTTTCTGCGAGAACTCGGGTGCGGATGAGGAGCGCGAGCTGCTCTGTGCGCTGCGGGACGAGCTCGCGAAATTCGATGTTGTGCTGACATATAACGGCCGCTATTTCGATATGCCTTACGTTCGGGAGCGGGCTGTGCAGCTCGGACTCTGCGGAGCGGCTGAGGATGCGTTTAAGCTTGGTGACTGTAGCGGTTTAGACGGTGCTGAGCTTGCCAACTGCGAGCCGTTTAACCTGGACCTTCTACTGTTCCTCAGGTATTACAGCGGGCTGAAGGACGCGCTCGGCAAGCTGAAACAGAAGAACATCGAGCGCTATATGGGACTCGATGTTTCCCGTGACGACGAGATTTCGGGCGGCGACAGCGTCCTTCTGTACAAGGAATTCGAGAAGTGCGAGGATGTCGAGCTGAAGGCCGCCCTCCGCGAGAAAATCCTTCTTCACAACCACGACGACCTCCTGCAGCTCTACAAGATTTTCCCTGTGATTCTGCAATCGGACATTCACAAGGGCATGAACAGGCTCGGTTTCCCTGTCAAGGGCGAGCATGGCTGGGGCAATTTCCATGTGAAGAAGATCAAAGTCAGCGCATCTGGGCTCGTTGCGAGCGGCTCCTACTGCGGGCAGCCCGAGAGCTTCTATTCCTATGCGACGCCCGAGCAGCCGTACAGCGCGACCCTCGACGCATCGCACAACTTCACAATCGAGTTCGCGCAGCACGGTCTGAAGGCTGCCCTCCCCGACCATCGCGAGATCAATGAATTCACGCAAGCCCTGATCCAGCGCTTCATGATCGACAATAAAAAATAGCACCCTGCGGGGTGTTTTTTTATTAATTTTTACGAAAGGTGTTGACAGTGTACTATGTATCGTGGTACACTTAATACGCAAAAGGGATT
>CAVGSW010000079.1:0-6127 GCA_963631945.1 Flexilinea sp. | reverse complement strand
CAGGAAAGAATCACTTAAAAAAGTGCCGCGAAAAATATTTCTACGACTTCGCCGTGTGCGCAAGAAGGTAGGCACTACCGGCAGAGGAGGACGAGGGCGTAGATGACGATGGCTAGGCCGAGGAGCATCAGGAGGGATGGGATCTCGGAGTAGACGATGACGCCGAAGACTGCGGCGGAGACTGGTTCGCCGCCGGATGCCAGAATCGAGACTGTGCCTGCTTCTGCGTGCATGAGTGCATATGTCAAGAAGACATACGGCAGGACCGATGTGCACAGTGCGTGCAAAATCAGAACTACAGTGTGCCAAGCTGGTGCGACTGCGACGTATTCCGCGGCAATGTCGAACTGCACGAACGGAATGAGCGCGATTGCGATGAGCAGCACGCTGTAAAAAATAATCGTATATGTGTGATAGCCCCTGTCGGTGGCGATTCTGGAAATTATGCTGTACAGACCGTAGAAGACTGCGGAGCATATGCCGAGGAAAATGCCCAGGCTCGACAGACTCGTGGAGCCGACATTTTCTAATATTCCAGTCGAGAGCAGGCAGCCGATGATGGCAAGCGCTGCACCGATGACTTTTTTCTTCGTGATTTTTTCCTTGAAGAGGATGGCTGCGATGATGAGCACGAATATTGGGGATGTGCTCAGGAGCACCGCCGCAAGCGAGAGCGACAGCGTGTTCACCGCGTAGTTATAGCAAAGATTTACGCCGAGCATGGCGATGAGCCCAGTGCCGATGAACAGCGGAAAATCGCGAAGCTTCACTTTGAGGCGGGATTTGTCCGTGCAGAGAATGAGTATGAAGAGGAAGATCGATGCGATGGAAGTCCTGAGGAAAATGAGCGTCGGATTGCTCATTCCAAACTCCGTGAACGTCCTTACGAACACGCCTGCACTACCAAATAAAATTCCCGACAAAATCGGGAGCAGCAAGATATAATTACTATTTTTACTCATTTTGCTCTGCCTTTCAATATTCCTTCTCGAAATCATCTCGGACAAGTATAACAATAAAAATGCAAAAAAACAAGCAAATGCGGGCACTTTTTTGAAATAAAGGCTTGCAATGGGCGGGCGTTTGTGGTATTCTTATAAGGCTGTAATGGATTTTGCGGCAAATAGATTTGAATCAGAAAGGAAAGACGAACATGAAGGAAGGAATCCATCCTGATTATAAGGAATGTAAAGTAACTTGCGCATGTGGTAACACTTTTGTTACTAGGTCAACTAAAGAGGAATTGAGACTCGACGTTTGCTCGGCATGTCATCCATTCTTCACAGGTGCAGCTAAGATGATCAATCGTGGCGGCCGTGTTGAGAAGTTCAAGAACAAATACAACCTCGACTAATAATCAGAAAACTAAAACCGAAATTCAATATTTCGGTTTTTTTATGAGAAAATTCGCAAATAAATTGGTGTGCGGGCAGGATTTTGGGTTTATAAATCCGAGAGTTTATGGTACAATATAGATTTAGAAAAAAGCACACGACATAGGAGAAAAACGATGTTTGACAAGCTGGATTTCATAGTAGAAAAATACGAGGAGCTTTCCATGAAGGTTTCCGACCCAGATGTGATAAGCAACCAGCCGCTTTGGCAGAAGCACATCAAGGAAATGGGCGAGATGGAGCCAATCGTAAAGAAATACACAGAATATAAGAAGGCGAAGGAGAGCGTGGCAGAAGCCAAGGAAATGCTCGAATCTGGCGATGAGGAGCTGAAGGAGCTCGCAAAGATGGAAATCGCAGAGTACGAGGATGAGATTCCAAAGATGGAAGATGAGCTGAAGATTTTGCTGCTCCCGAAGGACCCTAACGATGATAAGAACGTAATTCTGGAGATCAGAGCAGGCACAGGCGGCGACGAGGCTGCACTGTTCGCACAGGATCTTCTGAGAATGTACCTTAGATATACGGAGCGTCGCGGCTGGAAGGCTGAGATTATGGACGCAAACGAGACAGACATCGGTGGCATCAAGGAAGTCAGCGTGCTCATCAAAGGCAAGGGCGCATACTCCAGACTCAAGTACGAGTCCGGAACTCACCGCGTGCAGCGTGTTCCAGACACAGAGAGCTCTGGCAGAATCCACACGTCAGCAGCAACAGTTGCAGTGCTTCCAGAAGTTGACGATGTAGAGGTTGAGATCAATCCAAACGATGTCAGAGTCGATGTATACCGTTCGTCTGGTAACGGCGGTCAGTGCGTAAATACGACGGACTCCGCAGTTAGACTGACGCACATTCCGACTGGACTGGTTGTAACATGCCAGGACGAAAAGTCGCAGATCAAGAACAAAGATAAGGCTTTCAAAGTTCTCAGATCGCGTTTATACGATTTGAAGCTGAAGGAGCAAAACGACGAGATCTCAGCTGAGCGTCGTAGCCAAGTTGGCTCGGGCGACAGAAGCGAGAGAATCAGAACATATAACTTCCCGCAGGGCAGAATCACAGACCACAGAATCGGCATGACGATTTACAAGCTTGACAGCTTCCTCGATGGAGAAATCGACGAGGTAATCGACGGACTCATCACGAGCGACCAGGCTGAGAAGATGAAGAATTTCTAGGGACTATATAAATGGAAACGAAAATCATTGGAACGACAACTGAAGAGGTGACAAGAGCCGCTGAGATTATCAAAGACGGCGGACTTGTCGCATTCCCGACGGAGACTGTATATGGTCTCGGAGCGGATGCGCTGAACCCAGAGGCAGTAGGCAAAGTCTACGCTGCAAAGGGCAGACCCTCTGATAATCCAATGATTGTGCACATATCGTCTAAAAGCGATTTGAGCAAATTGACGGATGTGATTACGGCTGACATGGAAACGCTGATGGCAGCATTCTGGCCAGGCCCAATGACGATGGTCGTTCCCGCAAAGGACATAATTCCAAGGGTTACGACAGGCGGGCTTGACACGGTCGGCGTGAGAATGCCGTCCAACCCGATTGCAGCTGAGCTCATCACATTGTCCGAGACGCCGATTGCGGCACCGAGCGCGAACCTTTCTGGCAAGCCGAGCCCGACGACATATAGACATGTTGTGGACGATCTCGACGGCAGAATCGACGCAATCATCGCAGGCGGCGAGTGCGAGGCGGGAATCGAATCGACGGTAGTTGATATGACAGAAGATGTGCCATCGATTTTGCGCCCAGGCGTAATCACTCGCGAAATGCTAAGCGAGGCGCTCGGCAAGGAAGTTGGAGTTGACCCGGCACTCCTGGAGAAGCCCGACATTTTCAATAACAATGGCGACGGGCCTAACGGACTGCTCGAGACTGGAGCGGACTTTAAGCCGAAGGCACCGGGCATGAAATACAAGCACTACGCCCCAAAGGCCGAGATGATCATATACTCAGGCGACAAGCAGAAGGTGCACGAGGCGATGACCGAAGAGAAGCTCAAGCGCGAGAGCGAGGGTCAGAAAGTTGAAATCATCACATACGATGAGGCGAATGTAAAGACCGCAGCTCACGAGTTTTTCGCTAGGCTGAGGGCTTGCGACAAGGCGGATGTTGACCTGATTCTGGCGGCGGCACTACCTGAGAACGGCATTGGATTCGCAGTAATGAACAGGATGTTCAAGTCTGCGGGATATAATATAAAGGAAGTTTAATAAGGAGACTGGGAAATGGCAAAGAAAATTGCAGTTGCATCTGACCACGGCGGATTCGCACTCAAGGAAACGATAAAGGCTCATTTGATAGAGAGAGGATATGAGGTTAACGATCTCGGAACGCACTCAGAGGAATCCGTTGACTATCCAGTTTACGGCAAAGCTTGCGCTGAGGCAGTAGCTAACGGCGAGGCTGAGCTCGGAGTGGTTTGCTGTGGTACAGGCATTGGAATTTCAATCGCAGCGAACAAGGTCAAGGGCATCAGATGCGGACTTTGCACCTCAGTTGAGATGGCTCACTTGACGAAGCAGCATAACAACGCAAACATGATCGCACTCGGCGGCAGAACGACTGAGCCGGAGCTTGCAATCGCAATCGTTGACGAGTGGCTTGACACTGAGTTTGAGGGCGGCAGACACCAGAGAAGAATCGACATGCTCGATGCAATGTAGTTTTAATATATATTTTACTCGGAAGGACGAGTTTTGATAAAAAAGCAATCATTTTACACCAAGAAATAACAAAGGAGACGAACAATGGGAAAAGTATTAGTATTTGATCATCCGTTAATTCAGCACAAGGTTACGCTCATGAGAAAGACCAGCACAAACAACAAGGAATTCCGTGAGCTTGCCAAGGAAGTTGTAACACTTATGGGCTACGAGGCTACTAGAAACCTGCCGCTCATGGATGTTGAAATCGAAACGCCTATCTGCAAGACGACGCAGAAGATGCTCAAGGGTGAGGACATCGCAATCGTGCCTATCCTCAGAGCTGGACTTGGTTTCGTAGATGGAATGCTGGCACTTTACCCGAACGCAAAGGTTGGACACGTTGGACTTTATCGTGACCCTGAGACTCACATGCCAGTTGAGTACTACTGCAAGCTGCCGACCGATATCGAGAAGAGAACTATCTTCGTAGTTGACCCGATGCTCGCAACTGGCGGCTCCGCAATCGACGCTATCAACTCCATCAAGGCTCGCGGTGGCAAGGACATCATCTTCATGTGCCTCATCGCTGCTCCAGAGGGAATCGAAGCTCTGCAGAATGCTCACCCAGATGTTGACATTTACATCGCTCAGCAGGACGAAAGACTCAACGAGAACGCATACATCGTTCCTGGCCTCGGCGACGCTGGCGACAGATTGTTCGGAACCAAGTAATGGGAGGAAAAATTATGAAATTTGATTTTATACCTGACAACGTGAGCCAGTACGACAACGCTTACGATGTCCTCAAGGAGAGGGGCTTTATCGAGCAGTCCACGAATGAAGAGGAAATCCGCAAGCTCCTTCAGAACGAAAAAGTAAAGTTTTACATCGGGTTTGACCCGACGGCTGACTGCCTGCACGTAGGTCACTTCATGCAGGTTATCATCATGATGTACATGCAGAAATACGGTCACACGCCAGTTGTTCTCATCGGCGGTGGAACAGGCATGGTCGGCGACCCATCTGGTCGTTCGGATATGCGTCAGATGATGACGGTCGAGACAATCGAGAATAACTGCAACCAGTTCAAGAAGCTGTTTGACAAGTTCCTTGACTTTGACGATGAATGGGAGTACGTTGGAAACGAAGGCGTTTACGTGCCAGGACACGAGACGAAGACTCCAGACCCAGGCAAGGCTGTTGCAGTAAACAACGCAAGATGGCTGCGCCCGCTGAACTATATCGACTTCCTGCGCGAGGTTGGTACGCAGTTCAACGTAAACACGATGCTCAGAGCTGAGTGCTTCAAGCAGAGAATGGAGCGTGAGGGCGGTCTGACGATGTTCGAGCTTAACTACATGCTGATGCAGAGCTACGACTTCATGGTTATGGCTCGTGACTTCGATGTCAAGATTGAGTTCGGCGGCAATGACCAGTGGTCGAACATAATCGGCGGCGTTGACCTGACTAGAAAGATGGTTGGCAAGGACGTTTACGGCATGACATTCTCGCTTTTGACGAATTCCGAGGGCAAGAAGATGGGCAAGACTGCCAAGGGTGCGCTTTGGCTGAACGCTGAGAAGACTAGCCCTTACGAGTTCTTCCAGTACTGGAGAAATGTTGCTGACGCAGACGTTAACAAATGCCTGAGAATGCTCACATTCCTGCCGATGGACGAGGTTAACCGCCTGTCCGCACTCGAGGGTGCTGAGATTAACCATGCAAAGGAAGTTCTCGCTTACGAAGTTACAAAGCTCGTTCACGGCGAAGAAGAAGCAAAGAAGGCTCTTGACGGTGCTCGTGCTGCATTCGGTGGCGGCGGAGACATGGCTAACGTTCCTACTACTAAGATGGCTCGCGACAAGTTCGAAGGCGAGGGCATTGGCGTTGTAACGCTCATCAAGGAGCTCGGACTCGTACCTAATACGAGCGAAGGTTTCCGTACAATCGAGCAGGGCGGTCTGACGGTTGCTGGTCAGAAGGTAACTGACAGAAAGCTTGCAATCACAGCGGATATGTTCGATGAGGACGGCAAGCTACTCATCCAGAAGGGCAAGAAGAAGTTCCA
>CAVGSW010000078.1:0-6128 GCA_963631945.1 Flexilinea sp. | reverse complement strand
GCTGTGCCAGGAGAGGGCTTCGTCGAGGATGTGCGGGGTCTGGCATGGTGCCTGCTCGCATGCGCGCTTGAAGTAGTCCATGAGGGCATCCTTGTAGTCAGGATGTGCACAGTTTTCGATGATGGCAACGGCTCTTTCCTTAGGGGAAAGCCCTCTGAGGTCTGCGTAGCCTTGCTCAGTAACGATTACCATGACCTCGTGCTCCGTGTGGTCTACGTGCGGGCACATAGGAACGATGGAGGAGATAGCTCCGTCTTTGGCAATCGAGGATGTCGTGAAGATTACGAGCGAAGCCGAGCGAGAGAAGTCGCCGGAGCCGCCGATGCCGTTCATCATCTTCTTGCCCTGAACGTGAGTGGAGTTAACGTTTCCGTAAATGTCAACTTCCAGAGCCGTGTTCATAGCGATGAGTCCGAGCCTGTGGGAAATCTCAATAGAATTGGAAATTTCCTGTGGGCGGAAGATTATATGTTTCTTGTAAAAATCAATGTCCTTGAAGAACTCAACCTGTGCCTCAGGTGATGGTGCAAGTGCCGTGCAGGATGCAACGTCAGCCTTGCCGGACTTGACAAGGTCGAGCATGGAATCCTGAATAACCTCGGTGTAGCAGGTGAGACCAGAGAACTCTGAGTCTGCCAGCCCATAGAGTACAGCGTTTGCAACGGAGCCAACGCCAGACTGAATCGGAAGCAAGGAGTTACCCATGCGACCAGCCTTAACCTCGTTTTCGAGGAACTTGATTATATTCTGTCCGATTTTCTTGGAATCCTCGGAGATTGCCGCGAGCGGACGAGTCAGGTCGCTCTTGTCGGAGATTACGATTGCCGCAATCTTGTCCCAGCCGCAGTCGATATATGGCTTGCCGATGCGGTCTCCAGGGTGAGTGAGCGGAATAGGCTGTCTCATCGGAGGCTTCTCGCACATGTAAACGTCAGCCATGCCTTCGAGCTCAAGCGGCTTTGCCATTGCGATTTCTACGATTACGCTGTCAGCCTCTGCGACGTATGTCGGAGTGTTACCAACTGATGTCGTCGGGATGAGGTTGCCGTCTTCTGTGATTGCAAGAGCCTCAACAAGCGCGATGTCAGGTTTCTTGACATGTCCTGCTGCGATGAACTCTGGGCTTCTGCCGAGGTGCATGTCTACATAGTCAACCTTGCCAGCGTTGATTGCTTTCCTGAGATTTGAATTTGTCTGATATGGGAATCTTTTTCTGATGATTCCAGCCTCAACGAGCTCCGTGTCAACCTCTGGACCTACGGATGCGCCCGAGTAAAGATCTATTTTGATGTCTCTGCCAGCCTTCGCTTGCTCAGCCAATGCGTGCGTCACAACCTTCGGATAGCCAGCGTTAGTGAATCCGCTGATTCCAACAGCCATGCCGTCTTTGATAAGCTCAGCCGCTTCGTCTGCTGTCTTGATAAGAGAAAAATATTTTTCGTTTCTGATACGTTCTTTCAAATTTTGCTCTGCCATGAATTTACCTCGATTCTCACGATTTTACTTAAATATTCTACAACATTTAACACGAAAGTCGCAAGGCTATCATTGCATTATTTTTGCATATCGGTTAAAATAAAAGGAGAATTCGAGTAAAATATAGCAATAGATAACATATAATGAGGAAAGAAAAATGAGAAAAACGAAAATTATTTGCACATTAGGCCCAGCGTCCATCAATGCGGAGACAATCGAGAAAATGCTGAATGCGGGCATGGACGTGGCGAGAGTGAATTTTTCGCACGGAGATAGGGAAGGGCACGGCGAGACGATCGACCTGTTCAGAAGCGTCAGGGACAAAATCGGCAGAGCGGCCGCAGTCATGCTCGACACGAAGGGCCCAGAGATCAGAACAAAGGACTTCGAAGGCGGCAAGGCGGTTCTCGAGGCTGGCAGCAAATTCACGCTCACGACGAGAGAAGTCATGGGGAATGCTCAGGAAGCGAGCATCACATACAAGAATCTGCCGAGCGAGCTGAAGACGGGCGATGAAGTGCTCATAGATGACGGCAAAATCAGGCTCAAGGTCACTGAGGTTACGGACACGGATATAATTTGTGATGTAATAATCGGCGGTGAGGTGAGCAATCACAAGGGAATCAACGTCCCGAACGTCGCACTTGCCATGGAATACCTCAGCCCAGTGGACAAGGAGGATTTGCTGTTTGGCATCAAGAAAGATGTAGATTACGTTGCGGCATCCTTTGTTAGAAGGGCAGACGATGTGAACACGCTCCGCAAGTTCCTCGTGGACAACGGCGGCGAGAATATCAAGATCATTTCGAAGATTGAAAATACAGAGGGTATCGACAATTTTGAGGAGATTCTCGAGGCATCCGATGGCATCATGGTTGCCCGCGGTGACATGGGCGTAGAGGTAAACTTCGCAAGGCTCCCAGGCATCCAGAAACGTTTCGTTAAGCGCTGCCAGCAGAGCGGCAAGATCGTAATCACAGCGACACAGATGCTCGAATCCATGATCAAGAGCCCGCTTCCGACGCGCGCTGAGATTACGGACGTTGCAAATGCTGTGTTCGACGGAACATCGGCCGTCATGCTCTCCGGAGAAACGGCAATGGGCGCATATCCAGTCGAAGCAGTCGCAGCGATGGCCAAGATTGCAATCCAGGCCGAGCAAGACGACCCGAAGTTCCTCCCAAGCGGCAACATGTGGTTCGAGATGGATTCCTCCGACACGACGAACGCGGTAGGGCACGCGGCTTGCACGCTCGCTCGTGATATCAATGCCAAGGCGATTATGAGCATCACCAAGTCCGGCTACACAGCTCTGAGAATGAGCAAGTTCCGCCCGAACACTCTATTGCTTGCGGCAACTCCGCACGAGAAGACATATCACCAGCTCGCGCTCGTTTGGGGCGTATATCCACTCATGGTCGAGAACCTTCAGAATGTAGACGTTCTCGTGTACAGATGCCTTGAAGAGGGCAGGAGCGCAGGACTCATCGCCAAGGGCGACAAGGTCGTAATCAGCGCAGGCGTGCCGCTCGATGTAACGGGCAAGACGAACATGATTCGCGTAGAATTCGCATAGCAAATGAGCTGCAAATTACAATACAGAGCAATGAAAAACCCGCCAATTCGGCGGGTTTTCGTAATTACCATATTAAGTTTTTAGCCTCTAGCCTTTGGTTAATCGTTAGCGTTTCTCGCTGAACATAGAATATTAAGCTTCGGAACCATCCGAGCCAGCCTCTGGGGCTTTCTCATACGCCTCGAAGATTGCATCCTTGATTCTGTTGCGAGTTTCCGACGAGAGTGGGTGAGCCACATCTCTGAACTCGCCGTTTCCGATTTTTCTGCTCGGCATTGCGATGAACAATCCGTTCTGACCATCAATAACCTTGATGTCGTGAACAACAAACTCATCATCAAACGTTACAGAAGCGATTGCCTTCAACTTTCCTTCTTCGCCGACTTTTCTAAGTCTGACATCTGTAATCTTCATTTCGTACCACCTTTCTAGCATAGTGTGTAGCGCTTATGCTCAATGCTTATTATACAATTTTCAGAAAACAATTACAAGAAAAATCCATGTATTTAATGTAAAAATCTTGTGACTTTAGCACTTTCTAAACACATGTTAAATTTTCCAAAAAAATTACAACAAAACATTGAATCGGCATGAAGAAAACAGCGAGTCAAAATCTAAAATATGTTAGCGTTCGGCGTGAGCGGAATGGAATTTCCACTGGCAGGAATGTCGTCCATATAAACGAGGCAAGTGTAGTCGCTGACCTTTTTCTGAACGGGCTCTGTCGCAGCAATTGCAACGCCTACACCGACTACCGATGCCTTGAACTCACCGACCATCTCCGCGATTCCCACAACGCTGCCGCCGCCGCGCATGAAGTCATCTATGATGAGAACTTTGCTGCCCTCAGCGATGGCGCGCTTCGACATGGACATGCGCTGAATCCTGTCATACGAACCGCTGAAATAGTTGATGCTCACGGTCGAACCTTCGGAAATCTTCGCCTCCCTGCGGACAACGACGAGCGGAATGTTCATGACCTCAGCAACGCGAGAGGCGAGGGGAATGCCCTTTGTTTCGACAGTCGCAACGTATTCAGCTCCGCAATCCTTGAATTTCCGAGCGAACACGAGAGCAATTTTCCTGATGAGCGCCGAATCGTAGAAAATATCCGATGTATAAAGGAAGTTTCCGCCGAGAATCCTGCTCGTATCCGAAAGCCTCTCGCAAAATTCCTTCTGAAGCTCGCGAACAGCTTCGTCTGTGATGTCAGGTACGAACCGAACGCCGCCTTTCGCACCAGCGACTGTTTCAAGGTAGCCGCCACCAGTAAATGCGATGGATTCGCTCGCCGTCTTTATGTCCTCACTGATGCTGGACTTCGCCGCTCCGAACATGTCACAAAAGTATTGCAGTGTAAAAATTTTATTGGGATTATCGCATAAAATTTTTACCATTGCGCCAACTCTTTCCGTACGTTTCAAAGAAAAACCCTCCAATCGTTCATATCATATGAGAATATTATATTTTCTCTTGCGTATTTTGTCAAGAAAAACCGCCTTCACGCCACAATATTTTGTATACTGCACGAAATCGCGTAAATGTTCAATAAATGTTTTCTCTTGCCATATCGCTTAGAGTGTGTTAAAATTATACTGACAAAAACTTCTATTATTTATTTTATTAAAGTGAGGTATTATTTATGGCAAACGAAAAGAAGTCACCACGTGAGATGAACATAATTGTTGCTCTCATCCCAATCGTGGCAATGATCGCCCTGATGCTTTACTGCTTCCTCGGCGGATCAGAGTCAGGATACCAAGACGCACACATGCCTCTGGTATTCTCAATCATCATCGCTTGTATCGTAGGCGTAGCTTGCGGTCACAGCTTTAAGGAAATGCTTGCTGGCATGATCGAACGTTTGAGCGCTTCTATGGAAGCTGTACTCATTCTTTGCACAGTAGGTTTCCTGGTATCCAGCTTCATGGCATCCGGCGCTATTCCATCGCTCATCGTTTATGGACTGGACCTGCTCACACCTAAGCTGTTCCTTCCAGTAGGTTGTATCCTTTGCGCAATCGTAGGTCTTGCTTGCGGTTCCTCTTGGACAACAACTGCTACTATCGGACTTGCATTCCTCGGAATCGGCGCGGGTCTCGGTATCAACCCTGCTATCACCGCTGGTATGATTATCTCCGGTGCTTACGTAGGCGACAAGTTCTCACCACTTTCCGACACTACTAACCTTGCAGCAGCTGTAGCTGAGACTGGTCTTTTCGACCATGTAACTGCAATGGTTTCCACTACTGGCCCAACGATGATCATCGCACTCGTTCTTTACACGATCCTTGGATTGAACATCGACACAAGTGCATATGATCCTGCAGTAGCTGCTGGCATCCAGGATGCTTTCAGAGGAGCATTCAACATCAGCCCAATCCTGCTCGTTCCTATCATCGTCGTAATCATCATGTGTATCCTCAGAGTTCCTGGACTTGTTGGTATCGCAGCATCAGTTGCTGTAGCAACAATCTTCATGCTCATCTTCCAGCCGGTTGACATCTACGGAAGCCACGCCCTGGGCGATGTATTCAACATGTTACACTATGGTATCGAAGTAGAAACTGGAAACGAAGTTGCTGACTCCATCCTCGGCAAAGCCGGTGGTATGGATGGCACAATGTGGACAATCAACCTCATCATCGTTGCACTTGCTTATGGTGGTGCTCTTGAGCGTTGCGGATGCATCGAGCGTCTGTTCGGTGGCCTCAAGCACAAGATAGACTCCGTTGGCGGACTGATTCTTGCAACACTCCTTACTTCCATCTTCTGCGACGCAACAATGTGCGACCAGTTCCTTGGAATCGGTGTTCCTGCTCCTATCTACTGCGACAAGTTTGACGAACTCGGACTTGGACGTAACATGCTCTCCAGATCCCTCGAGGACGCTGGTACTCTTTGGGCAGTTATGTTCCCTTGGACAGGATGCGGTGCTTATCAGACAGGCGTACTCGGCATGAGCCCATTCGTATTCTTCCCATATGCATTTGTAAACCTGATCAACCCGATCTACGCTTACATCACTGCAGCATTCGGCCGCAACATCTTCTGGGCTGATGGTTCCTACACGAAC